>CAMLYM010000018.1 GCA_946491705.1 uncultured Clostridia bacterium
GGGAAAACACGAAAAAACTTTACCCTTGTATGGTTCGTACCGATTATTCGGTGGATCTTTCCGAAGGTTTTTAAACGAAAACCCGCCTGTGATCAAAATCACAGGCGGCTTTTCAATGGGAGGAATAATCCCTTGTTTTTGTACGGCTGGCTTGTCCGTGAAGCCGCCACCGCATTTTTCACCTCCATAACTCCCGGGAATGCACAATCTGGTTTTATCCAAATAGGAACGGCCCGGTCGGGCCAGTCGGGCCCGTAACACCCGTAGGACCGGTTGCGCCAGTGGCTCCGGTGGCTCCGGTCGGCCCAGTGGGACCGGCAATCCCAACCGTTCCGTCCGCCCCAGTGGCTCCGGTGGGACCAGTGATCCCCTGCGGAATGATGAAATCAAGGACATGTTCCGGTCCGCCCGTGACATCGCGTACCTCCGCAAAGGCGCCGGGCGCTGCAGTAACGGTGCTGCGAATGACAATGGTATCCGCAGAGCCGGCAGGGCCGGGAGGGCCGGGAGGGCCGGGGATCAAGCAAGGCTGACAAACAGGCTGGCAAGGATTACAGGGATCCGGACAGCCGCAATTGCCATTGTAGATGTGCAAAATGGAGACCTCCTTAGAATCGTTTCGGGGAAGGGTTTCCCCACTGCCAGTCTATGCCGTCAAGCCGGTTGATGCGCGGACAAATTCGACACCGCTTGCCTAATCTGGTACAATAAAACCGTTCCCCACTCACTGGGATGACAGGAGGCCGCTATGTATAAAATCCTGATTGTGGAAGACGAGCGCATCATTGCAAACGCCATCGAACAGCATCTGTCCAAGTGGGGCTTTGAAGTGAAACAGGTGACCGACTTCGACCGGGTGCTGGAGGAATTCGCCGCTTTTTCCCCGGAGCTGGTGATTCTCGATATTCTCCTTCCCTACTACAACGGGTATTATTGGTGCGGGGAAATCCGCAAACGCTCCAAGGTCCCGATTCTTTTTCTTTCCTCTGCAAGCGACAACATGAATCTGGTCATGGCCATCAATATGGGCGGGGACGACTTCGTCCCAAAGCCGTTTGACCTGGACGTGCTCACCGCCAAGGTCCAGGCTCTGCTGCGAAGAACCTATTCCTTTGGCGGGACTGGGATCCTGATGGAGCACAAGGGCGTCATTCTAAATTTAGGCGACGGGTCCCTTTCCTATGAGGGCAGCACCATGGAGTTGACCAAAAACGAACTAAAAATCCTGCAGCTGCTGTTTGAACAGAAGGGGCAGATAGTCTGCCGGGAAGACATTATGAAAAGGCTCTGGGATTCGGACAGCTTTATTGACGACAACACGCTGACGGTCAACGTCACCCGCCTGCGAAAAAAGCTTTCGCAAATCGGGCTTTCTTCCCTGATCAAGACCAAAAAAGGCGTGGGCTACCTGGTGGAGGGATAAATGGAAAAGAAGGTTTTTTGGCCGGTGCTTGCCGCGTATTTGAAAGCACGGTATCGGGTAATGGTGGGGTTTGTTTTGTTTCTCCTGCTTTTCTGGCTTTTGTTTTTCCTTCTGCGCCTTCCTTACGATGCGGTTTTGTACGGGAGTGCCGTCACCCTGGCCGGAGGGCTTTTGTACGGCGGGTATGACTTTTTCAGGTTTTATGACCGTCACCGGCTGCTTACTATGCTGCGCGAAGAAATCACCGTCAGCCTCGACCGACTTCCTCCGCCCCGCACCCTGCCCGAAGAGGACAACCAAGCGCTGATCCGGACCTTGTTCGACGACCGGGCGAAACAGATTTCCAAGGCCGACGCCGCTTATCAGGACCGGATGGAATACGACACCCTTTGGGCGCACCAGATTAAAACGCCCATTGCCGCCATGCGCTTGGTTCTTCAGGGAATGCCGCCGACCCAGGCACGGGTGGAGCTCGGACAGTCCCTCTTTCAGATCGAGCAGTATGTGGAGATGACGCTGCATTATCTGCGCCTACAAAACGACGCCAGCGACTTGCTTTTCAAACGCGTACCCCTCTTCCCCATGGTGCGCGGGGCGGTCAAAAAGTATTCCATGACCTTTATCCGCAAGAACATTTCCCTGCACCTGACCGAGACGCCCTGCACGGTGCTGACCGATGAGAAATGGTTCACCTTTGTGCTCGAGCAGCTGCTGTCCAACTCTCTCAAATACACGCCGGCCGGCGGGAGCATCTCCATCTATCTCGACCCGCAGGAGGACAAGTCCCTCGTCATCGAGGACACCGGCATCGGCATCCGGCCCGAGGACGTGCCCCGGGTCTTTGAAAAGGGCTTTACCGGATATAACGGGCGGATGGACAAAAAGTCTACGGGGCTGGGGCTATATCTGTGCCGGCAAACGCTCAAAAAGCTTTCCCACCGTATCTTTCTTTCCTCCCAGGTGGGAAAAGGCACGCGCATGAAAATCGACCTGAGCGAAGCGGCCTTTCCAATGGAATAGGGAATCTTACCGAAGTGTAAGACTGAAAAAAGAAATGTAAGCCAAATCGATGGCAGCGCATTTCTTTTTTTCTTATACTAAGGACAGATTTCAAACAGGAGGTCGGTCATATGCCGTTACTGGAAGTCAAGAATCTTAAAAAAATCTATACCACCCGCTTTGGGGGCAATCAGGTCCAGGCGCTGGAAAACGTCTCCTTCACGGTGGAAGAGGGCGAATATGTGGCGATTATGGGCGAGTCCGGCTCGGGGAAAACCACCCTGCTCAACATTCTCGCCTCCCTGGACAAGCCCACCAGCGGCGAGGTGCTCCTAAACGGGCGGGATATCGTGGAAATCAAGGACAGGGAACTGGCCGCTTTCCGGCGGGAGCATCTGGGCTTTGTGTTCCAGGACTTTAACCTGCTCGATACCTTCTCGGTGCAGGACAATATTTTTCTGCCGCTGGTTTTGTCCGGCAAGTCTTACCCCGAAATGAGCCGGCGTTTGACCCCTATCGCCGAAAAGCTGGAGATCACGGATATCTTGGGAAAGTACCCGTATGAAGTGTCCGGCGGGCAAAAGCAGCGCGCGGCGGTGGCCAGGGCCCTGATTACCCATCCCCAGCTCGTCTTGGCCGACGAGCCCACCGGTGCCCTCGATTCCAAGGCGGCGGCTCATCTGCTTCACCTTTTCTCCGACATCAACCGCTCCGGCCAGACCATCCTGATGGTCACCCATTCCACCATGGCCGCCAGCCACGCGGGGAGGGTGCTGTTCATCAAGGACGGGATGGTATTTCATCAGATTTACCGGGGGGCTATGTCCAACGAAGAGCTGTATCAGAAGGTGTCCGACACGCTGACGGTGCTGACTACAGGGGGTGGCGGCCTTGCATAAGCTCTTTTACCCAAAGCTGGCGGTCACCAACCTCAAAAAGAACCGCAGCACCTATTTTCCCTATATGCTCACCTGCGTCGTTTCCATCGCTACCTTCTACACCATGTATTCCATTGCGGACAATCCTGGCCTTGCCGACATGCCGGGCACCGAGGTTCTCACCTCTATTTTGTGGCTGGGAACGATCATCATCGCCCTTTTTTCCGCCGCCCTTCTTTTCTATACCAATAGCTTTCTCATCAAACGGCGCAAAAAGGAGCTGGGCCTTTACAGCATCCTTGGAATGGAAAAACGCCACATCGTCAAGACCCTGTTTTTTGAGACGCTGTTCATCTCCGTACTCTGTATTGCGCTGGGGCTTCTGGTGGGGGCCCTGATTTCCAAGCTGTTGTTTTTGATTCTGCTTTACCTGCTCAACTTAGCGACCCCCATCGTCTTCACCCTCTCCTGGGGCGGCATGGGCGTCACCGCCATTCTGTTCGCCTGCATCTTTTTACTGACGCTGTTGACGAACTTCTGGCAGATCCACATTGCAAACCCCATTGCCCTTTTAAAAGGCGGGCAGACGGGAGAAAAGGAACCCAAGTCCTCCTGGCTTTTGACCCTCATCGGCCTTCTGGCTCTGGGGGGCGGTTACGCCATTGCGCTGACCGTTCAGTCCCCTTTGGACGCGCTGCTTCTCTTTTTCCTGGCGGCGCTGCTGGTGATCATCGGCACCTTTGCTCTTTTCACCTCCGGCAGCATCGCGCTGTTAAAGCTTCTGCGGCGCAACAAGCGTTTTTACTACCGGCCCAAAAACTTCATCTCAGTCTCCGGGATGATTTACCGCATGAAGCAAAACGCGGTTGGCCTTGCCAACATCTGCATTCTCAGCACCATGGTGCTGGTGGTCATCTCCACCACCGTTTCCCTGTACCTAGGGCAGGAGCGGATGCTCGACGAACGCTTTCCCATGGATGTAACGGTGCAGTGTGCCGACAACCAGGAGCAGATTGACGCGGTGCATCTGGCCATCCGCACACAGCAGGAAACAAGCGGCGTACAGGTGACCGAGTGTTACGACTACCGTTGCTTCCAATATGTGGGCTTCTCCCAGCAAAATATGATCCTTTCCGACGTGCCCGGCGATTTCCAGGGAAACGCCACCAACTACATCAGCAGCGTGACCCTGATCCCGCTTTCGGATTATAACCGCATGGAAGGCAAGGACGAAACCCTAGGAAAAGACGAAGCCCTGGTCTTTACCCGGGCGGGCCGGTTTGGCAGCAAGACGCTGTGGATCGACGAGCGGGAATTTTCCGTAAAGGAAGAGCTCGACTCCTTTGTACTGCGGGAAAAGGTGGATCAGGTTTCGCAGAACAGCTTTTTCGTCATCCTGGCGGACATGGACGTGATAAACGACATTCTCGCTTCCTATCCCCAGGAGGAGACCCCCGCCACCATCGACCATGTCACCACCTTTAATATCGCCGGAAGCGACGAGGCCGTGGCGACGTTCTCGGCCGACCTGCGCCAGGCGTGCAGGACAGCAATTCCCGGCGTTCGGGTGGACAGCCGGGAGCTCAGCCGGGAAGACTGGTACTCCACCTTCGGCGGCTTTTTGTTCCTGGGTCTGTTCCTGGGGATGCTCTTTATGATGGCCATGGTGCTCATCATCTACTACAAGCAGATTTCCGAAGGATACGACGATCACGACCGGTTTACCATCATGCAGAAGGTGGGGATGAGCAAACAGGAGGTCAAGAAAACCATCCATAAGCAGATTCTCATGGTGTTCTTCCTGCCGCTGCTTTTCGCCTGCGTACACATTACAGTGGCGTTCCCGGTCATCTCCAAGCTGCTGCTTATTTTCAACATGACCGACACCACCCTCAACCTGGTGTGCACCATATTGACGGTGCTGTTCTTCGCCGTTGTCTACGCCATCGTCTATTCCCTGACCGCCCGGACCTATTACCGGATCGTTCAGGAAAAATAACCGGGGATAAGGGGGAGTTTAGATGCTCGGTACGATTTTTCTCATTCTTTCCATTGTGGCTCTGGGCTCGCTGGCCATCTCGGTCATCGCCGGAGCGTTTGCCGGCGGGTTCGCGGGCGTGACGCGAAACGGCAAGTGGTCCATTGCTTCACTGGTCGTGTATATTATTTTCTTTTCCCTGTATATCATTGTGACCTATCTGGTTTGAGAAAAAGAGCGTTCGTTGCGAATCGGCAACGGACGCTCTTTTTCTGCATCCCGCTAATCCTATTCCGATATCCGGTCCGGGCGGCAGCCGGAGAGAAAACCGATATCTTTCCGGAGGCTCTGCAAACCACACGGATGCAAAAGGCCCGGCGCCGTATGCGGACGCCGGGCTGGTTTTTTACGTTTTTTTGATAAACTCGGTTCTGCACACCGGGCAAGTGATGCAGATTTTTCCTTTTCCCTTGGGAACGCGTAAGGTATTCTTGCAGTTAGGGCACTTATAATATCGGTGGGTCTTCATCCCCTTGAGCCGGTTTTTCACCCGGCGAAACCAGGCCGGAATCGGACGCCACACCTTCAAAAACGCATCGTTTTCCTTGGCACGCCGGTACTGGTTGCGCGAAAACATGCGAAAGACACAGAATGCCAGGGGAATCAGCGCGAGGATCACCAGAAGATACGTGGTGAAGTTTCCCACCATCGCCAGCACAAACCAGGTAATCATCAAGGCAAACCCAAGCTGGTCCAGGCCGTGCCGCCCCATCATAAAGTTCTGAAACCAATTCATTTCCGACCGCTCCGTTTCTCATAATCTAATCCGAGCAGCGCCGCGCTCTGCTTACTGATTAAGAAATTATTATAACAAAGCCGTCCGGGTAAAACAACCGCTATTCTGAAAACTTTCTATGGACAAGTCCTCTGACCGATCAAGAGACCGCTTCCCGGAGTACCCGGTCCTCCTCAATCCTGCCGTCGTGGATGCGCACGGTGCGCTTGGCGGACTGGGCGATGCCGTTGTCGTGAGTGATGAGGATGATGGTATGCCCCGCCTGGTTGAGGGACGTGATGGCGGAAAGCACCTCGGCGCCGGAGGCGGAATCCAGGTTGCCGGTGGGCTCGTCGGCCATGATGATGGGCGGACGGGCGGCGATGGCCCGGGCGATGGCCACACGCTGCTGCTGGCCGCCGGACATTTGGGCCGGACGGTGGTGCATGCGGTTTTGCAGGCCAACCTGACGAAGGGCGTCGGTGGCCATGCGGCGGCGCTCGGTTTTCTCAATGCCCCGGTAAATTAAAGGCAGCTCCACGTTTTCCAGGGCGTTTAGGCTGCTGATGAGGTTAAAGCCCTGGAAAATAAAGCCGATCTGGCGGTTGCGGATGTCGCTCAAGGCTCCGTCATTTAGGTGAAAGACGTCGTTTCCATTGAGATAATACTCCCCGCTGGTAGGTCCGTCGAGACAGCCGAGAATGTTCATCAGGGTGGACTTTCCCGAGCCGGACTGGCCGACGATGGCGACGAATTCCCCCGCGGCAATCTGCAGGTCCACGCCGTCGAGGGCGCGCACCTCGTTTTCCCCGGCGTTATAGATTTTATAAATGTTTCTCAGATCAATCAGATAGGAATCCATGATGCATCTCTCCTAAGCACAGTTTGTTTCCTTAGTATGTCCCGCCGATCCTTCATTCACGTATGCCCATGCCCATTTGAGCGAAACTATTTTTTCTTAAAATGCAAAACAAGAACGCCTTTCCCCGCTTAAAAATAAAACCGGGCGTGAAACGTATGGTACACGCAAGCCCTGAAAAAGCATTTACCGGCCGGGCCTTATGAGAGGCGCGGAAAAACGGCCGGCTGCATCACACCCGCCGCAGCGGCGAATGCCGTTTGATCCCCACCGCTTTTTTGCTCCAAGAGAAACGGTTGGTTTTATCCGTTTCACCCTATGCGGGAATAGCGGATGCTTTTCCTCCTTCCCGGCATAGCCGGCGGGCCCATTTTGTTTCAGCTGCAACTAAAAACCGCCCCTGCGGATGAATCCACAGGGGCGGTTTTGCCCAACGTCCTTAGAGAGTAATCGAAGGAATTGTCATCTAGTAATTTGCACCGATAAGGCTGCTCCGGTATCCAGCCAGAGATCCTTCTCATTTTGCAGCCGGACGTCAAAGCTGCGCGATCCGGTGGTACCCACCGAGAAGGTCAGGGTCCAGGTCCGTACCTCGTCGGTTTCACTGTCGACATACGTCCGGGAAATCGGTGCGAGCCCGACGCCTGATTCATTAAAGAGGGTTACGTTTTTCGTGCTCTTGTTGGTGACGACGGTAACGGCAAAGGGTTCGCCGAGGATTACCGTATCCGATCCGGAAATGCCTGCCGAAAGCAGAGCCGGCTCACCCGGTCCGCACAAGGCCCCCTGGGAGATGGCGAAGGACACCGTCAATCCGGTATCGGCGCCGTCGGCATAGAGCTTGAGGGTACGCTGTCCTATGCTCGAAAGGGAAAGGCTCAGCTCCCAGGTTTCCATGCCGTCTTTCTCATCCGTCACCATCCTGGTGGAGACAAGGCCGTTTCCCGCTTCGTTGACTAGGTATACCTTTTCGTACCCGGCCGGAAGGACGGCGGTAACGGTTATCGCTTCGTCCGGAAGGTAAGCCTGCTTGTCGGCGGAAGCATAGGGCTTACGTGCAAGCTGGGCGACGGCTGCCTGAAGGGCGGCGGCCGCAGTTTCCACCGTATTTTGATCCGCGTCCGGATCGCGATAGACGGCCTTCGCGGTTTCGTAGGCTTCGTCAAACACGGCCCAGGTCCCCGGCGTGTACCAATCTTCCTGCCCCTCATAGGCAGCGGCGGCGTTGATGGCGTTGAGCAGCGCGGTCTTGTCCGCCGCCGCTTCCTGTCCATCGTTTCCTTTGACCACCGTAATCCCAAGGATGCCGGCGAGCACCTCGTTGGCGACACAGGTCAATTCCACACTGGTAATTTCCTTATTCTTGCCAAAGTCCAAAGAGAGGATGTTTGCATGCGCTTTGGAGCCGAGGCTTTGGACATATCCGGACTGGGCATACGAGCTGCTGGTCTGATAATTGAGCCAGTCGTCGATATTCTCTGGATTGGACAGGGAGAGCACCTGCTGCGTTTGATCTGCGAAATGAACGGTGATGCGGGCGTTCTCCACATAGCTTTGCATATGGTTGGTGGATACGGCCACCATAAAATAGATTTTCTGGCCGGTTTCATTTACCGGTATGGTAACCGTTTCCGGGAACTGGTTGTACAGAGAAGTAAACACGGCGTTCTTGCCGCCGGCGCCGGAAAGGTCAAACGGGATTCCCGCCCCCGTCACATAGGTCCCGCCGGAGGAGGGAAGGTTCAGGCTGTCGGGCACGCCGTTCTTCCCGCGGGAGCTGTCCTCCCACCAGGCGCGTCCGGTCTGGGTGACGGAACGGGTGGTATCCGAGCACCAGTAGAAATTGGGGATAAAGTAATCGGTATCCCCGCCGCAGGTAATGGTGTAGGTGTTTTCATGCAGGGTGCGCAGATCCTGGTTGACCACCCCATCCAGATCGACCATTGCGATTTTATCGGAGGAATATAGGGATTCCTCCACCAGCTTGCTCACCGACCAGTCGGTGGCGATCCCTTCGATGTCTGCGGTATAATCCCCTGTGATTTTCGCCTGAACCAAATTGTCCCCGTCGCCGAGGCCGGTGATGTCCTCGATCGCAAGGGTTTGCGGCTCGCTGGTGGACAAGGCCGGGATGGTTCCCTGGAAGGTAGCGCGGTTTTCGCCAATGGAAACCTCGGCGGAGATGGTTTTGGGGGTCTGGGTGTGGTTGGCAAGCGCAAAGGTTAGGGAAGGGCCGGAGGCGAAGGAAAGGCCAGTCAGCTCAATCGCATCCTGAAGAGTCACGTTGACCGGCAGCCAAACCGAAGCCTCTCCCGCCTTTGCTAGGACGAAGAAGGTATGGCTTCCTTCCAGCCCCCCGCGGAAGGTGACGGAGGCGGCGTTCTGCGCATAGTCGCAGGACGCAAGGACGCCCTGGGGATCGTACACGTCGGAAATAGTGCCGTTTGCCACAGCAAAAGAATAAGCCTCCTGGGGCGTGGCGACGTCGTCCGCCTCCAGTTGCGGCAGGGCCGCAGAGCCGTATTCCACGACGATTTGGGCGCTGGTCGAGGAGGGGGTCGTGACATGGAGATAGCTGTGCTCCACACCCGCCTCAATGGTATAAGGCGTTTCCACCCCGTCGACGGTGACCCGCACCACGTCCGCAGAGCGCATCTTCAGGGACAGCTGATAGGACAGCTCCTTTTCGGAATGGATGCGGAGGGTCTCGGTGGCGCCCTCATGTTGATAGGAATATCCCAGGTAAGAGGTGTCGATGGAGGCTTCCTCCCAATCGGCGGGGAAGCCGGGGGTGATGGAGGCGGTGCCGTCGGGTACGTTCATCGCAATCCCGAAGGTTCCTTCCACCGCGGTGCGCACCACCATGGAGGAAACGTCCGCAAAGTCAAGATGTCCGATATTTTCGCCGTTTTCGTTGTTTTGATGGGATACCAGGCCCGGGCCGGCCCCCTTGGATTGAAACAGCCCGTGCTCAATGCCGCGCATCATCCGGTCGGCAAGCTCGTATTGGCCGGACATGTAGGCGGCGAGGGCGAAGTTGGCCAATTCCCCCTGGTAGACGCCGCGGCTGGAGTAGACGCTGGGCAGCCAGTTGGAGCACTCCTTGAAGATCGCGTCCCGGGGAAGCTCGGCCGTCAGGTTGGGAATGGCTTCGTCGCCGTAGTGGATCATTTGGTATTCCTCAAAGAGGTCGGTGAGGCCAACGTCGATGGGGGTATACAGGGAGGAAAGGTCGGGGGCATCATGGAGCAGGGCGTTGCCGTAATAATCGAGGTATTCCGCATAGACGCCCGATTCGCCGCTCCAAAGCGACTCCTTCATTTCGGCCGCAATGGCGTCGGCCTTGGCGGCGTATTTTGCTGCGTCCTGGGTGTATCCGAGCCGCTGGGCCACGTCGGCGATGATAGTGGACGCACGCCACACATAGGCGCTGGCGATGGTGCTCGGCCCGCCGTT
Organism: uncultured Clostridia bacterium; assembly: GCA_946491705.1. Lineage (GTDB taxonomy): Bacteria > Bacillota > Clostridia > Oscillospirales > Acutalibacteraceae > Solibaculum_A > Solibaculum_A intestinale. Next base: position 10,369 of record CAMLYM010000018.1, read on the forward strand.
GGCCCATTTGTTGTCGGTGTTCCAGGCATTTAGGAAGTTTTCATAGAGATTGGTGCCTTCCACCCGCATTTGGGCGTCCATAAAGGCGAGATGCTTGGTGACGAACTCGTAGCCGCCGTTTCGCATCTCTTCCAGATCGCCGGTATACAGCCAATTATACAAATACTGGTCTACCAGTACCTCCCCCATGTTGTAGCGCTTGTCCGAAGTGGGGAACGCCGTGATACGGCCGTCGCTCTTCTGGTTCTTCCAATACTGCTGGGCGTTGGTCTCCACCCGGTCGAAGTACCCGGACGCCGTCTGCCCATAGGAGGAGCGCCAGCCCGCATGGGCGACAAACCACGCGATGGGGCCGTGCATGACGGTTTTGTCGATCCAGGCTGCGTCCACCGCCACCGTCTGGGCGGCGATCATGGAGTTGAAATAGGGGTCGGGGGTATTGACATCCACCGCCTTTGAGACGCCTTCAAAATAGGCCATTCCTTCCTCAAAGAGGTCCTTGGGGTCGCAAAGATACTCCTGAATCCCTTCCAGCTCCAAAGAGTCGGTGGTCAAAAGGAGGTACACGTCGTTTTCCGTGTTGGCGACAGTTTTCCCCACCACCATCGGGGCGCTGCCCTCGGTGGATTGGAGCAGAGCGCTTAAATCGGAATATTTGGAAGCGTCCTTTACGGCGTAATGCATTTCAACGCTGGCGCTGCCGCTGACGGTAAACTTGCCGTCCTTTGTAATCTCAAAGGCGTTGGAGGGGAGCAGCGCGGCGGCGGTGGATTTGGCGTTTTTGTCCTTAAATTCATAGCCGGAGGTATTGCCCCCCGTCTGCTGGGAAACCGAGGCCCCGCCGTCGCCGGCCGTGGCCACCACCAACTTATCCGTCAGCCCGTCCGGCAGGGTAATTTTGGTAAGGAAGCCGTCAAACTGATCGGTGCGGGTATAGGTGATATAGATGGTCCCGTCAAAGGAGGGATCCGTGATTTCGTATTCCGCGCGGCCATAGACATAACGGAACACGATGTTGTCCATCTGTGCAAGCCATTTGGTGGAGGAGCCGTTTTCGATGCCCAGGAACATGTGGGCATACAGCCCGAAGGATTTTTCCTTATTTGCCTGAAGCATCAGGAAATCCGGGTCGTCGCCCACAAAGCCAATCATCCGCCTGGACGTCCCTTGGGAATCGTTGACGTGGGAGGAATACAAGGGGCGGGTGTAACGGGAGGAGCCGTTGACAATCTCAAACCCGCCCTTTACCGGGAGATAGGTATACACCTGCTCGGATATAATCACATCGTATGCCTTTGCATTCTCCGGATTGCTTGCAGGCGTGGCTACCACCTGCACCGTTTGTTCATTGACTGCACCGCATTCGACGGTGAGCACGCCGTCCGGCGAGACGGACAGGCCGGCGGCGTCCTCAGCCGCCAGCGACCAGGTGTACACCTCGTCGTCAAATGCAAAGCCGTATTGGTCAAGGGTAACGGCGCGGTAGGTATAGCGGTTGGCCGGCTCCCCTTGCGGCGGAATGACGCCGGCCTGGTTGCCCTTGACCTCGATGTCGGACGCAACCGCATGGTAGACGTTCACCGTCTTTGAGCCGCTCGTTCCTTCCACGCTGGTAGCAACCACTTCAATGGTCTGGTCGGGGGCGGTATCCGGGACGGTCAAAACGCCGTCTTGGCTGATTTGGACGCCTCCGGACGCACCCTTGAGGGACCAGACCACCTTCTCCTCAGGAGGCATCAGCACTTCATTCTGGTCATAATAGGCTTTCGTGTATTGGTAGGTGACGGTCTGGCCCCGCACCACCTTCGCGTAGCTGTCCCCCATTACCTCGATGCGGGCCGCCTCCATCTGGTACATGGGGATGGCGTCGGAAACCACCGACTTCGCCGGATTGAGGTTGGAGGTCGCCTTGAGGTAAACGGTAGCGAGATCTGCGGTATTCAGGACCGTCACCTCGCCTGTGGCGGCGTCCACACTTACCCCTTCATAGACGGTAGGAGCGCCGACGGCATCCACCAGCTCCCACTGATAAGAGTCCCCTACCGAGATTTCCTCTCCGTACTGGGTCAGGGAAACCGCGCCGAAGGAGACGCTCTGTGCACCTTCATGGGGACGAGGCAAGCCGGACGGATTGGTGTCGGCCATCACCACCTGGTCGACTTGCTCCTGCCCGGTGATGGTCAGCTCCATCGAGCTCGAATAGGTTCCGGTATAGTTTTCCGCACGGACGGTATACCGGCCGGGCTGAGCGGTTGGATCCACCGTCACAACGCCGGTTTGCGCGTCAATAGAAACGCCCTGGGGCATCGCACCGGTCAAATCCTCGGCGTTGTCTTCGTCGTACAGCTTATATACCACCAAGCCGCTCGCAAAGGGATCGTAAGCGGTCAGATCGATATCACCATAATAGATTTCAGAGGTGGAATAGGTCAGCGTATTCTCCCCTTCCAGGGGGATGTTTACCTGCGTTTCGTCAGCCGTCAGGGTAAACGCGTCCGGCGCAGGCTTATAGACGGTAAGCTCGTCCACATAAAGGGGGTTTTGGGAGGAGAGCCCCTGGATTTTAACCGCGCCCAGCGTTCCTTTGCTGAAGTTGCGGCGCAGGTTGCTGGTGCAGGTCTGCGACTTGCCCGCTTCGTCGGTGACGACACTGTGGATGGTCGAGGTGCTGTTGATAATCAGCTTGACGTTGTACCATTGGTTCGCCTGGGCATTGGAAAACATCGTCACATATTTATTCGAACCGGTCATGGATTTGATATTGGTTCCGTCATAAACGATGGTCGGTCCGAGATCCACCTTCGGCAGGCCGCGGTACAGCTGGATGGCTCCGCAGTTGGCTGCGGTGAACAAGACGTCAAACTCCACCATGTAGATCTCCTTCGGGATGGAAGCCACGTCGATCTGCCGGGTTGCCGCCGGTGAACGGTCGTCGACGGCGTCGTTGGCGGTAAAGTCCCCAGAGGAGGATTTCACTGACAAATAGGTGCGGCCCTCCCCTTCGGCGATCTGAGCATCCAGCTCCGGATAAAGGGACAGGTTCTCCAGCTGGTCAAACGGTTCGCTCAGATAAAGGGTTTCCCCGTTGTCGCGGGTATGGTAAGCATCGTTGTCGGCAACCGCCGGAATGGAAATCATGGATACGGTGGAAAAAAGCAAGGCCAAGGACAAAATCCCGCTGATTGCCTTATGGAGACTTTTTTTCAAATTTGGTTCCCTTCTTTCTTTTTTGTCGTTCCTTTTTCCTGTTTTCAAATTCGACTGCGTGCAGGCCCCTGTCCCTCCCTTCTTATTCGGATCAATTGACGCAATATAAAAGTCCAGCGGCGGCAGAGGCACACCCGGACCGGCGCCGTCACGGGTACGCCCGGAAAAAGCCGCCGGGTACCGGGCGCTTCGCTGCAAAATGAAATTATATTGACGGCAATTTCGCATAAACTTAGAAAAACCGGCATCCCAGTGGGCCGGCGGACTTTGGGGATTTCACCCCTGAAAAAAGAAAGCGGGACGAAGTTTCTGGAATAGCTCCCGCCGTTCTCGGTGCAAATAAGGCTAAAAAATCAAATAAATTAACCAATTAATGTAAGATATATTAATTTTATAAGACTCCTATCTCTGATTCAATTGACAAAATAATCAAATTTCACTTTTGATTTTTAGCATAAATGTCTGAGCAAAAAATAAAAATATCTTTTTGTCCACCGCTAAAAAGGACGGATTTTCGGTTTCGCCCGGTACGGCTATAAGACGGGATGCCCAGTCAAAAGCGACTGGCCAGCTTTCCTGTCCATCCTTCCGCCGGACGCGCTCCGGCCGGGCCGTTCCTAGTAGGTCCACGTATTTTACGACGCATTCCGGTAACACTATTTTCCGCAACGGCATTAACTTTACTCCAAAAGGGATGTGACTGAATCTTGAATCTGACGCAAAATGAATATTCGAACATGACGGACAAGGCTTCGCCCCCGTCTCATTTTCTTCGCAATTCCATTTTGGCCTTTGTGGTGGGCGGCGCGATCTGCGTGATCGGGCAGGCGCTCATCAACCTGTGGTCCATGGTGCTGCCCGAGGACGACGCGAAAATCGCCGCCTCCTGCTCCCTGATCTTTTTGGCCGCGTTGTTTACGGCGCTGGGCCTTTACTGCAAGCTGGCAAACTACGCGGGCGCGGGTACGCTGGTACCCATCACCGGGTTTGCCAACTCCATCGCGGCGGCGGCCATCGAGTTCAAAAGCGAGGGGCTCATTCTGGGTACGGGCGTGAAAATGTTCATCATCGCGGGACCGGTGCTGGTATACGGCCCGGTGGCGGCGGTGCTTTACGGCATCCTCGCGTGGCTGCTGCGGCTGTTTGTATAGGAGGGGCGACACATGGCTTCAAGAACGGGCAAACACACACTTATGATGCAAAATAAGCCCTGCATCTCCGGCTTTGCGGCGGTGGCGGGCAAAAAGGAAGGGGAAGGCCCCCTGGCCCGGCGATTCGACAAGCTCTATGAGGATACCCATCTGGGCCAGACCACCTGGGAAAAAGCGGAGAGCACCATGCAGGGCGAGGTGGTAAACCTGGCCTTGGGCAAGGCGAACCTGACCGCAGGCGACTTGCAGCTGATCCTGGCAGGCGACCTTCTCAACCAGTGCATCAGCTCCACTTATGGGCTCAGGGAGCTGAATATCCCGATGCTGGGGCTGTTCGGCGCATGTTCGACCATGGCGCTGTCGTTGGGGACGGGAGCGGTACTGGTGGAGAGCGGCGCGGTGCAAAACTGCGCGGCGGTGACCTCCTCGCACTTTTGCACGGCGGAGCGGCAGTTCCGCTATCCGCTGGACTACGGCGGGCAGCGGGCCCCCACCTCCCAGTGGACGGCCACGGCGGCGGGCAGCACGGTGCTGACCCCCGGCGGAAACACAGGCGTTCCCAGTGTGCAGGCGGTGACCTTCGGCAAAATTGTGGATATGGGCATCACCGACATGAACAACATGGGCAGCGCCATGGCCGGCGCGGCGGCGGACACGATCACCACGTTCTTTACCGACACCGGCAAAACACCGGACGACTTCGACATGGTGCTCACCGGCGATTTGAGCCAGGTGGGAAGCGATCTGATGAACCAAATCCTGGTTCGAAACCAAATCGAGCTCAAGGAAAAACACGCCGACTGCGGCCTGCTCATTTACGACCGGGAAACCCAGGACGTGGCGGCGGGCGGCTCAGGCTGCGGCTGCTCGGCGGCGGTGCTGTGCTCGTATGTGCTGCAGGAAATGCAGGCGGGAAATCTGAAGAATGTGCTGTTCGTAGGCACGGGAGCACTTATGTCCCCCACCAGCGTGCAGCAGGGGGAAAGCATCCCCGGCATCGCACACGCGGTGTGGATCACCGGCTGCTAGCCGCTTTCGGGAGGTGAAAGGATTATGGATATGTTTTTGGAATATTTGAAAGCCTTTCTGGTGGGCGGCGCTTTGTGCCTCATCGGGCAGCAGCTCATCGACCGCACGAAGCTGACCCCGGCGCGGATTCTGGTGGGCTACGTGGTGGCCGGCGTCATCCTGACCGCAGTGGGCCTGTACGGGCCGCTGGTGGAATGGGCGGGCGCGGGCGCGACGGTGCCCTTAAGCGGCTTCGGGTACCTGCTGGCGACGGGCGTGGAGGAAGGCATCCGGGAGCACGGGCTTCTGGGCGCGCTGACCGGCCCCTTTACGGCGGCGGCCGGTGGCGTTATGGCGGCGATTTTGTTCGGCCTGCTGGCGGGGCTTGTGGGAAAATCCCACGACAAGTCCTAACGAAAACGGAAAAAGGGCGGGGATTCCCGCCCTTTTCTTATGGGTCTGCCAGGTTTCGGATAGAGACATATTGTCTGCGGCTTTGCCAGCAAAGTAAAAAGGTTATCTCAATTGAGGTAACCTTTTTTTCAATGAAATCGGTTAAACTTACCTTGTTAAAGAATTTGGATGGTACTATTTTTCATACCACAAAATGATTACAATTTTGCACATTACCTTTTTCGAACATGCTCACTATAATAAAGAAAATCATTAAGAAAGGATGCAATGGCGATGGACGGCTTTCGAATTGAGGCAACCAAAGAGCGGATCGCATCCACCATCCGGTTCAGACAGGATTATTACGACCGGCTGATGCAACTGAGCTATCAATACAACGTTTCCTTCAACCAGCTGGTAAACCAATGCGTCGCCTTTGCACTCGAGCATCTGGAAGAAGCGAAGGGATTCCCCCATGGGTAAGCGGCGGCGTATTTTCACCCGCTAATTCCGAATATTTGTTCGAATTTCCTTGACTAGAACATATGTTTTATCGTATACTATCCTCATAAGGAGGGATCGTCTTGGATCTGTTCGACAAGCTCAAAATCCTCACCGACGGCGCCAAATACGACGTGGCCTGCACTTCCAGCGGCGTGGACCGGGAAAACGGGTCCCACGGTATGGGCAGCGCCGTGAGCTGCGGCATCTGCCACACCTTCTCGGCGGACGGGCGGTGCGTTTCCCTTCTGAAGGTGCTCATGACCAACTGCTGCATATTCGACTGCGCCTACTGTGTCAACCGGCGCAGCAACCCGGTTCCACGGGCAGCCTTCACGCCCCGGGAGCTTGCGGATTTGACCATGCAGTTCTACCGGCGAAACTACATTGAGGGGCTGTTTTTGAGCTCCGGCATCCGCAAAAGCCCGGACGATACGGTGGAGCAGTTTATCAAAACCGTTCAGATCCTGCGAAATGAATACCATTTTTACGGCTACATCCACGCGAAGGCCATCCCGGGCGCGGATCACGCGCTGCTTACGAGGCTCGGGCTGCTGGTGGACCGGATGAGCGTGAACATTGAGCTGCCCAGCGAAAAGAGCCTGTCCCTTCTGGCGCCGGACAAGTCGAAAACCTCCATCCTAAAGCCCATGGGGTTCATCACCGGCAAGCTTCAGGAAAACCGGCGGGATTTGGTGCAGTACCGGCACGCGCCGAAGTTCGCCCCTGCCGGGCAGAGTACGCAGATGATTGTGGGGGCCAGCGGGGAAACCGATTACCAGATTCTCTCTCTGAGCAGCGCTCTATATAAGAAGTATAAGCTCAAGCGGGTGTTTTTTTCGGCGTACATGCCGGTGTCCTCCAACCCCTTGCTGCCGGCGGCGGACACGCCGCCGCCTCTTTTGCGGGAGCACCGGCTTTACCAAGCCGACTGGCTCCTTCGTTTCTACGGCTTCGAGGCCCACGAACTGCTCGACGAGGCAAACCCCAGCTTTAACCCGCTTATCGACCCCAAGTGCAACTGGGCGCTGTCCCACATGGACCGGTTTCCGGTGGAGGTGGGGAAAGCAGACTACGAGGAGCTTTTGCGGGTGCCGGGCATTGGGGTCAACAGCGCGAAGCGGATTCTGGCGGCCCGGCGGGTAGGGCCTTTAAGCTACGAGGGGCTTAAGAAGATCGGGGTGGTGCTCAAGCGGGCGCAGTATTTCATCACGGTAAACGGCAAGCTCAACGACGGGCTTCGCATCACCCAAGACGGCATTCTGCGCAGCCTCATCTCCCAGCAGGGGGTGGAATACCTGCGGGGGCAGTCGGCCGAGCAGTACGAGCAGCTGAGCCTCTTTTCCCAGGGGCGTATCGGAGGAAGGGAGGCGGTGACATGTTTGCGGGCGGGGATGTAGTGTACGAGTACGACGGGACGCTGGACGGCTTTTTCTGCTGCGTGTTCGAAAGCTTTCGGCGCAAGGAGACGCCCGCTGATGTGCGGCCCTTTTGTTCGCCCCAGATGACCCTTTCCCCGGTGCGCTCCATTGAGACCGACTCTAAGAAGGCCGAACGGGTGCGGCGGGCCATCCCCAAGAAGCTGTCCTGGGAGGGGATGACCCTATTGGAGCACGCGTTTTTGACCTTTCTGGAGCAAAAGGAGCTTTTTATGCTCCGGTTTGTGCAGCTGGGGTTTGACATGGGCCCGAACGTGATGCGCCATTTGACGCACGACACGGTGGCGGCTCTTTTGAAGGCCCAGCGGCATCTTTACAACGAAAGCCACCGGTACAAGCAGTTTGTCCGCTTCTCGGTGTCCGGCAAGGTGCTCACCAGCGTCATCAAACCTTTAAACCAGGTGCTGCCTTTGATTGCCCCTCATTTTATCGACCGGTATCCGGAGGAGGCGTTCCTCATTTACGACGAGACCCACGGCATGGCCCTCGTCTACCGGCCGGGCCAGTGGGCCATTGTGCCGGTGGATTCCTTCGAGCGAAACGACCCGGACGAGGAAGAGCAAAAATACCGGGACCTGTGGTGCGAATACTATGACGCCATCGCCATTGAGGGGCGGTATAACCCCAAATGCCGTGTAAACCACATGCCGAAGCGGTACTGGGAGGAGATGACCGAGTTCTGCCGGGAGCGAAAGCCGGGGCTTCGGCGAAACGACGCGCCTTTGGCGGGGCGGCGGGCGCTGAATGGAGAATAACGCACAAAAATGCCTCCTTGCAGCTGCAAGAAGGCATTTTTTCATTTGATATAGCGGTTTTGCCGTTTGGGCGGGGTATTGCGCCGGCGGATGCCTTCGATGAGTGTGTCGATCAGCAAAGCGATAAGGATGCCCGCCGCGTAACAAATCAGGTCGCTGACTAAGAAGCCCTGGCCCAGCACCAGCCCTCCCAGGGTAGTGGCGCGCACAGAGTCAATCCAAGGCGCGTGATATATCTGGGAAAACTCAATCCCATAGGAAAAGACCAGAGCGCACAGGGATACGAGCCACACGGGTTTTCGCGCCAATAAGACGGCAAAAAGGAAGTAGACCATCATGGCCCAGATGGTGTCTCCCCCGTACTCGCCCAAAAACGCGGGCAGGTCTGCCCGGAAGGCCCGGGAAGCAAGCCCCAGCCCGATGCAGGCCGCCGCCAGGACGGCATATAGAATACGATTTCGTTTCATCGAAGAGTCCCCTTTCGTTTGCAGGGAGTATCATACCACGAAACCGCAGGTTTGGGAAGCGGGTGGTCACAAAACGTTCACAGAAAAAAGCTTGCAATTTCATGAATTTGGTATTATCATAGATTAGCACTCTATGATAATGAGTGCTAATTTTAAAATCAAAATGGCATTATTCGCCGGATAAAAAGAACCCATCGAAAGGAAGGACGTTTTCATGGAAGTCAAACAGTTTCAGGCGGAATCCAAGCGGCTCTTGGACCTGATGATTCACTCCATCTACACCCACAAGGAGATTTTCCTGCGCGAGCTCATTTCCAACGCCAGCGACGCCATTGATAAGCTCCATTACCGCTCTCTCACCGAGGAGAACGTAAAGGTGGACAGTGCTGCCTTTGAAATCCGCATTGACCTGGACAAGGAAGCCCGCACGCTGACCATTTCCGACAACGGCTGCGGCATGACCAAGGAAGAGCTGGAAAGCAACCTGGGCGTTATCGCCAAAAGCGGGTCCCTGGCCTTCAAGCAGGAAAACGAGGCCAAGGAGGACATTGACATCATCGGCCAGTTTGGCGTAGGCTTTTATTCGGCCTTCATGGTCAGCGACAAGGTGACGGTAATCAGCCGACCCTACGGGTCGGACACGGCTTATAAGTGGGAGTCCGAGGGGGCCGACGGGTATACCATCGAGGAATGCCAAAAAGATTCCTACGGCACGACGATTATCCTGCACATCCTGGAAAATCGGGAGGAGGAAGACTACGACGAGTATCTGGATTCCTACCGCATTCAGGGGATCGTCAAGAAGTATTCCGACTACATCCGCTACCCCATCAAAATGATGGTGGAGAAGAGCAGGCCCAAGGAGGGCAGCGAGGGCGAATACGAAACGTACACGGAAGAGGTAACGGTCAACAGCATGGTACCCATCTGGAGAAAAACCAAGGCAGAGGTCACCGAGGACGACTACAACCAGTTCTATAAGGAGAAGTTCTTCGACTTTACCGATCCCGCCCGGGTCATCCGTTCAAGCACCGAGGGTACGGCGACCTATACGGCCCTTCTTTTCATCCCGGCTCGCACGCCTTTCGACTATTATACCAAGGAATACGAAAAGGGGTTGCAGCTTTACGCAAACGGCGTGCTGATCATGGAAAAGTGCGCGGACCTTCTGCCTGATTATTTCAGCTTCGTCAAGGGCCTAGTGGATTCCCAGGACCTTTCTCTGAATATTTCCCGGGAGATGCTCCAGCATGACCGGCAGCTGAAAATCATCGCCTCCCGCTTGGAAAAGAAGATCAAGAGCGAGCTTCTTTCCATGCAGCAAAACGACCGGGAGAAATACGACGCGTTTTTCAAGAACTTTGGCTTGCAGCTGAAATTCGGCGTTTATAACGACTATGGCACCCATAAGGAGCTGCTTAAGGACCTGCTGGAATTCTACTCTTCTGCGGAGAAAAAGCTCGTTACGCTCAAGGAATATGTCGAGCGGATGAAGGAGGACCAGAAGTTCATCTACTACGCCTGCGGCGACACGGTGGAAAAAATCGACCGGCTGCCCCAGACGGAGCTGGTCAAAGACAAGGGGTACGAAATCCTGTATCTGACGGAAAACGTGGACGAGTTCGCACTCAAAGTCCTCCATGAGTTCGATGGGAAGGAATTCAAGTCGGTGTCCGCCGGGGACCTTGGGTTTGAGGAAACCGAGGAAGAAAAGAAGGAGGACGAGGCCCAGGAGAAGGAAAGCCGGGAGCTTTTCACCTTTATGGGCGAAGCGCTGGCCGGCAAGGTGAAGGCGGTACGGGCATCCAAGCGGCTGAAGTCCCACCCGGTGTGCCTTTCCAGCGACGGGGAGCTTTCTTTGGAGATGGAGAAGGTGCTGAATGCCATGCCCACTGACGAGAAGGTGAAGGCGGAACGGGTGCTGGAAATCAACGAAGGCCATCCCATCTTCGCTACCCTGACCCGCCTGTACGAGACGGACAAGGAGAAGCTCAAGGATTACGCCGCCCTGCTTTACGACCAGGCTTTGCTCATCGAAGGGTTCCCCATCGAGGATCCGGTAGCATATTCGAACCTGGTTTGTTCGCTGATGGCGGATCAATAATCAAAAGCCCGGCCCACGGCGTTCGCCGCGGGCCTTTTTGTATGCGTTGCTTTCCTTTCGGCAGTAAGGAAGCCGAAATCGAAAAAAGGTAATGCCCCGCTTCCACAGCTGGGCACACAACCGCCTCCTGTGTTCCCTGCGGCAGGAGATCCGGCACATGGTCCAGAGTCTTGTCTGCTTAGTGCGAATGTCCTGCCGGGCAGCCGCCTAGATTCTTTGTTTAGATTGCCCAACCGGTTTGGGGCGCTTTCGCATTGTATCAGGGAAAAACCGTGCTATAATAAAAACAATGGAATTTGTCGAATCAGAAAGGATGGATTGCCTATGGCGACGCAGTTGGAACTCAAGTACGGCTGCAATCCCAATCAGAAGCCCGCACGGATTTTCGTCAAGCACGGGGAGCTGCCGGTGACGGTGTTAAACGGCCGGCCCGGTTACATCAACTTTCTCGACGCGCTCAACTCCTGGCAGCTGGTGCACGAGCTAAAGGAGGCCACCGGTATCGCGGCCGCCGCGTCCTTTAAGCATGTCAGCCCTGCCGGCGCGGCGCTGGCTCTGCCCCTAAGCGACACGCTCAAGAAGATTTACTTTGTGGACGATCTTCCCCTTTCCCCGCTTGCCTGCGCCTACGCGAGAGCCAGAGGGGCCGACCGGATGTCCTCTTACGGGGACTTTATCGCTCTCTCCGACCCCTGTGACAAAGAGACGGCGGCCCTGATTGCCCGGGAAGTATCCGACGGGATCATCGCGCCCGGCTATTCCGACGAAGCGCTTGCCATTCTCAAAGGAAAGCGCAAGGGGAATTATACCATTCTGCAGATGGACGAAAACTATCGGCCCGATCCCATCGAGCACAAGGACGTATACGGCATCACCTTCGAGCAGGGGCGCAACGAGCTGCGTATAGAGGAAAGCGTGCTTACAAACATCGTGACCGGCAGCAAGGAGCTGCCCGCCGAGGCGAAGCGGGACCTGATCGTGGCTCTGATCGCTTTGAAATACACCCAGTCCAACTCCGTCTGCTACGCCAAGGACGGGCAGGCCATCGGCATCGGCGCGGGGCAGCAGTCGCGCATCCACTGCACCCGCCTGGCGGGCAACAAGGCGGACATCTGGTATCTGCGGCAGCATCCCAAGGTGCTGGCCCTTCCCTTCAAGGCGGACATCCGCCGTCCCGACCGGGACAACACCATTGACGTTTACCTGTCCGACGACTCTATGGACGTGCTGGCGGACGGGAAATGGGAGGAATTCTTCACCGAGAAGCCCGCGCCCTTTTCCCAGGAGGAAAAGAAAGCTTGGCTTGAAACCCTGTCGGGCGTTTCGCTGGGCTCGGACGCGTTCTTCCCCTTCGGCGACAACATTGAGCGGGCAAAGCGCTCAGGTGTGCAGTACATTGCCCAGCCGGGCGGTTCCATCCGGGACGACCATGTGATCGACACCTGCAACCGCTACGGTATGACCATGGCCTTTACCGGCGCGCGGCTGTTCCATCACTAAGGGAGAAAGCCGGCACACAAATGGTACTCTCGTGACTGATAAGAGAAAGAGGCCCCGGGCGATTTGCCCGGGGCCTTTTTGCTTTTCATATGAAAAATCCCTGGAGAAATGTCTCCGGCACGGCAAAAACCCGGGAAATTCCAGGTGTTTGCCGCAAGAAGGAACGCCGGTTTCCGCTGCCGGGTAAGCGTTTTTCCGTCCAACGCGGGCCAAACGACGCCTTTTATCTGGGTGCCGGGGCAGCGGCTGTTCAGGGCCGGCACCCTTGCCCGCACCAACAAACGCAGCCGGGCCAAATGCTACAGAAGGCCCAGGTCTCTGAGATTCTGCTGGTGCTCCTCAAAGGTGGTCGCATAGACATACCGGGGCGGCGAATCGCTGCTGGTGGCAAAGTAGAGATACCCGGTGTCCGCCGGATAAAGAGCGGCGTTAATCGCCCGGCGGCCGGGATTGCAGATGGGTCCGGCGGGCAGAGCGGCACACCTATAGGTATTGTAGGCTTCCGCATAGTCCGGCGTCAAATACCGGTTGACGTATTCCCGGGTGGCGTCCGCCTGCAGGCGCATACCGGCGGCAAGGCGGTTATGAAAAACCGAGGAGACATTGGCCACCTCATTGGGATTGCCCGCTTCCTTCTCGATGACGGACGCCAGGGTAATCAGCTCATCCACGGTCATGCCAAGCTGGGCGGCCCGGGCCCGGTCGGCGGCCGTGATGTTGGCCTCGGCGGCACGCAAGAACTTGCCCACCACGTCCTGTGGCTTCATATTTACATAGAAGGTATAGGTG
>CAMLYM010000019.1 GCA_946491705.1 uncultured Clostridia bacterium
CGCATCTTGCCAATCGGTTTTTGAAAACGAAAACCCCAGCGGACAAAAAGTCCCCAGGGATTTTCGTTAGCAGGCCGCCTACCTCGCATTCAAAGCAGCTCTATGCTGTCCGCTCTCGTTTACTCTAACAAAACCGATCCAAAAAAGCCTCTCCGTCAAAGCCCCGTACTTCCACCGTTGTCATAAAATCGCACCTGCTCCTAAAAATATCCGCTTTTGCGTCTCACATCTGCGCCGGAAGCCAGATTTCCACGGTGGTACCCTCTCCCAGACGACTGTAAAACCGCAGGCCGTATTCTTCTCCGCAGCAAAGTTTGATGCGCTCGTTGACGTTTTTGACCCCGATTCCCGAAGCTCTCTCCGGGTCCGCCTCCAAAATCGAACGTCTGGTCTCCTCGTCCATCCCGATGCCGTTGTCGATGACCTGCATGAGCAGGCGATCCCCTACCTTGCGCACGCAAATGCGGATCAGACCTTTTTCCGCCATCGGCTCGATTCCATGATAGATGGCGTTTTCAATCAGCGGCTGCAGAACAATTCGAACTGTCTGGCAACAAAGAGCGTCCTCTTCGGCCTCAATGGAAAAGTCAAACTTGTCCCCATATCGGATCTTCTGGATCACTAGATAGCTTTTTGCATGGCGCAGCTCTTCCTCCACCGTCAGGGACGCGTCTCCCTTGCTGATGGTGATACGCAGCAGACTCGCAAGGGAAGTAACCATGGTGACCACGTCTTCCTTCTTGCCGGTCTCCGCCAGCCATACAATAGAATCGAGAGTGTTATACAAAAAATGGGGATTGATCTGGGCCTGCAGAGCTCGGATCTCGCTTTTGCGAAGCAGGTCCTTTTCCTCAATAACCTCATCCATCAGGCTCCGGATTTTCTCAATCATGGCGTTAAAGGATTTGCTCAGTTCCCGGATTTCGTAAGCGCCCTGTTCCGGTGCGCGGATGGCAAGAGCGCCGTTTTCCACCCGGCGCATCAAGGTTTGCAGCCTGCGGATGGGGCTCGTCACAAACCCGGCCACCTGAATGGAAATAAAGAAGGCAAACAGGATGGCAAACAAAATCATAATTCCGATAAACATCCACATTTCCTGGCTGGTTGCAAGAGCCTCCGACATACTTGCCACACTGACAATTTTCCAATCGGCAAAATTCACCGAGCAAATGTTGACCGCATATTCCGCTCCATCCCGCTCAATGGTATAGCCCCCGTCCTCCCTTTGTCCGGCCAAATACAGGTCTTCACTGTCCACCTCTGAATAGAGCACCTCTTTCTGAGGATGATAAATAAATTTTCCTTCCGAACTGACCACAAAAATGTAACCGGATTCGCCCAAATTCACCCGGTTGCAGATGCGGCGAAAAGTCTGAAAATTCATATCCACCAGCAGCACGGCGCTGTGATAATTGCCTTTCTGGAGCCATTCAATCTTCCGGCTGTAAGTGATGACCCAATCGCGTTTTTCTTGAAATAAGTTCTGGACATGGGGCGGAGAAAAAGTGGGCTCCCCATTGGCTTTAATCGCTCTGGTAAACCAGATGCGTTCGGAATAATTGTCATAGTTGGGCGTAAGGTCAACCGAAGACGCACGCATCCGCCCGGTTACGGTAAAATCCGCCACGGTCTCCACACTTGGATGCAGCTTGTGGGCGATGTAGAACACTTCCTGCTTTTTTTCGCTTTGCTGCGTGGCCAAAAGCTCTTCAATAAGCAGAGAGGTATTGTGCATCTCATTCAGATACATTTCCAGGTTTTCCGCCACCTGGTTAATGAGCTGCTGGTTGGTCTGCAAGGTCGCGGTACGCATCATCTCGCTGGAATGCATAAAAATGCTTCCTGCAAAAAACAAAATGATCAGAAACACAATCACCGTAGTGCAAATCGTAATGATCGACTGAAACCCATTGGGACGAAAATTATACCGAAGTGTTTCTCTCCACTTGCTCCCTTTGTGCTTTCCTTTTTTCATATCCCTGCCCTTTCACAGCCGGCGGCAGTCATACTTGTCCATTCTGATTTTTTTTGCGGTATTCGCTGGGAGTCATACCGTAATATTTCTTGAAGCAGAAGCTGAAATACCGCGGATCGGAAAAACCGGTTCGCTCGGAGATCTCAAAATTTTTCATAGATGTATCCATCAGCAGACGATGCGCCGCCTCCATGCGGGTTTTCATCAGATAAGTGCCGAAGGTGGAGCCGGTGTTTTTCTTAAAAATATAGGTAAAATAGCTGGGGCTGATAAAGAGATGATTGCTGATGGTGGTAAGGGTCAAATCGGTATCCGAATAGTTCTGCTTAATGTATTCCTTCGCCTGTTCGACAATGTGCTGGTTGTTTTCCTGACGCCCCGCGGAGATGCCCCGAGCCTTGTCCAGGCTGAACTGCAGCATCCGCTCGCACAGACCCTGCACCGACTGGATGGACAGGATTTCGTTCATCTGCTTCTCGTCCAGGGAAAAGGGTTGGTCGTCGGACAGGGAAAACTCCCGCAGCAGGATGACCATAAGCACAATGGTCGTTCCCTTGATCGAAGAAAGTGAAGCCCCTCTTTTGACATAACCGGTATAAAGAAGCGGGACGATTTTACGGATTTCACCCTCGTCATTGGAACGGATGGCCGCAACGAGACTCGCCTCCAACTTGTCCGTTTTCTCCGTTTGAGGCCGGCCCGGTTCCAGATCTTCCACGCAGATGACCCGGTTCGGTCCTAGGGAAATGCGGTATTCCAGGGCGTTGACTGCGCGCTGGTAAGCCCCGCGGATTTCCTCAAGGTGCTCGCATGCGGAGCCCACGCCTACGGTGACAGTAAAATTCAGGTACTTTTCAATACTCCAGCGGATTTCCTCCGCCGCGTCCAGGCTTTCGTTTTTCAAACGGAAAAGGCTCTCGTTTTTCAGGCAGCCAATGACAGCGATGCGCTCGCCCTGCATAAAGCAGACCCCCAGCTTCCTTGCACGCACGATTTCCTCCACAATGTTGAGAATGGCATAGCGAGACAGCTCCTGGTCTTCCTCAGAAAAGCCTCTTTTTTCATTCGCAAAGCTGTCCACGCTGACCGCCAACGGCAGATACATGCTTCCGCTGAGTTCCTCCACTGCGTAAAAATCCCGGCGGTACTCCGCTTCTTCACGAGTACAGTTCTCGGATATCAGCCAGTTGAGAAAAGTGCTGCGCAAAAGAGGAAGCTCCCGCTGCAAAGACGCACGCAGATGCTCTACCCCCCGCTTCTCTTCCTTCTCTGCATCGAGCTGTTCTTTGAGCTTTAAAAGGGTTTTGGTCATCCCTGCGGCGGAGATGGGCTTTAATATGTATTCGCTCACGTCAAGGTCAATCGCGGATTTTGCATAGGAAAAATCGTCAAACCCCGTGACAAAGAGAATCTTCACGTCCTTATATTTCTGACGCACCCGGCGGGACAGCTCAATCCCGTCGAGCACCGGCATCTTGATATCGGTAATGATAACATCAGGGCACTCGGCCTCCACCAGCTCCAGCACTTCCATGCCATTCTCGCAAAAACCGGTAACCGTGAAACCGCACTGCTCCCAATCAATGATTTTCTGGATGCCTTCCCGCACGATTCGTTCATCATCGGCAAATATCAGCTTGTACATATTACGTGTCCCCCTGTCGCAGCGTGCCTACGCAAAATGTGCGATACTATGTTTTAAATAGTATCGCACATTTCATCAAATATTACAAGTATTTGCCCGATTTTGTCAAACGTTTGGATAGATTTACAAAGGTTAGGCAAACCAGCTTTCCACCGCGGCTTTGATCTCCTCAAACCATTCCACAAGTTTGAATTTGACCTCGTATTTTACGCCGCCCTGCACAATGTCCATCTGGCTGGCGTTGAGCACATCGGTGAGCTGCTTGTGGTTCTGCGCCACCGGCAGACAGAGGGGCGGGAACATGACGCACCACCAGTTTTGCCCTTCGCCGGTCCCGATGAGGACACGAACGGCGTCGTAATCCCCGGCAGGCATGGTGATGGAATCGTACTGCTTGGTCGAAAAATACATATGAGTCAATTCAACTGTAACCGGGTAATCGTAGCCTTGTTTTTTGATTTCGTCCTCGGCGGCCGCCTGCAAATCGGGCAGCCATTCCTGCGCCCGCTCCATGGTTTCCTGTTTATCTTCCATATGTTCAAACAAACCCGCCGACTCTTCCAGAATGCGGTCGCGCACCTGCAGTTTCAGGGCCTGGTCCCCTTCGCTGTCGGAGTTGGCCAGAACGTGGATGCGCAGGATGTCCTCGCGAATCTGCGCGCAGTCGGAGGCAAAGCCGGACATGCTGACGACGGTGACAAGAATTACGGCGATAAGAAGTGCTGCAATCAGTTTACGCATGGGGAATCCCGCCCTTTCTCTGTTTCGCTACTTGCAGTATGGGCGGGGGATTTCGAAATATGCAAAGGCGTAAGAAAATATTGGTAATTCTTTTTGGGAGTGATTTCTCCATGTAACAGGCTGCATGTCAGCCAAACGAAACCAGAAATCGCCGGTTTTGTCTTTTTGTATCGCAGAAGATAACAGAAAAAGGGGAAGCGAGCCTCGCTTCCCCTTTTTTATACTAGTCCAGCTATTTGACGACCAGGCCCATCAGCCCGGCAAGACCCGCCGCCTGGTAGGCGGTGACAATCGCTCCGCGAAGCTCCAAAAGCCCGCTGGACACCTGAATACCCACCAATGTGCTGGCGGTAAAATCCAGGCCGGCCAGAGGCGTGCGAAAGAAGCTTGCGCCGGTGAAATCTACCTCCTCTAAGCTTACGATTTTTAGTTCGCACTGGGTCAGGCTTGCCCCGTCTAACTTGCTCGACTGGATGCGCATGCCCTGCACCTTGGCGCCGTCAAAGTTCGCAAAGGACAAAAGGCTTCGCTCCACGGTCACCTGCCGCAGGCGGCTTTCGGAAAACACGGCACCGATCCCTTTGCAGGAAAGAAACCGGACACGCTGGAAAAATCCGTCGGTAAAGACGCAATTGGACAGGTCGCACCCTTGAAAAAGCACATCCGTAAAGGAAGCGCCTTCCAAACAGCAGCCGAGAAACCGGCAGCCCTCAAAAGCTGCCCCGGAAAAGGACAAGCCGGACAGGTCCTCCCCCGTGAGCACCGCCCCTTTCACTCGCCTGCCGGCAACCGGGCGCTCTTCCTGCCTGCAGAGTGCGGCAAGGGCGGCAAAATCCGGTTCCAGCGGCAGGGCATCCAGTTCGGAAAGCCGGGGAAGTTGTGGCTGTTTTTGTTCCATGTTATCCTTCCTCGATGTCCCGCTGCACCCGCTTGGGCAGGCTTCGCAGCACGGTTTCATAAGCCTTATCAATCATTTCACGCACCAGGTCGTCGGGCACCGCCCCTTGCAGAAAAAGTGAATTCCAATGCTCTTTGTTCATATAGTAGCCGGGAACAATGTCCGGATACTGCTGGCGTAAAAACCGGCCGAAGTCCGGCGGGAGCTTTAAGGTGAAAATCGGGTTTCCTTCCTTATCCCCGCCCTGCATGGCGAACATTTTCCCGCCTACCTGGTACCGGGTGGCCTCCCATTCCTCCTTATAGTCCTTCACCACGCCCTTTTTCGAAAGGCAGTATGCGTCGATCCATGGATACGGCATAAGGTTCTCCTTTCCGGTTTTCATCAATCGTCCAGAATGCAGCCGTAAGGGACCGGCTGGGTCACAAACACCCGTTCGTATTCCGTCTTGAGAATGCTCGCGCATCGTTCGGCGTCCCCTTTGTCGGCAAATAAGCCGAACACCGTGGAACCGGTGCCGGTCATGCAGGCGCCCGCAGCCCCGTTTTCTTTCATCACGTCCCGGATGTGGGAAACGTCCGGCAGCGTCACCACTTGCTCAAACACGTTGAACAGGCACCTTCCCAGTTCTTCTGCGCCCTCATACAGCGCCAGCGCCGTGCGGTCAAAATCCGGGTGGACCGGATTTCGCAGCTGGTCAAAGGCGGCGTAGGCCTTGGCGGTGGAAACCCCCTGAGGGGGCCTGGCCAGAACAAAGAAGCAATCTGGCAGGGCGGGCAAGGGGGACAGCAGCGTTCCCGTCCCCTCGGCGAGCATAGTACCTCCCTGCAGGCAAAAAGGTACGTCGGAACCAATCTGAGCGCCCAGCTCGCACAGCTGGTCCATCGTATAGACGCCGGCGGCCAGATGGTTTAACCCGAAAAGGACGGCGGCCGCGTCCGCGCTGCCGCCTGCAAGGCCCGCCATCATGGGGATGCGCTTTTTGATTTTGATGGAGATCCCTTCCGTAAAGGCGGGGGTTTTCTTCTGAAAAAGGGCCGCCGCCCGATAGGCGGTGTTCTCCTCGTTGGGGACGGCCTCCAGGCCGGGGCAATGAAGCTCAATACCCGGCTCCCGGCTCGGCTTGAGGGAAACCACGTCGCACAGGTCCACCGCCTGCATGATCATCTTGACCAGGTGAAACCCATCGTCCCGCTTTCCTAAAATGTCCAGCGCCAGGTTGATTTTCGCCGGCGCAATTACATGGATTCGCACTTCGGTAATCCGCACCTCCGTCGTTATAAGTCAAACAGTCGAAACCGCCGAATGTCGATGGCCTTCACCGGGCACATCTCGTGGCAGCAATAGCATTTGATGCAGTCCGAATAGGCAATTACCGCCTTCTTGTCCACAATCCGAATGGTATGCTGCGGGCAGCTTTCCGCGCATCGTCCGCAGCCGATACAGTCTTTTACCCGGATGTGGGGCTTGGGGGTCAAAAGCGCTTTGACCGGGCCCCGGAACACCTTGGGCACCCGCATGAGAAAATCCGTCCCCTGATTGGCGGCCTTCTGAAAGTCCGGCTGCATGAGAGATTCGATGGGGTCCCCTTCTATCGTCAGTTCTTCCAACGAGGAAGGGCACAGCCCACGGCCCATGGCTTCCCTGAGCATGGCCACCTGTTTGGGTGGTAGGCCGATAAGAGCACAGGCCGCCACGTCCGCCGCATAAGGGCTGCGGCTGGCGATGAGGGCGGAAAGCGGCCGGGGGCTACCGCCGGAGGGGCCGTTCCCCTCCATGGCCACGATCCCGTCGCAGATGCTTAGAGAAGGACGGACAAGGTCGCACAGGTCAATAAGCATCCCGGCAAAGTCCTCCTGGTCCGGAAACCGGCAATGAAGCTCCGGCTTTAACAGCCCCGGCACGCAGCCGAACAGGTTTTTGACACAGCCGGACAGGGTGGTCATCATATGGGTTTTGAGCTTGGCCACGTCCACCACCACGTCCGCCTGCAAAATGGGATCGAGAATCGGAAACTCTCGGCACATTCTCGCGTCCGGCGCCGAGGTCTGGGTCACGCCCAGATCCAGGTTGAGGGCAACCTTAAGTTCCTCTGCCATGGCAGTCATGCCGCAGCCGTCATAAATGCTTTTGAGTCTTGCTTTGGTATACTGGCCGCTGGGGCTTTCGGCGATCAAAAGATCGGTCACGCCCCGGCGGCGCAGGGCTTTCACCACAGCCGCCACCACCGCCGGATGAGTGGTGGTAGCTTCGTCGGGCCGGCGGCGCATGAGCAGGTTGGGCTTAATCGCTACCCGCTTGCCCGGGCCCACCAGTTCCTCCGCGTGCAGGGCTGCAAAAAGCTCCTCCACCGCCCTATCCACCTCAGCCGTTTCATACCCGTCGCAGCGCTTGACCACTACCAGCCGGTCGTCGTTATGCATGAGACGCCCGCCCCTTATGCTCCTCAATAAACCGCTCGATGCGATGCAGCGCCTCGATCAGATGGTTGGTGGAATAACAGTAGGACACCCGCACAAACCCTTCCCCGCAGTCGCCGAAGGCAGTACCCGGCACCACGGCCACATGCTGGGTGTAAAG
Organism: uncultured Clostridia bacterium; assembly: GCA_946491705.1. Classification (GTDB taxonomy): domain Bacteria; phylum Bacillota; class Clostridia; order Oscillospirales; family Acutalibacteraceae; genus Solibaculum_A; species Solibaculum_A intestinale. The sequence goes on from CAMLYM010000019.1 coordinate 7,840, forward strand.
CAGCTGCTCGCAGAATTCCTCGGAAGTAAGCCCGGTGGACTGAACGGACGGAAAACAGTAAAACGCCCCTTGAGGCTCAAAGCAGGAAAGCCCCAGCCGGTTGAGCCCGTCCACCAGCAGCCGGCGGCGCATGTTGTACTCGTCACGCATATGTACGATATCCTCGTCGCCGTTGCGGATGGCTTCGATGGCGGCGTACTGGGCGGTGGTGGGGGCGCTCATGATGGCGTACTGGTGAAGCTTGGTCATGGCAGCCACCAGCGGCGCCGGGCCGCACAGGTACCCAAGCCGCCAGCCGGTCATGGCGTAGGTCTTGGAAAAGCCGCTGACGAGCACCGTGCGTTCGAGCATCCCATCGATCTGGGCAATGGAAGTGTGTCCGTTTTGATTGTAGGTCAGCTCCCCGTAAATCTCGTCGGACAGCACTAGGATATTCGTCCCCCGCAGCACCTGGGCGATGCCCTCCAAATCCTCCCGGCGCAGAATGGCGCCGGTGGGGTTATTGGGGTACGGAAGAATAAGCAGCTTGGTTTTCGGGGTAATCTTCCCCTTGAGCTCCTGGGGGGTAAGGCGGAACTGGTTCTCCGCCTTCGTTTCTATGATCACCGGCGTGCCGCCTGCTAAGCGGGTGATCGGCTCGTAGCAGACAAAGGAGGGCTCCGGAATCAGAACCTCGTCGCCAGAGCTGATGACCGAACGAATGCACAGGTCGATGGCCTCCGAGCCGCCCACGGTGACGAGAATTTCGTCTTTAGGCCGGTAGGAAAGGCCGAAGCGGCGGTTTAAGTAACCGCTGATGCCTTCCCGCAGGGATACAAGGCCGCTGTTGGAAGTATAATGGGTGTGGCCCTTTTCTAACGAATGAATTCCTTCCTGACGGACGTGCCACGGCGTTTTGAAATCTGGTTCGCCGATGGATAGGGAAATCACGTCGTCCATTTCCGCTGCGATGTCAAAAAAGCGGCGGATGCCGGACGGCTTGATGTCCCGGATGCAGTCCGTCAGCAGCGACTGATAGTCCATCACAGCTCAAAAAACCTCCTCTCGTCGGTAGGGACGTCGTTGAGCGCAATGCCCCTTTCCTTATACCGGGTGAGGATAAAATGGGTGGCGGTGGATAGCACCGAGTCCAGCGGGGAAAGACGCTTGGCCACGAACATGGCCAGCTCCTGAAAGGTCTTGCCGTTGACGGTGACCGCCAGGTCATAGCCGCCGCTCATCAGATAAACGCTTTCCACCTCGTCGAAGGCTAGAATGGTGCGGGCGATCTCGTCAAACCCCAGATCCCGCTTGGGAGTGACTTTCAGCTCAATCAGGGCAGTGACGCATTCCCGGCCCGCCTTCTCCCAGTTGACGATGGGCTTATAGCCGCGGATGACCCCGTCCTTTTCCAGCTCCTTGATTTTATTCGCCACATCCTGCTCGGTCATCCCCAGCATACTGGCCAGCTGGGCGTTTGTCAGACGTGCGTTTTCGTCGAGTAGTTTCAGTAGCTTGTCCATAAAAGCACCTTCTTGGTTTTAGTATAGGTGGTCCGGGCGGCTAGATCGCCACCTGGACGGGCTTGCGCTTTTCAAAATAGGTCATATGGGTAAACCCGGCCGCCTTGATGAGCTCGATTCCCTCTCGAATTCCCGCGCCCACATGGCGCGCGCAATGCGCGTCCGACCCGACGGTGATGATTTCCCCGCCAAGCTCCCGGTACCGCTTGACGTGCCGAAGTTCCGGCATGGTGCGCCCCAGCGCCTGGCGCAGAGTGGAAGTGTTGACCTCGATGCCGCAACCATTTTCAATCAAAGCCTTTAGGATTTTGTCCATCTGATCTTCGCACCGATCTAGGTTGGCCGTAAGCCCGTGCTCGCCCACAATGTAGCGAAGCGGATAGGTCAGGTGCCCAAGTACATCGAACTTGCCCCATTGGGCCAGCTCCAAAAGTTCCTGGTAATATTCTTCCAGCAGCCGGTCAATGTTTTCGCCCGCATAGTCGATAAACGCGAAGTCCGGACGGCCTTTGGTATTGTGCAGCGAACCGATGACGAAGTCGAACCCCGCCTTTACCACCTGCTCGGCACAGGGGAAATTCTGGGTCGCTTGGCCCAGCTCCACACCCACCAAAACCTTCAGGCGTCCGCGGAACACCTCTCTGGCCTTGATGATTTCAAACATGGACTGCTTAATCGACCGGTCGTAGCATTCCTCCTTGTACACGTTGACCTCGCAGTGATCGGTAATCGCCAGGGCAAAGAGCCCCTTGTCCACCGCCGCCTCACACAAGCTTGTGGTAGGCTCCTCCCCGTCCGGGGAACTGTCCGAATGGGTATGCAGGTCCATCAGCGGCATGTCCGACATATGCCTCATCCTTTCTTACGCCTGCCCGGCGGCAGGCGGATCGCTCTTCTGGGAGTTTTCGGGGGGTTTATTCTGTCTATATTCAGAGTTTATCATACCATATTCCTAAAAAAAATAATAGGTAAGTTTTATTTACTTTTCCAAGTTAATGGTGTATAATCAGGGCAGACTCGAAACAAAGGAGTGTGATTGGGTGCTGTTAGAAGTTAAGAACGTAGTCAAAACGTTCGGGGAAAAGGTGGTACTTGATGGGATCAGCCTGCAGGTAAAAAGCGGGGCGGCGCTGGGGCTTCTTGGCCGCAACGGGGCTGGTAAAACCACTACCATCCGCATTGTTATGGGCGTATTCCCCGCCGACAGCGGCGAAATTTTGCTCGACGGCAAGCCGATGTCCAAGTCGGGGGCTACTTTCGGTTATCTGCCGGAGGAACGGGGCTTATATCCGAAAAAGCTGATCGGCGACCAGCTGGTTTATCTGGCCCGCTTGCGGGGGCTGACCCGGGCCGACGCAGTGGCGGCGGTGAAGCGCTGGCTTGCCCGGATGGGAATGGAGGAGGTATACGCTAAGAAGCTGGACACTCTCTCCAAGGGCAACCAGCAGAAAATCCAACTGGCCTCCACCCTGCTGCACGACCCGGACATCGTCATTTTAGACGAGCCCTTCTCCGGTCTTGACCCGGTCAACGCCTCCCTGCTCAAGGACGTGGTCCGGGAGCTGGTGGCAGCGGGCAAGACGGTCATCTTCTCCAGCCATCAGATGGGCTATGTAGAGGAGTTCTGTGACAACATCGCCATTTTAAATGGCGGGCGCATCGTCCTGGACGGAAACCTGCATGATATTAAGATGAGCTATCCGCGTAACCGCATCCTGGTATCCCTGGACAAAGGGGATATGGCTACGTGCATCAAAACGGCGCTCAGCCAGGCGGGCCTTGATTCCCTGGTGACCAAGCTCATCCCCAGGGAACACGACGTGATCCTGACGCTTGCCGACCCGGCAAAGCGGGGCCGGGTACTGGCGGCCTTATCGGGAGCGGGGCTGGCGGTGGACCGGTTTGAGGTGCTCACCCCGACCCTCGAACAGATTTTTGTAGAAAAGGCGGGTGAAACGGCATGAAGCAGTTTTGGATCGTATTCCAGCACGAATATACGGGATTTTTGAAAAATAAGGTGTACGCCGGCGTGACCATCTTTTTGGTGCTGGCCATTGCCGTGGTGTTAAGCCTGCCAAACCTTTTCTCCCTCTTCTCTTCCGGCGACTCGCCCGCCACTCCGCCCGCCGATGCGGAGAAGCCGGTGGTACTGGTGGACGCGGCGGCGGCCGGGGACGGCTACGCCGCTTACCTTTCGTCCGTGTTCCCCGACTATGCCTTTGAGGAAAAGGATACGGCGGGGCTGGACCTGAAGACGCTCATCAACGACGGGGACTATGAGGGCGCGGTGGTGTTCCAGTCCCCCATGCAGTACGAGTTTTACACGAAGCGGCTGGGGATAGCGGGAAGCAGCCTGCTCGGCGGCCTTTCGGAAGCGGTTACCATGAAAATGCGTACCGACGCGCTGACCGCCCTGGGCGTTACCGAGCAGGAGGCCGCACAAATTATGACCGCCCAGCCGCAGCAGAGCGTGATCGAAACCGGCAAGAGCTTTATGGACACGTACTTCTACACCTACGCCCTGCTCTTTATCCTGTACCTCTCGGTCATTCTTTACGGCCAGATGGTGGCTTCGGCGGTGGCGGCGGAAAAAAGCAACCGGGCCATGGAAATGCTCATCACCACCGCAAGCCCCAATAACCTCATGTTCGGCAAGATCATGGGCGTGGGCCTTGCGGGGCTGACACAAGTGGCGGTCATCCTGCTGGCGGCCTTCGGGTTCTATCAGTTAAACGCCTCCGCCTGGGACAACGAGATCATCCAGTCCCTCTTCAACATGCCGGTGAACATCATGCTGTTTACCCTCTTGTTCTACCTGCTGGGCTTCTTCCTCTACGCGTTCCTGTTTGGAGCGGTGGGGTCGCTGGTCAGCCGCACAGAGGATGTGAACACCACCATCACACCCATGATGCTGCTGCTCGTGGGGGCCTTCTTCCTGTCCCTCTATGCGATGCTGGGAAACCCCGACAGCCCGCTGGTGGTCGTCTGCTCCTTCATCCCCTTCTTTACCCCGATGCTCATGTTCGTGCGCATCTGCATGACCGACGTGCCCGCGTGGCAGATCCTCCTGTCGGTGGTGCTCACGGTGGGCTTCACCGGGTTCATGGGATGGCTTTCCGCGAAGATTTACCGGGTGGGCGTGCTCATGTACGGCAAGCCCCCCAAGCCCGGAGAACTCATCCGGGTGCTGCGCAGCAACAAAAACAATTGATCCTTTGCGCTTCAAACAAACGTCCTGCTTGTCCCGACTTCGGGACTTTGGCAGGACGTTTGTTATTCTTCTGTAATATTTCGCCAAAACCGTCATCCTTTCGTAAGGTATTTGTAAGAACCAAAGGTGGAATTTCGGCTATTCTAGCCATATACTTTGACTGCATTGCGGATTTGCATGCGAAAAGGAGCGGTATATACGATGCAAACGCCATCTGTAAAACTCTTACTGGTCTACCCGGACTTTACCGAAAGCGACACCCCAAGAAAGCATTCCGGCGGCAATTACAGCGAGGGACTCGCTTCCATCAGCGCGGTGCTCAAGAACGCCGGCGTGGGCGTCTCCCTGCTGCACCTGCTTTATGAGCACGACAAGGACCAATTCCTTGAGAAGCTCGGCGGCTATGATTTCGACCTGATCGGCTTTTCGGTGCGCACCACCGCCTTCGAGTACGTGAAGAAGCTGGCGGGATGGGCCAAGGAAGCCACGGGGAAATTCATCTTCTGCGGGGGATACCACCCCACTTTGGTGCCCGACGAGGTGCTGGCGGCGGACGGGGTGGACGCGGTCTGCATCGGGGAAGGAGAATACCCGGTGCTGGAGCTGTGCCAGCGGCTGCGGCAGCGGGACGAGGACTTCTACCGCATCCAGAGCTTTCATTTTAAGACCCCGGAGGGCGGCGTCATCCGAAACCCCGTGCGCCCTATGCTGGAAAACCTGGACGAACTGCCCATCCCGGACTTCGACCTGTTTGACTTTGACAACCTGACCTCCAGCAAGACGGGAAGCGCCTTGGTCATGATGAGCCGGGGATGCCTCTTTTCCTGCACCTACTGCGGCAACTCCCAGTTTCGCAACGTCTATCCCAACCGCAAGCGGTACGCCCGGTTCCGGTCCTTTGAGAATTCCCTCCTCTATCTGAAAACCCTGCTCCAAAAGCACCCGTACATTCAGTTTCTGAACTTCCGCGACGCCATCTTCAATATGTACGATGACTGGTTTTACGGGTTTATGGAGGTATACAAAAAGGAAATCGGCCTGCCCTTTACCTGCAACCTGCGCCTGGACATCATGACGGAAGAAACGGTGCGGGTGATGAAGGAGGCGGGGTGCTACCTCATCGACGTGGGAGTAGAGTCCGGCGACGAGGAAATCCGCCACAAGTACCTCAAGCGGATGATGACCGACGAGCAGATGATCCACGCCTTTTCCTGGTTTCACAAGTACGGCATCACGTCGCTGACCTATAACATTGTGGGCCTGCCCTTTGAGGACCTCCACAAGGCCCTCAAAACCATCAAGCTGAACGTGAAATTAAACCCCGATAAGGTGATCCCCAACATCTTCTACCCCTATCCCATGACCATTCTGGCCGACATTGCCCGCAAGGCCGGGTTTGTCCCGGACGTGATCGAGCCGGGGACCAAGGTGCCCCTCAAGCAGGAGCAGTTTCCCGAGCATGAGGTGCTCTTCGCGTCCTACTATTTTCTGACGTTTCTTCGCCTCTACCGGTTTGCCGGCAAGCTGCCGGGGGCTTTGGGGCGCGGGTTTTCCCGGATGTGCGACGGAGTTTTCGTGGGCCGTCTCACTCCGCGCAAGGCGCTTGTGAAGCTCTACGAGGGGGCGGACAAGTGCAACAAGGGACTGAGGCGGACGGTCAGCAAGCGGCTGCCGGGGGTTTATATGTGGCTTCGGCGGCGGCGCAACAAGATCGCCGCGGCTTAACGCTCTGCCAGGTTTAAGACCCGCAGGCCCTGCCCCTTGGCATAGCGCACCGTCATGCCGGTCCCGCTGCGCTCCCGGGTCAGGTAACTCACGCAAATCCCGCTTTCTTCCACCAAGCGGCGGTTGCGGGCAAAATAGCAGCCCGGCTCGTACCCGGAAGCCAGTACCGCCACCTTGTCCGCTTTCCGGCGGATGGCCCAGAATTCCTGCCGGTCCTCTTCCCGCCAGGAAGCCTCCTGCCCCTCAAAGGGCAGGACCAGAATCAACTTGATATGCGGATAACGCTCCCGCTTCTTCAATACCTCCCGGGCGGCCAGGGCGTCAAAGCCCCGCGCCCCGCCCGCAGCAAAACAGCAGACGCCTTGGCCGATGAGCAATTCGATTGCATCGGCCAGGCGTCTTTTTAAGTCCGGCAGCAGCCGGGCGGGAATGTCCCGGTGGCCGGTGAAGCAGCAGATTTTGTCCCGTGGAATCATAACAGCACCTCCAAATTATGTGTACTTATTTTAAGTACATCGCCTCAATTATAGCACATATTAAGTCTAGTATGTACTCAAACTTACATAAGTACAAACTAAGACGATAGAGGTGTATTATGAAAAAGGACAAACATCTCGGCATCCGTATTGACGATGATCTCCATTATAAGCTTCACTACATTGCGAAATACGAAGGCCGGTCTGCCAACGGGCAAATTCTGTATCTGATCCGGCAGTGTATTGCGGATTTTGAAGAAAAGCACGGAAAAATTGAGAAGGAAGAAAAACCGTGAACGTGAAAGACATGGTAGTGGCGAGGCTAAAGCAATTATGCCAGCAACGAGGAATTGCGCTCAACGAGCTGGCTACCAGCTCTGGGATGACACCGTCTATAGTCTATAGTATGGTAGATCCCAGTCGTAAAAACATTTCCATTGTTACCATCAAGAAGCTCTGTGACGGGCTGGACATTACATTGGGCGAATTTTTCTCCACCAAGGAGTTCGACGCGCTCGAGCAGGAGATCAAGTAGGAGTGGATACCGTATGGAGGACAGAAATTTCGGATACATCAAAATAAACCTAGACGCGTGTATTAAGCGCAGCGGCATCAGTAAAAACAAGCTTGCAAACAAAGCGGAAATGCAGCGCACCCAGCTCAACAACTACTGCAAAGGAAACATTCAGCGGATTGATCTCGCAGTACTCTCCCGGCTTTGCAGCGTCCTGCAATGTACCATTGGAGAAAATCTCGAATATGTACCGGCAGAATCAAATGAGGACAGCAAATGAACACAAGTGAAGTTGTTGTCGATCGAATCTACGCATTGTGCAAAGAAAGAGGTATCTCTGTGAATCGTTTGTGCACCATTTCCGGCATGACGCAATCCACCGTCAGCGATATCGCAAACGGCATTACTAAGAATCCAGGCGTTATAACCATTAAGAAGCTCTGCGACGGGTTAGACATTACCCTGGGTGAATTCTTCTCTACCAAGGAGTTCGACGAGCTCGAGCAGGAGATCAAGTAAAGCGAGGGAACCCAAATGAACAAACGTTTTGCGGTGGCGCAGCGGCTTTTGTTGCTGTGCGAAGAACGAAACCTAGCGATCAATGCCTTGGCGCGCAGCGCGGCAGTTCCGCCGTCTACCCTGAAGAATATTATCAATGGTGTAAGCAAAAATCCGGGCGTAGTCACCATCAAGAAGCTCTGTGACGGTCTGGACATTACCTTGGGCGAATTCTTTTCCACCAGAGAGTTTGATGAGCTCGAGCAGGAAATCAAGTAAAGCGAGGGGCCCCAAATGAATACACGTTCTGCGGTTGCGAAACGGATTCTGGATTTATGCAAGGAGCGGCTGATTACCCCCAACGCTTTAAGCAATTTGGCTGGGATCTCGCAGTCGACGGTGAAGAGCATTTTAAATGGAGAAAGCCAGAATCCGGGCGTAGTCACCATCAAGAAGCTCTGCGACGGGCTGGATATCACTCTGGGCGAGTTCTTTTCCACTAAGGAGTTCGACGAGCTCGAGCAGGAGATCAAATAAGGCCCTGCCCTTGCCAATTGTCCTGCCAGACGGTATAATAAAACAATTAATCTAACACATATGGAGGAACAACCTATGGCCATCAATCAGCTGGAGCATCCCAAGGCCGGCGACTTAATCGCCGTCATGCATACCACCATGGGCGACATTAAAATCCGCCTCTTTCCCGACCAGGTGCCGAAAACCGTGGAGAACTTCACTACCCATGCGAAGAACGGGTATTACAACGGCGTTCTTTTTCACCGGGTCATCAGCGGCTTTATGATTCAGGGCGGCGATCCCCAGGGTACGGGCATGGGCGGCGAGTCCATCTGGGGCGGACCGTTTGCCGACGAATTCGACGTGGACCTACACAATCTGCGCGGCGCCCTTTCCATGGCGAACGCCGGACCCAACACCAACGGCAGCCAGTTCTTCATCGTCCAAGCGCCCGAGGTCCATGAGGGCCTGCTCGCTCAGATGGAGGGCCTGACCGACCGGGGTTTCCCCCGCCAGACCATCGACAACTATAAGGCCGTGGGCGGCACCCCCCATCTGGACTTCAAGCATGCGGTGTTCGGCCAGGTGTACGAGGGGATGGACGTGGTGGACGCCATTGCGTCGGTGGAAACCGGCCGGGCGGACAAGCCCGTCGAGGACGTGAAGATTACATCCATCGACATCGGCGTTTATGGGGAATAAGGACGGAGGGGATTTACCGATGAAACAAGCCAAACGCATTTTCTTTACCGCCTGCTTCGCTCTTTTGATCCTGCTGGCTTCGGGCTGTTCGGGAAGCAGAAGCGAGGGCACGCCGCTGATGCAGCTTGACCCGCCCAAGGAAGGCGAGCAGATCGCGGTAATGACCACCAACATGGGGGTTATCAAGTTCCGCCTGTTTCCGGAGCAGGCACCCAAAACCGTGGAAAACTTCACCACTCACGCAAAGAACGGGTACTATAACGGAATGAAGTTCCACCGGGTCATCAACGACTTTATGATTCAAAGCGGCGACCCGGAAGGCACCGGCAAGGGCGGCGAGTCCATTTGGGGCGGCAAGTTTGAGGATGAGTTCTGCCCGAACCTGAATAATTTCCGGGGCGCGCTGTCCATGGCGAACGCGGGCCGGGATACCAACGGCAGCCAGTTCTTCATCGTCCAGGCCGGGCCGGACGCCTGGTCGGAATCCTTCTTCGACGCGTATGACAGCAAGCTCGGGTATCATTTTGACAAGATGCCCCAGGAAATCAAGGACAAGTACCTGGAAATCGGCGGCACGCCTTTCCTGGACGGGTCCTACACCACGGAAAAGGATCCTTCCACCGGCAGACCGGGCAGCGGGCATACGGTGTTCGGCCAGGTGTTCGAAGGGATGGATGTGGTCGACGCCATTGCCGGGGTGGAAATGATGGCGCAGAAAGACGATCTGAGCACCGAAGTCAACGAATCCACGACCCCTAAGGAAGACGTGATTATTGAAAAGATCGAAATTGTGGAATACCACGCGTAAGCAAAGACGGGAGGCGGCGATGAAACCTGCGTTTCGAATACGGGTTTGTTCCCTCATGCTGTGCCTCGTTCTGGCAGCCCTCTCGGGCTGCTCCGAGCAGCCGCTGCCCCAGGGCGACGACGCCTTTCGCCAGATGCATTCGGCCCAGTTCGCCCTTCCCGAGAAAGGGGAACAGATCGCGGTGGTCACCACAAGCCTGGGGGTCATCAAGATCCGGCTGTTCGGCGAAGAGGCTCCGGCGGCGGTGGAGAACTTCATTGGCCTCGCCAAATCGGGATTTTATAATGGGCAGAAGTTCTACCGGGTGATTCCCGATTCGCTGATTGTAAGCGGCGACGCCAAGGACGAAAACCAGAGCTTCTGGGGTAAAAAGATCGAACTGGAGACCTCCAAGGAGCTCCACCACTTCCGCGGGGCGCTGGGATACTACCACGACGACGAGGTACGTGGCAATTACAGCGAATTTTATATCATACAGGGCGACGAGGTTAACGACACGATGGTGGAGGAAATGAAGGCAGCGGGCAGTCAAAAGTTTTCCGACGGGGTCATTTCCGACTATCGGCGCATCGGCGGCTTCCCGGATATGGATTATAATTATACCGTGTTCGGCCAGGTGTTCGAGGGGATCGAGGTGGTGGACGCCATTGCCGCCACCCGGCTGGTGGAAAACCCGCCCTACGACAACGAGTATACCCTCCCGGCGGAGAACATTTGGATCGAATCTGTGGAAATCGTGGAATACGAGGGATAATCGTTTCGGGATTGGCAAATGGATTTCTTTCCTGGAATGCCAAAGGCCCGCAAGGCAGAATTGCTTCGCGGGCCTTCCTTTGTTTTCTTCAGGACGTGCCTGAATTGAGATCATGAAGCAGGGACGTTTCATAAAGAGAGACCGGCGTCTTAAGACGCCGGTCTCTCTTCCCGTATCACTGGAAACCGCTTTTCTATTCGGCCCGGCGCTTTGCAGGACCGCGTCAGGCGGCTTTTACCGCTTTGAGAATGCGCACCACAATGGGACTTAACACAATGTTGACGCCCAGCTCCACCAGGAAATTGATCCCCAAGAGGCTGAAAATGATATAATAAAGCACGTCGGTTCCGCCAGCCCAACTGATCAAAATCGGACGGAAAAACAGGATCAAGCCCAGGCAGAAAATCCCGGTGTTCACAATGGGGCTTAAAACGGCGGCCACTACCGTTCCTCCAATGACGCTCTTGGGTGCGATCAGGCGATAGACAAGGCCCGCCACAAAGCCCGCGGCCACACCCTTGACCATACAGACCAAAATGCAAAGGAAGGGGTTGGCATTCCAGATCATCGCGCCGCCTGCGTCCGCACCGGTGATGCAGCAGATGAGCACAACTACACTGAATACGCCGCCCAGGTACGCGCCCGCGCCTTTGCCGTAAACGGCGGCGCCGACCACAATCGGAACCAGTGTCAGGGTGATGGAAATGGGGCCTACTTTTACAAAGGTGGCGACCAGCTGCAATACGATGATTACAGCGGTGAAAATGGCAAGGCCTACCATTCTCTGGGTTTTCGTCAGGGATGAGGTTGCGGTTGACATAGAAATTCCTCCTAGCTGCTGCTCCGCTAAGCGGATGCAGCGCCGAATTTATCCAAAACGCCGATTTCCGGCGCTGTTGGCGAGGTTACCGGTTGCGCTCGTAAAGCAGGCGCAGGCCTTCTAAGATCAAATTGTCACTGTGGATGATTTCCCGCTTGCAATGGGGGATCACCACACCGGCGATGCCGCCGGTGGCCACCACGGTAGCCTTCTCCCCGATCTCCTCCTCGATGCGTTCACAGATGCCGTCGATCATGGCGGCGGTACCGTAGACGGAGCCGGACTTCATGGAGTCAATGGAGTTTTTCCCGATCACATGGGACGGCGCCTCCAAACTTACCTGCGGCAGCTGGGCGGTGCGGGAGGTCAGGGCGTTATAGGAAATGTAAACGCCGGGGATGATGATGCCGCCTAAAAAGGAGGTGTCTCTCGCTACCACTGAAATAGTGGTGGCGGTGCCAAGGTCAAAAAGGATGCAGGGGCAGGGGAACTTGGCAATGGCCCCCACCGCGCCCGCCACCAGGTCCGCGCCCAGCTGAGCGGGATTGTCAATGCGAATGTTGAGCCCCGTTTTCAAACCCGGGCCCACAAGGAGCGGCTCTTTGCCCACCAGCTTTTCTACCGCCCTGGCGATGACCGAGGTCAGCGCCGGGACCACCGAACAGATAATGGCCCCTTGAAACTGCGTGGGCGAAAAGCCGTACAAGTCAATAATATCCCGCAGCTCGATGGCGTACTGGTCCTCCATACGGAAGCGGTTGGTCTCCATGCGGGATTCAAACTGCAGAGTTTCACCCCGGTAGGCACCCAGTGTGATGTTGGTATTGCCGATGTCAATGGTTAATAGCATGGACGTTCCTCCGCTTCCTTTGGTTCTCATTTTATGGATATAGTATACCCGTTTCCTCTTCTTTTGACAAGGGCGGCAAACGCAAAAACTTTCACAAGGTTGGCGACTTTTGAAAGCGATTTTTCGATATCTTGCGTTTTGACGAAACTGCGCAAAAAAATACTACGCCTGCGGTATTGCATTGCGCGACCAAGGGAATTATAATACGGGTAACAAGAAGGCCGCTTCCTCTTTTGAGGAGGCAAATCACCATTCTATCAAAAATTGGAGGAACTGCAATGACACAGATTACCAAAGACACCGTTATCGGCGATATCCTGGATATGGACGAGAGCACGGCCCCTTTCTTCCTGGAAATGGGTATGCATTGCCTAGGCTGCCCGGCTTCCAGAGGGGAATCGGTGGAGGAAGCCTGCCAGGTCCACGGGGTGGATGCGGACGAGCTGGTCAGAAAGATCAACGCCCATCTTGCGGGCAAATAACCGCGCGTCTTTCCTAAAATATGTTTTTCCGCCCGGCCGTTTTGCCGGGCGGTGTTTCTATCCGGTACTGTTCAACCATTTTACATATGCATGGAGGATTTTTGCTCATGGACCTTCGTCCGCTTTTTCGCCGGCTTTCCGGCTTTTCCCTGTTCGGAGACCTGAAAGGCTCCAGGGACTTTAAGCGCTTTGCCGCCGTTCACATCAGCTTTCTGTTCTTCACCACCCTTTCCTCCGTTTTCATCAACACCTTCTTTATGAAGAACACCGGCGACATGCGCGCGAGTATTCTCTTTAACCTGTTCAACATCCTTACCGCCATGGTTTTTATGAACATCGCCGCCCCCATCTGCAGCAAAACCTCTCCGCGCACCGTGGTCATTTTGGGCGTCATCGCCTACAACCTGGAGTACGCGTTCGTGCTGTTCATGGGAGACGCCAGCAGCAACTATGTCATTCTGGTGGGCCTCTTAAACGGCCTGGGCGGCGTGTTCTACTGGCTGGGGTATTATAACCTGCTCACCGACACCACCAAGGACGCCAACCGGGACCAGGCTCTGTCGGTGTTCGGCATCGTGCTGGCCGTCATCAACCTGGTGGTGCCCATGACCTCAGGCTTTCTTATTTCCTCCCTGCCCGGAAACGTGGGCTACTTCGTCATCTTCGGCATTTCCTTCGGCGTCTCCATTCTGACGATGGTCTGCACTTTCTTTGTAAAAGCGCCCCCGTCGCGCAACAAATCGTTTCACTACCTGACGGCCATTAAGCTGGTAGCCAGGGAAAAGCGGCTTTCCCTGCCCATCGCGGTCAAGTTCTGCCGAGGGCTGCGGGAGGGGATTTTCACCTATATCATCCCGGTGTTCCTCTTTTACATGCAGCCCAGCGAAGCGCTGGTGGGGTTTTCCACCTTCCTGACCGGCGTAGGATCGGTGGTTGCCTTTGTGGTCATCGGCCGCTTTATGCACCCGCAAAACCGCATTCGGCTGCTGGTGCTGGCCACCACGATTATGGTGGGCTTCTCGGTGATCCTGCTGCTGGCCACCAACCTGTACGTGGTCCTCGCCTATAACCTGATCAATGCGTTTTTGGTTCAGTTCATGATTACCCCCACCACCAGCATCTTCATCGCGTCGGTGGAGCAAGTGCCACAAGCGTATGACAAACGCCAGGAAATCTTCGCCATTAAGGACATTATCCTAAACGGCGGACGGGCCATCGGCATTCTGATTTCCCTGATGCTGCCGGTGGACCTGACCTTGTACGCAGCGGCGGTTTTGGTTATGACGGCGGCCCAGTACGGCACTGCGTTTTTGGGCCATGTGGCCGTCAAGATGCTGCGCAAGCCAAAGGAGGAAACGGCATGAGAGAGCATCCCTTTTCCCTGGGCCCCAGGCTGCGTCAGTGCGCCGCGTTCGTCCGCCCGGGCAGCCGGGTGGCCGACATCGGCACCGACCATGGGTATCTGCCGGTGTGGCTGACGCGCCGCCAAATTTGTCCCCACGCCATCGCGGCGGACATAAACGCCGGCCCCCTGGCCCGGGCCCGGGAAACGGCGGACACCTACCGGGCGGCAGACCTGGTGGAGCTGCGCCTGTCCGACGGTCTCGCCGCTCTGAAGCGGGACGAGGTGGACGACATTGTGATCGCCGGGATGGGCGGGGAACTGATTGCCTCCATTCTTGGGCGTGCACCCTGGGTGCAGGATGAGGCGTTACAGCTCGTATTGCAGCCCATGAGCCATCCGGAAAAACTGCGCGCTTTTCTGTACAAGAACGGGTTCGACCTTATACGGGAAGAAACGGTATTAGACGGCGGACGGCTTTATACAGTGATGCTGGCGGCCTTTGCCGGGCGCGCCCTCTCCCCTTCCCTGGAAGAATGCTATCTGGGACGGCTGGGGGAAAGCGTCTCTCCCTACACCCCTGCTTATCTCACCCGCAGGCAGCGCTGCTCGCCAAACGCAAGGCCGGCTTTTCCCCTGAGGAGGGCGAGCGCATCGACCAGGTCATCCATGCGCTGGCGGAGAAGGCCGCCGCCCTGGACCTAAAGCAAAAGGAGGCATCCCTATGACCACCATCCGCAACATTTTTGTCGCCATCGACGAATTCGCGCCCTTTTCCCACCAGGAAAGCTGGGACAACAGCGGCCTTTTGGTGGGAGACCCGGACGCCCCGGTCACCAAGGCGGTGGTGACGCTGGACATTACCAAGGCTGTGGTAAAAGAAGCGAAGGCCGAAGGCGCCCAGCTTGTTGTCAGCCATCATCCGGTCCTGTTTCATCCGGCCAAAACCTTTTTGGCGGACAGCATTTCCTATCAGCTGGCCGCGGCGGGAATCGGCGCCATCTGCGCCCATACCAGTTTGGACTTAGCGTCCGAAGGCGTTAACCACTGCCTGGCAGACCGGCTGGGACTAACCGGCCAGCGTCCCTTTGTGCGGGAAAATACCCGGTTTTACAGGAAACTAGTCGTATTTTGTCCCCATGAATATACCAACCGTATCCATTCGGCCATGAAAGAGGCAGGGGCGGGCACTTTGGGCGACTACGCCGGGTGCGCCTTCGTGTCTCCCGGAGAGGGCCGGTTTTTGCCGCTGGACGAAGCAAAGCCCTTTTTGGGCAAGCCGGGCGAATGGGAGTATGCAAAAGAGGACCGGCTGGAAATGATCTGCCCGCCCTCCAAGGTGGAGGCGGTTCTTGGCGCCATGCGAAAGGCGCACCCTTATGAGGAGCCGGCTTTCGACGTTTTCGAAACGACCGCTTTGGCGGATTCGGATTCGTTGGGTCTCATCGGGTTTCTGGACTTGGAACAGCAGCCGGAGGAATTCGCGGGCTACGTGGGCGAATGCCTGCGCTGCGGCGGTCTGCGGTATGTGCCGGGAC
>CAMLYM010000020.1 GCA_946491705.1 uncultured Clostridia bacterium
AGATGCTGGATCACCTCCAACAAAAAGAGCCCGCTTTCAAAGCGAGCTCTGATTAACCCGTAAATTGAATTGTTATTTTATCCCCATCTTGTTTCCAGGTTGCAAACCGAAAAAAATCGGCCCATTCGGGGGTGTTATGAGGGAAATCTGAATCTGCTTGAAAACGGGAGTGAAAGGCATCCGCCTGAGAAGCAGGAATCAGAAACCCGGTTAAGTCTTCACCCTCCATGGTTGCCGTCTCGAAGTCGCGTCCGTCGCCGGCGTCCATGAAAAATACGCTGTCCTGCTTTTTCGCTTCTTTTTGAACAAGTTCAAAGAACCGTTCAAAGCGTTCCCCTTCTTGCGTCCTTAACCCTAGCATTATGAATCCCTCCTTTCAGAATGGTTACAAATTCGCCGTTTTTCTTGACCACTACAACGTCTTCGCCTTTTATGAAGAAGTCAACCGGCAAAAGCTGGCCACGCCAATTCCCACTGACCTTTTCGCTGCAGTTTAGGACGATGTCGTCAATAATGCGGGCCATTTTCCGCCGATCTTCTGCTTTAGACGGGTCAAGCCCAAAGTCAGGCGCATGTTTACCGATCTTTTTACCAAACTGTTTATCCGTCACTATTATATCATTTTTTAGAGGTTTTTCCAGCGCCTTTTTGTTTGCCCAGACGACTTTTTGCGCCTGGCTCCGTCCAAATCTGGCCACCTGCACGCGGGCGGAATCCTTATCAAGCCCGGTTTGCTGCAGGAATTCGTTCAGTGCCGCTTCCTGGCGCTTGAGCTTGACGGACGCGGCCGAAAAATCGTCCTGCAAGGCACGCTGTAAGTCTTCTCTCTGGGCATCCTTGATCGCCTCGTCGATGCCTGCCAATTGTCGCTTGGTGTCCCGTATGACCCGCTCTGCGGCCCGCTGGCGTTGTGTAGCGTCGTAATACGGGATTTCTTTGCCGTCAAAGGATACGGTCTTGTTTTGGTATTCGTCCAACTTGCTCTTGGGGTAAGCGGACCGGGACAAGCCCTCGAAATAGGGGAAAAACGAGTGCCGGCAATTCCAACCGCAGAGGCCCGCCCCCGTCCCATAACCGGTTGATTGCTCAAAGTCTGGATATTTGCCGCGCCCGGACCGACTAAAAACTCTGCCTTGCCATACCATATGAGATGGTCGTGCTCCGGCGTGTGCGGTAGTCTCCACCAGATCACAGCCCATGTCATCCGCATAGGCAAGACCGATTTGCGCCGCTGTCTGTCCCACTCCAGTCAACACCGCGCGCCGCGCCGCCACATCCAGACGGCTTCTCGCGCCGGAGGGATAGGACACCCACGCCCCACCGCCGGCAGCGTTACGCACCGCCTGACGGATCGCGGTCACGTAGTCAAACGCGCCGCTCTCCACCTGCATTTCTGCCATGGTAACCGCTTGAATAAACGCCTGCTGCGTCTGTGATGCGGTGGTCATGGTCAGGTTTCGCAAGTGCCCGTTTGTCTTAACCAACCCCGCATTAAGGATCCGCAGGGCGGCGGGCGACATCCGTAGCGGCGGCGCAGATAACCCGGCAGCTTGATATATGGCCAGGTCGGCATCCACGGCTTTGACGCCGGCATCCTCAAACAACGCCCGAACCTGAGATTCGGAGGCGTCCGAATACTGCGCAACCATCGCGATAATGTCATCATACAGTACCCCGCTTTCCTGCATCATCAAGGCTTGCCACTGTGCGGTGCTGGTCACAGCCCCCGACTTTACTAGGCGGCGGGCAATATCCCGCGCGATCCGCTCGTCAAGCTCGGTATAAAGCTCGATTGCCGCGTTGCCGATGTCGTCAAGATATTCGGGCGTCAGCATTACGCGCCACCGCCAAACCCATAGGGGTTATTGAGGCTGGCCCCCTCCATTTCCGTCATGATCTGCTTGGCGTCGTCCTCGCTATACCCCTCAAAATCCCGGAAGTACCGCCAGGCCGGGAACTTGCCCGCCTGCACATACCCCCAAAACATCTGCTTGCGGGCAACAGGGTCGTTGATGATGCTGTCGTCCCAATCATATGCCGTCTCGTATGCGCCAGGAGGTGCTAATCCGCCGACGGTGGCCCATACGTCCATCGCATACACCAGATCATCCAAGGCAGATTGCAAGGATTTCTGGGTGTCCTTGACCGTGGCATAAGATCGTTGTTTGCTGGCCCTGATTTCCTCGGCGGTTTTATCCACGTTCTGGGGGTCGGACAGGGTGCCATAGGCCAAAGCGCATTGGTACTCGATCCGCTTGAGGATATTATTAAGGCCGTTAAAAAGCGAAGAATCCCGGATAGCCGGGGAAAAGATATCAAATTGAGGCTTATCCATGTCTATGCCGTGGACCGTGCGGTACAGCCGATCACGGCCGGCAGGCAGGCCCCATTGCTCAAACGAATCCCGCTTAAACAGCGTCTGGTCGGCGTGAACGGCCAGTTCGGAACCCTCAAACTCCCACATAATCCGTGCCCACTGCTCGTCTGCTTGACGGATCAGGTTTACCGCCCGGGAGTAGCAGGACACCCCCAGCGGCGAGCGGGAGTCCACCGCGTTGGCCAGAGGCATGCGGAAAAAGCCCATAAGCAGCCGGTCCACGTGCTGGATGGTGAGAGACGGCGACAGGCCTGCCCACTCGTCCACGTCTGTGAGAGGGATCGGCTTGCCAAGCATCACTTGATTTGTACCCGCTAAGGCGGAATTGACATAAGCCTTATGCTCGATCACGCATCCCTCGGGCTCTAGGTGGTGGTATTCCAAACGGCGGTACAGCTTGTCTTTACGGACGATTTGCTCGATAAAAACAACCCCGGACAACCGCCCGGAGCTGTCAAAAGCAGTGGGGTAAAAGCTGTCCGCCTGGGAATAGTCCACCACGATATTGCCGCCGTCGATATACGGCTTGAATATCAGCCCGCCCTTTGCGATGCCAAACTCGATGCTTTGCCGCAGACGATCCAACACCGGCTGATACTGCGCGTTGAGGTAATCCGCCCGGGGCGACCCGGTTACCTCTGACTCCATCTCGATGGTAACCAGCCGGGCCATCTCGCTTGCAATTGCCGCAGGAAGCCCCAGGCTTTCGGACGGGCGGCGCGGATCAAACAGCCACGGCGCTTCATCCCGAAACATATCGTCCCACAGATCAATGGCGTTTGCCATGTCGGTGGACACCGCCAGCTCAGCCCCAAGCGCCTCCTGGATGGTCGCCACCGGCAGAATGGTGTATTTTACTGAGTTTATCCATTTTCGCATGCGATCAATTATCACCTCTCACGCCCCAGCTTTCCCAGCGGAATTCCCGCCGTAGAATTGTATTGCAAAAATATCTCATATCGTCGCACGCATGGTCGAACTCCTTGATCACAGCGTCGCCGCTGGCTTTGTCGTCCCAGGAATACGCCTGCATCTCGCCGATAAGTGCCTGACAGCGGTCGCCGATCAACACGCGCCCCGCCCTAAGCAGGGACGCGGTAACGCGAATGCCGTCCAGCACGTCATTTTTTGCCTTGTATACCACAAACCTTTCGTGGCGGCGGATCGTCTCGATAAACGACGCCGCCGAAGGGTCAACAATCACAGCCTCGATTTCCCGGTCTCCGGCAAGGTTCTCCAGTGCTTTGTAATACTCCTCGTCTGTGTGCTGCCGCCTTGCTTTGCGGCTGTCAAAGTAGTATTCGTCCACCCGGTACGCCTTGCCATCCGCGATACACCACAAGCCCATAGAGCAGGGATTTGCCGTGCCGTAGTCAATAGAGATGTACCACGCCCCGCGACTTGGCAGCGCGGCAGCGGGAACCGGATCAACATCCGGCCGGAAGAAGGCATATACCAGGCCTTCCGCTGGCGCCCACTGGCCAAGTATAAAACGGTTATAATACACCGTGCCCGCATACTCTTTTTTCAGCTCCTCCACCACTTTAGGGGGGAGTGCGCCGTCGTCGATTACATAGCTCTGGTGGTAGATATCCACATCGCTCGAATCTAAAAACGTTTTGAACCAATGCTTGGGGTTATCTGGGTTGCACGTACCGTCAAAATGAGAATGCTCACACCGCAAGCGGGATTTGAGCATCTGGAAGACTTCCTCTGCCCACGTGGTCACCTCATCCCCGTAGACATACTCAAACGTCGCGCCCTGGATGCGGGCCATGTGCTTTTTGTTGTCGGCGCCCAGAGCATAGACCTTTTTGCCGAATAGCTTAACCGTATTGTCGCTGCTGATATTGCCCACCAAGTCGGGGGACCAGATTTCCCGCATCGGGTCGAGGATATTGCGCTCTAACGTGCCCTTCGTGTTGCCAAGCAGGACCAGCAAGCCCTCTCCCTTGGCGGTAAAAATGCGCTGCGGTATGGTAACCGCGATATCCACAAAGGATTTTCCTGATCCCGTGGCTCCGGTTTTGACATTCCAGCGGTGATTACAGTTTCGCAGATATTCCTGCTGCTTCTTAGTCAATGGCACTTTTGATTTCTCCCAGCAGGCTTCTGGCCTTTTTCAGCAGTTCCGGCTCGTCCTTTGGCTCGGGTGGCTTATCCCGCCATTTGTCGGGACGGCGGTTTTTGAGCCAAAATATCTGTGCGGTGGTGTCCCCATGCAATGCACGTGTCAGCAGGGCGTTTTCTACCTCATAGTCCACGACTTCTTTGCCCTTTTTTAGGGCGGTCATTATGGCAGGGTATGCAGCCTTCCAGGCCTTTAACGTAGTCCTGCTGCACCCCATGTTATGGGCGATCTGCTCCTCGGTCAGGCCGTCGCGCGCCCATCCCTCAATCAGCGTAAGCCCGTCCTTGGTAAGCCAACGCTCGTATTTGCCTTTTGCCATTATCTCACCCGCTCTCGGGGTAGATCATTTTATCGCCTCATTTTTCCCATCGTTGTTGATCGCGGTTCCAGCGGTACCCCATCTTTTTAAGCTGTTCTTTGATCCCGTATGTTTGGCCGGACACGCTTTTAACGGCATTCCAGTTGATGCCGTGGCTTTCTCCGTCCACCATACCGTGTTCAAGCTTGTATGTAACGTAATTGGTTTTGTTGGTTTTTGCGAGCTTATATCGCTCTATCGGCTGGGCATAGCCAAGTTGTAAGTGCCCGGGGGATATTTCCGATGCGTCCAATACTTCATTTCTGTAGTGTCGATAGGGGCCGCCGCCGTAACGATCAATATACGCTGTCTCTACGATCAGCGGCTTTTCGTTCGTAAACATTCCGCCGCCACCGCCGCCAGATTTTCCTCCCGAACTCCCTCTACCGCCCATGCTTTTCAATCCTCGCTTTCTCGATCTTTTTGTAATATGGCTGGATTCGGATTGCATTCCAGTCGCAATGTTCAGGCACTTGCCCGTAAAAAATGACCTGGGAAGGATCAAGCCTTCGGAGCATTTCGTCGTATCCTTGGATAAACAACGCGGTTGCCTGCTTGTTTTTCAGGCATCCCACCGTTGATACCGCCACAACAGACCCGCGTGGCTCACCGTCAAAGCACCAATCATAACTATCCGGCGTACTCCAGCAGATTGTAGGGATTACTCTGATCCCATACATCTGCCAATAGGCTGCAAGCCAGTGCTTGCGATAATGGTTATATATCTGCAGCGCCATCGGTGTGTCGGTGTACATTGAGAAATCGGGAGATAGGACATACGCAAACCGCTTGAGTAAGCTGATATAATCGTCTGGGCGGTTCCAGAGCCTGCAAAATTGATAATCATCCAGGAAGAAATGAAGCCCTTTTCCTTCCGGATGCTTTTCGGTTTTGGCAAAATTAAACGGTATCCATTCGCAGCGGTCATACTGCTGCGGCTCGATCTCCGGTATGTTGTATCTGTTTTCCCACATTACACACATCCGGTCCAGGTTTTCAAAATTAAGCATTTTCCACCCCAAACAAAAAGCGCCCCGCGATGCAGGACGCTTGAGAATGCGTAGATGGGGCGGTTGGGAATCGAACCCTGACACGGTTGCAGCCGCAATAATCAGCCCACAAGCTATAGCCTTGTCTGCAAACTTGGCGTCCTGTAGGTGCAGTACCTCTGCGCCCGCCCCATATGCGCCGGTCTGTTCCCGGCTGTCAGAGGGTCCCATCGTTTTTGTCCAGAGTTGACTGACCCACACCCTATACTCTGGTGGTAGCCGTCATAACCCGGACGGCCAACGGGTGAAAAAGGAAGAAGGAGTGCACCGTATTGTCCAATTGGCCCGCCCGGTGCTGGCGAGAGGAAAGATCTCTGGTTCTCAGTCTTTCCAGTTTACACTATAGCACTGGTTGAATAGGAACTTCTATGGCCAATTGTGCTAAGGCCCTCCCATGCATTCGTGCGACCCAGCGGTAAGTGTAGTTCATCTCTACCGCGATTTCCTCCCACGTTTTCCCACATATGTACCGCAAACACAACAATGTTCGATACCGGGAATCCGGCACCTGTGAAATGGCCGCTGCAACCGTTTTCTTTGCTTCGGTCATCCGGTCAATTTCTGCATCCACCTCCCGTTCCAGGTCCACCAATTTGGCGATAATGGCCTCCATCTTGTTGCCCTGAGAGCACTGCACCTTATCCGGCGCCAGTGATTGCGTAACCTTTGTGGCCAGCGCTCGATACCGGCTAACCTCTTCCAGCTTGGCGTCGATTTCGCGACTTAAATCCAGGTACTGCCGTAAAAACTCTTTTTTTGTCACTTGCCGTCCTCCCTAAATGCCTCGATTTCCCGCCGTGCCTGCTTTGCCCTAGCCTTCTTGAGGCGGACGGCTTCCCGGCGCTTGTCCGCTTCGATCTCCTCTGGTGTGCGGATCACCCGCATGTGCTCACAACATACCCGGCACATATAGCCGTTGAGCCATTCGCAGCCGTTAACCATGCAAATTACCTTCACGGTCCGTCCCTCCCGGCCAGGTAGTCAAGGCTGACCCCGAAGTAATCCGCCAGCTTTATCAGGATATCCAGAGGCGGATTTGTCTTGCCCCGCTCGTAATAGCTGTATGTACTGCGGTCAATGTGCAGCTGATCGGCTACATCCCGTTGTAGCAAGCCCTCTTTTTGGCGTAAACCGATTAATCGTTGTCGTAAGGCCTCCATCATTGTGCCTCCTTGATTTCCGTCAGGGTTACCGTGGTTTCCCCTGGACTGGACAAAAGCTTGCGTATCCATTTTTCTGTGTCGAATTCTCCTGTCATGCAAGAGATACACCGTAAAGCAATTTGGAAAAGTTCGCCTGATCGGCAGCCTTCCTTCGCTCTTTTGCATAACTCCCGCATATGTTGTTCTGCGTTTCGAATATTATCTTGCTGTCTGCAAAACATGGCAAACATCCGCTCATGCTCCGCCGCGCTTTCCTGGTAGCGTGTTTTGATTACCCGTTTTTCCTTCTGTGCCTCATTTTTCTGGATACAGCCTTTTCGGTAATTGTTGTAGAGGGCGCGAAGGGATAAAAAGCAGCATATTTCTTCCTGGTTGATCTCTCTTGGCAGCGGCGCGTTGTGTACCGCCAGCCGTTCCATTTCTTCAAATGTCATCGTTATTCCTCAATCTGTGTGACTTGCGTGACCTTGTGTGACCTAAGTCACACACGAAAAACCTAGTAACCATGCGGGTTTAAAGGGCGTTGTGTGACTGTGTGACTAATTTCCGAAAAATCTCTACGCGAGAGAGTGTGTGTATACTTATGAACAAATTGTAAACAGTACACACACTTACTCTATAGGGAGGTATGTCAAAACGGTCACACAAGTCACACATTCACACATTGGCTCTGCGAGCGTGTTTCCAGACTCGAAGGAGTCACACACAGGTCACACATTCGCTCAAATGTCGTCCAAAATCCCATAATCTTCCGATTCCTCGGTGGGCAGCCTCACCCAAACGCAACTGCAAGATTCCCCGTTGATTCGTTTCGAACGGGTGAATCCCTTGGTGCCGGTTTCAATTTTCCCATGCTGCTTCATCCAACTGAGCAACGCCTGGGTGTTGTATCCGGCGTCGGAACAGATTCGATTAAAGACGCTGCGCACGATGTAGGCAATCCCGTCCTCAATACTACCCCATACGTCCAGCGTGTCGCTTTGACCGCAAAACCGGTTTTTGTTGGACACTACGTATTCGCATAAGTATTCATAAGCCCGCTCATTGACCGATACGGACGCTTTTGTTTGTAAAAACTCGCTGATTTCCCCTATGGTCAGGGCCCGGTCATCCCGAAAAATCCATTCAGTGGCGAGCTGGTCTGCGGTCAAGACTAAGGCCGCCGCCATAGCCTGCTTTTCCGTGGTATCACTTTCACTCAGAGACAGATAAGCGCGTTTAAACAGCTCTTGGGCGTGTTCGATCGCCCCATCCTGCTGCAGCTTCTCTACAAAATATTGGCCGGCGAAACCGTAATTCTTCTTAACCGTGTCCGCCACATGCCGCGCATCGGAAAAGAGGCGGTCCTGGCATTCCACTTCAATGATCCGGTTGACGGCGCCGCCGCCGGAACTTTGTGTGGTAATGGGCATTTCTCCGCTTGTGAGGATGCAGTTGGCCCAGGTAGGTGTTTTGTCCACGCCGCCGGATTTATTTCCCCTGGTCCGTCCTGCACCCTCTGAAAGCATGTAAATGTCCTTGTCAAATTCTTTTTTGTCCTTGACGATTTGCAGCTCATCGAGAATCAGAGGCAGGGAATTGACAAACGCCGCCGACTTTTCACGTCCGACCGCGGTGGAATTAAAGGTATGGATGAACCGGCCGATCTCTGGGTTTGCCCAGACGGAAGCTGCCAGGAGGAGTCCAACGGTTTTTCCTGATTCGGTGCCGCCCCAAAGATGGATAAAAAACGGCAGGCCGCCCAGTGGCTTCACGAGCGCGCTTGCAAAAGAGCCAGCTAAGATGATTCTGGCTGTGGCGCTTTGCCCTGACCGGATTTCCCGGACAAGGGAGAGCCATTTCTCCGCACTTCCAGTCTGCTTGACCGACTCGAAGAAGGTACGAAAGTTGGCGTCCCCGTCAAAAACCAGCTCCTCCACATAGGGGGAAAAGCCTTCGCCGTCAATCCATCCGAGGCGGCTGACGCTGTTTTTTTCCGGGATTACATCGTAATTCAGGTTCTCCACATCATAGAGATATCGGACCAGATACCGGGCATTTTCAGAGGTAACGGCCACCCCGACGTTGGCCAGCTCCAAGATAGAGTTGTTGCTTGCCAGCGTCTTTTTGTCCGCGATAACATGCCGCCATTGCCGCCCTTTCCGGTAAGCAAGCTTTAGCTTTTCCACGCCGGTGTCAATGTTGACCAGGCGCAGTACCGGCAGGATTGGATGGTTGCAAGCATACATTTCGCCGAATGCCTTGGTCATAATGGATATACCACATTCGTCTGCCCGCCATTCGCCTACATTGAGCTCTAGTTCCTGTCCCTCAAATTGAGTGACGGAATCCAAATAGACCGTCTTGGAGATTTGCTCCTGTTTCTTAACATAGGCATTGTAAAGAGTTTTGAAATTACGAACTTTTACATCACTCGCCATTTGCGAAAGCCTTGATAAAATTCGTTCCTGCAAAAAAGGGTCGTTCATGAATTTATAGGCAAATTCATAGGGTTCCGTGCTGAGAAGGAAGTCATCACGGCCGTATTCTTTGATATCCACCAAGGCCGCATTCTCCTTTCTTCCATCGTTCAAAGGTGTTGTTCTCATTCAGCCAATATTCCGTGTATTCCCGCCAGTCAAGAGCCTCCACAAAGGCAGACGTCAGCGGTGTATCAGGTGCATCCGGGCGGCAGCTTCGAAAAGTCTCTGTAAGCCTTCTGTAGCGCGTGAGCATGACCCGGTATACCGTTTCATACACCTGCTTCAAATACGTCTCACCGGCCTTCCGGGCGGCGATTTCGGCAAGGGCTTGCCTTGCTTTCTGCCTTTCCCGCTTAGTCGCGGTACAGCCGCATACGCCTAGGGCGAAATCCTCGTCCAGCCTTACCAGCGCCTGGCTGAAATTCAAATTAAACAGGGCCATTACAAAGTCGATCACCGACCCGCCTCGGCCGCAGCCAAAGCAATGCCAGCCCTTATTTCCCGGGTAAACCTTTAAACTGGGGGTGTCCTCCTGATGAAAAGGGCAGCACAGATACCCCTTGCGGTCAGGGGTTAGGCCATACCGGTCAAGCGCCATCTGCATGGTGACACGGGTTTTGATTTCCTCCGCCGCTTGATTCATGGCAGCCTCCCGCCGTTTTCCAGGCAGACCTTCAGATGATAGCGCAGGATGCGGAAAAGCATGGCTCCGCTGTTTTGCGCGGTGCAGAAATGTACTGGCGCTTGATACCGGGCGGACCACGCAAACAAACTTGCCAACAAGGCGTCCGGGTGCATCTGACTGCGGTATTGCCCGGCAAGAGCTTTGTCCAAAGACGCGTTTTCCACCAGCAGGATCAGCCGGCCGCCGGCTTCCTTTGCCCGCAAAAATTCCCGTTCGAAACGTTTTCGGTCGCGAGTAAAGCACGTGCACAGTTCGTCCAAGCACATTTTCCGCTCTACCGCGAAAAGATGATCCATGCAAATACGGTTTCCGTCTTGGTCGATGACGGCGCAGGAATAATCTCCGAAATCGAGTTTCTGCCGTTCGTATGGGCGGCCGATCTGTTCCATCCGCCGGCGGAACGCGGAAGTGACTTGCTCCCGCGTATCCACCAGGACGGTCATGCTTTCAAGCATCTGGTTAATTTCGAATATGGAGTATTCACTCATATCTGCCCTCCACTAAAAAGGAAGGTCCTCATCATCAATCTCGATGTCCACAGGCTGCGTCTGGGCGGGCCTGTTTTTCAAAGGCTTGTCCTTGGGAAGTTTGAATTTCTTTTCCCGGATGTCTGATACGCAAATAAGCGCGGCGCATTCGGTAGTCCAGCCTGTTCGCCCTTCCATTTCCCACTCTTTATTGCGGTAGAGCGCGCCAACCGTAAGGTCTTTGAGCTTTTTTTCATCCCATTCCCAATGAAAACCCTTGTTACTGTCTTCCATGGCAAAAATGGCGCCGTTGAAGGTCTTCTTAGTCCATTCGTCTTTTTCGGAGCCGTCATCATTTGGTATGAACAGCCGATAGGTGCCACGCCACTTCTTGTCTTCCCGGTCCTGGGCTTTGAAATCGGTGCGGAAGAAATCCTTGTACTCGCCTTCCGCCACATCAAAGCTGATTAAAAGCACTGAGCCCCAATCGTAATTGATTTCCTTTGCGTCCATGATCTTGACCACGTAGCCGCCCGCTGGCAGTGGCTCTCTGGATGCCACTTTTTTGGGTTCGTATCCTTTGAACGGTTTCATTGCTGCTTGTCCTCCTTGTTGATTGCGTAATAATCGCGAATTTGCTGATCGACAAACTTTAGGTCATTGTCGATTTCCAGCATATCAAATAGCCCCATGGGCGATTTCGCGGTATCCATGCCGTTGGTCTGGGTGCGGAAGGAGTATTTCCCATCCACCGCCTGCGAACGCAAGACAATGGTGAACATCCCTTCCACCGTGATTTTTTCGTCCAGCAGCTTTCCGATGGTTTTGAATTTCTCGTTCCCATTTTGATCCCGCTCCACATGGCCAAGAAAATAGATGATGATATCATCCGGAAGCGATATGGATAATTGAACCAAATTCCAAAAGTTTTTGCCGATATCGGTGAATTTCTGAAAGCCGGTTTCCGCCGACCGACGCATGAATTCGTTTGCCATCAAATATTGACAATCATCTATCACAATGCTTTTTGCCCCCTTGTCAGCCAGGGCCGGAAGAAGCTTCTGGATTTCTGGATAGTTGTCGGTATGCTTGGTTTTCAGACGATTGCGAAAGGGGAGCGGCTTCCCCTGCACGTTGATAATGGCGACTTCGCCGGGTTGGAAATTGCGCAGGGAAGCGGATTTCCCGCTGCCGGATTCCCCAATGATTAAAACTGGGATTCCCATATTACGACTCCTCCAATACGATGGGGCATTGATTCCCCACGCTTACAAATGGATAGACAAGATATTCTCCGGTAATGAGGCATTTCCAGCGCTTCAGACTGTCCTCATTGCGGCAAAAAGGACACCATTGGCATACAGTTTTGTCCTCCGGGAAATATACCTTGACAGTTGCTTTGCCTACGGTGTAATGATCCACTCCACGCTTAATCAAGATAATCACCTGCCGTTTTTACATGACTCCAGATGCACGCCATACAGTAGACGTATTCGCTGATTTCACAGCAATCGTCTCCTTGCAGGATATCTTCGCCACATAGGCTGCATTTTGCCACTTTACGCGGCGGGGGAGCATTCGGACATCGTGGATCATGCGGGTATTGCCTGCATTCTTCGCACATAGCGGCCTCCTATATGACATTTATGGATTTTGATGCTGCTTCCATCATTTCATCCAATTCCTTTTGCAGGCTGTCAGCTCTGTTCCTTTCGGACACGTAGGCGTCTAGATTGCTCTGGCGCAAACGATTCGCTTCTTCCAGGCGGCGTTTAAGCCGGATGTTTTCCAATGCAAGATATGTAATAGCTTCCCGGATTTCCTGCTCACTGGGCTCAAACATTTGACAAACCTCCTAATCTGGTTTACAATAACGATGGTTTATTTGTTCTTGCGCTCGATTGCGGTTGCCGCCGCGTCGGGCGCTTTTTCTTGGTTTAGGAGCTCTCTCACATCCGCGAGCAGGCCCATGATCCGCTTGCGGTAGGGATGGCCCTCAATAGCCTCGGCAAAATCGTCGAGTATGTCTTTCGGCGTCTCTCCAATGTCGTATTTGCGCAGCAAAATAAATTCGTCGTCCACATAGATTTCGAGCGGGTCCATGTCATGGATACGCTTGGCTTTTCTGATTTCCTTGGGGATGACGATTCTTCCAAAGTCGTCAATTCTGCGGATGATTCCGGTTGATTTCATCTTGTTACCTTCTCCTATTAACTTGATTCATTTGCCTGACATACCGCTTGACCCGCCGCTCCCGCTGATCGGGCTCGGTTATGTAGCATCCGCGCAGGGCCAGCGCCGTCAAAAACACCACGCCAAGGATCGCTAGGATCGTTTGCATGGGGAGTCCTCCTTTCCTCTGGATTTCAAAACCACCGCTCGAAGGTACTCCAAAAACTCGTCTGGGCTTTTTCCTGCCAGCCTGGCCAGCAGTTCCGGCGGCGGCTTTTTCGGCAGGTCGATGATGACGGTGTGTTCCATAGGGGCCTCCTTTCTCGAAATGTGTTGAATTTTCACCCCCTAGGTTGTAAAATCTGGATGGGAGAGGAGGTGAAATTATGATTTTTAAAAGAAAAGGTTATACTGGAGTCATAGGGCATTATGGGATATCCGATTTGTGGGATTCTCTTCCATACGATGAAAAGAAACTAATGACTTCGTATTGGATGAAATCAGATGCAAATAAAAAAGATGTTGAATTAATGACAAATTCTAATTTCTCGTCTTTTTCAAAATCACCAGCAGGCTTTATATGGCAGGTTTCCCAATATGCTATTGCTGACAAAAAATACGATATTGCTGAAAAGTGGTTGTTGTACGCTTCTTCGTTTAAAGACGACGTAGTCGATTTGCATTTTGTCTATAATCATCTGATTAACCTTTACTATAAACAGCGAGAAACCAGATCAGATGCCTTAGACAAAGCAAAAAAGTACTGCTTAAAGGATATAGAACTTTATCCAAAATACTGTGTGCCATTGACGACGGCTGGGCGCAACGTCCCCAGATGCCCATCTTTTCAGCAGCTTGCCATCATTTATGAAAAAGAAAAGAACTACAAAAAAGCAATTGAAATTTGCGATATGGCCATAAAATACGGTCAAATAGATACTACAAAGGGCGGTTTCGAGAGCCGAAGAAAAAAATTAGAAAATAAAATAGCAAAAAATAAAGCGTAACTTTTTTCACCCGCCCGCTTGGGCGGGTTTTCTTTTTAGCTGGCTTGATCTGCTGATTGCAATAGACGTGCGATTGACTTTTCAAGATCGTTTATTTCCTCTGTGATTCGAGATTTTTCTTTATCAATCTCCTGAATTTTAGTTTTGCGTTTTGCGATTTTTCTTTCAAGGCGGCCGACTTCTATTCTTACTTGGTTACCAGCGTGCGCTCCCTTAGCTGCTTTTGCAAACGCCATCTTTATTGCTTGATCTACGCATTGCCTCGATACGCCACATATAAGTCCGACTTCTTCCAGCGATAACCCCGCTTTACGCATTTCCACAAACTGCGATGTTCTTTTTGTCATTGCCCAAGGTGGTATCTGAGCGAGCGCATCACGTGCATACGCACTTCTGTCGTCACGTTTTGCAAGACCTCTTAATTCCGCTTTGCACGCAGGACAAATATGGTCTTTTGCGCACGTGTATTCACCGCAATTTTGACAAGGCGCTGCATTTCTGTATGGGTTTATTAAGCCAGTGCGAAATGCGTGTTCTGCGTTTTCACTCCTACTACACCATTCGAGATTTTCTACCCGATTGTTGCTAGGGTTTCCGTCTTTATGATTTACTTCGGAGGCTCCTTCGGGCTTTGGGATAAAAGCTTCGGCTACCAAACGATGGACATAGTAGTGACGTTGGACTCCATCCACACGGGCCGTAACAACGCAGTACCGTTTATTTCGTCCAGTTTTAGACTGAGACGCAAGAGTTTTAACTCCGTTTTTTATTCGAAAAACCTCTCCTATTTCGTTGACTTCAAATAAGCCATTTTGGACAATGGCCGTTTTCATTTTTCTCCTCTCCTTTTTTTAGCTGGCTCGGTTGGCTTGTGGCTCGTTTGCTAAATTAAAAAGGTATTCTGCCGGTTTCCCAAGCAAAGCAGACGCTTTTCTCATTTCTTCGCCAGAAAAATCACCGCTTGTTTTCGGGCTTTGTTTATACCGCAGTCCAGCTAAGGTGAGATTCAAATGTTGTGCAAGAAATTTTTTAGTTTTTCCCTGTTTTGCAAGTTCACCATATAAGTCGGGGTATTTGAACGGGTACATATAATCACCTCCATTCTTAACTTTCGCTAACTTCAAGCTTATTATATTAACTTTCGAAAAGATTGTCAATACCTCTTGCAAAAAAACTTAGCATATGTTAAGATTTGTGCGAAGGGGAGTGACGGTGTGAGTTTTTCGCAGAATCTTAAAAGGCTGATGGGCATGAAAGATATGAAAGCGGTCGATTTGGCCCGGGCAACAGGTTTGAGTGAAGCTGCTGTATCTGATTATTTAAACGGAAAGAAAGAACCGAGAGGACGCCAAAGTGTATCGATTGCTAGGGCTCTTAATGTCTCGTTAGATGTATTATGGGAAACTGAGTTTGCACAAACCACCGAAAACGAGCCACGCACATTTGGAGATCGCCTTAAAGAAATAAGAACATCTAGGGGACTGTCACAAGATGATCTGGCTGATTTATTAGGCACCTCGAAACAGGTTATCAGTAGATATGAAACTAACCAGAGGACGCCTAAAATCACGGTAGCCGCTGAATATGCTGAAAAATTAAATGTGTCTCTTACCTATTTAATGGGTGCAGACGAAACACCAAAGCAAAAAATCGTTGATCCAAGTGATCCTCAAAAAGAAGCCCTCATTCGTAATTATGAGGCTTTAAACGCCGAAGGCCGCAAGAAGCTTGTTGATTACTCTGACGATCTGGTAAGTAGCGGCAGGTATAAACTGACGGACATAGATTAATTGTCGTTACCACCCCAAACGTATGCGATTTTTGTACAATATATATTGAACTCTCGCCCTTAATAAGATTATATTGCACGAAATAGCTAAAATCAAGTGACGCAGATTCACATTTTGTGATTATGCAACTTTTCAGGAAATAGCGATATTCAATAAACAGTGGTATAAAAACGGCTTTTTTGCAGTTCTTTCCAAATATCGTTAAGTTCATGCTGAAATTCGACGAATAAATATGCAGAAATTGTTATTGCTGGAATCGTTAAAAAACCTGAAAATTATAAAAACCGCCCTCTAGCGCTACCAACACCAGAGAGCGGTTCCTGTCAGCGAGGCCGACAGGCACAATATACAATACATAACTATTGTAGCAGGTTGGCCTCCTATTATCAAGAGGAGGATCAAAAATGAAAGCCGCAGCCTACGCACGTTACTCCACTGACAAGCAGACAGATAATAGCATCGCCTACCAAATGGAAGCTATCACAAAATACTGTCTAGATCACCAAATTGACCTGTGCGCCGCGTACAGCGACGAGGCCGAATCCGGTACAAATACCAATAGAGAGGGGTTCCGGGCACTTGTTGAAGCCGCTGAACGCCACGAATTCGACGCGGTGGTAGTCTATGACATTTCGCGCGGCTCCCGTGACGTGGTAGACTGGTTTGCGTTTCGCAAGGCAATGAGGGCGGCCGGGATTCAGGTCATATCCACCACCCAGCAGCTTGGCGACATCACCGACCCCAGCAGCTTTTTAACCGAATTAATCACGGCAGGCCTAGGTCAGCACATGGTCCTGGACACGCGCAAAAAATCCATGGCCGGCATGATGGAGCGGGCCAAAAAAGGGTTGTATTGCGGAGGCCACGCCCCACTGGGATACGATATTAAGGATGGGAGATACATTATTAATACAATGGAGGCCGAGATCGTCCGATTAATTTTTCGAAGTTACGCTGACGGCGAAAGCTACAGGCAAATCCTTGAGAAACTGCAGGGCAAAACCGGGAAATTTGGGCGCCCTTTCGGCAAGAACAGTTTCAACAGCATCCTGCAAAATGAACGATATATCGGCATTTATAAATGGAATGAACGGAATATTCGCATTATGAGAAAATGGGCTGGCGGCAAAAAGACGGAAAATCCGGTTATCATAGGTGGAATCATCCCGCCAATCATTGACGAAGATACGTGGGAAAGGGTGCAAAAAAGAATGAAAGACAATAAAAAAAATGCTTCCAACAAAGCAAAACGCGAATATCTGCTATCCGGGCTTATCGAATGCGCCAGCTGCGGCGCAACGTATGTAGGGCACTGCAATGTCGCCAAACGTAAAGATGGCAGCCTCCGAGAAAATCGTTATTATGAATGCGGAAATAAATATCGTACCCACACCTGTAAAAGCGCAAATATCAACGCGGATGAATTGGAGCTTTTTGTAATGACCCAGATCAAAGCAGCAATACTAGATTGGGATTTCGATGAGATCGCACGGGACTATGCAAATCAAATCAATTCCGCTGCTCCTGACTGTGAAGCCGAAAAGCGTGAATTGGTCGAGGTTGAGAAACAGATCAGCAATGGGGTAAAGGCTGTTATGTCGGGCATGACGTTCCCGGAATTGCAAAAGGAAATCGACAGACAACGCGACCGCAAAATTGAGCTGGAAAACATCATCGCGGAAAAGAGAATCTATCAAGGTGTAAAAATACGACCGGAAGAAATCGTAAAGGTCCTTAATAACGTTACCGAAAACTTTGATGCGCGCCTTGCTGTGCGGGAACTCGTACAAAAAATATACGCCAATCCAGACGGCTCTTGTACCGTCCACATTGGCGTACATATGGTTGGTGCCGCTGACCGGACTCGAACCGGTACGCTGTCGCCAGCGAGGGATTTTAAGTCCCTTGTGTCTGCCGATTCCACCACAGCGGCATGGATTGTAACTAAAATTATAGTGAAGGGGGTAGGATTTGTCAAGAAAGAAATCCCAGCATAGGATAGAATCACGCAACCATAGAATACCCAAAACACCTTGACAAAATTCTGACAAAGCGGCATAATGAGTGGGTTATTAAATAAGTATGGAGGGATCGTTATGCGCGCAGTTATTGCGGTAATCGGCAAGGACATGGTAGGCATTCTCGCCGGCGTCTCCAACCTGTGCACCCAGGTCAATGTCAACATTACGGAGGTGACCCAGTCGGTCATGCAGGACCTGTTCGCCATGATTATGCTGGTGGATATTTCCAACTGCACCATTCCCTTTACCGAGCTTTCCGACCGGATGGAAGGCTTAGGCACAAAAATGGGCCTCTCGGTCAAAATCATGCATGAAGACATATTTAATTCCATGCACCGCGTATAACAAGGGGGAGGTTCCAAATGATAAATGTGCACGATATTCTGGAAACCATCCAGATGATCGACAACGAGAATCTGGATGTTCGCACCATTACTATGGGCATCTCTCTGCTCGACTGCTGCGACCCGGATATAGATGCGGCCTGTGAAAAAATTTACGACAAGATCACCCGCTATGCAAAGGACCTGGTCAAGGTCGGCGAGGACATTGAGAAGGAATACGGCATTCCCATCATTCATAAGCGCATTTCGGTCACACCCATCGCTATGATTGCGGCGGCCTGCCCGGGAAAGGATCCGGTCAAATTCGCCCTGACGCTGGAAAAGGCGGCGAGGGCGGTGGGGGTCAACTTCATCGGCGGATATTCGGCGCTGGTACAAAAGGGCTTCGGCCCGGGGGACTACGCGTTGCTGCAGAGCATCCCGGAAGCCCTCAGCGTTACCGAGCACGTGTGCTCATCGGTGAACATCGGCTCCACCAAGGCCGGTATCAACATGGATGCGGTGGCTCGGATGGGCCGAGTCGTGAAGGAGACGGCGGAAATCACCGCTGATCGGGACTGCATCGGCTGCGCGAAGCTGGTAGTTTTCTGCAACGCACCGGAGGATAACCCATTCATGGCGGGCGCCTTTCACGGCCCGGGCGAGCCGGACTGTGTGATTAACGTAGGCGTTTCCGGCCCGGGCGTAGTACGGGCGGCCCTGAAGAAAGCGGGAGACTGTGATCTGACGGGAGTGGCCGACTTAATCAAGCGAACCGCCTTTAAGATCACTCGTATGGGTCAGCTGGTGGCCCAGGAGGCGTCCCGCCGGCTCTGCGTGCCCTTCGGCATTGTGGATTTATCGCTGGCACCCACGCCGGCGGTGGGCGACTCGGTGGCCCATATCCTCGAAGAAATGGGTCTCGAGCAATGCGGCGCTTATGGAACCACGGCGGCGCTGGCTCTTTTGAACGACGCGGTCAAAAAGGGCGGCGTGATGGCTTCCTCCCATGTGGGAGGCTTGTCGGGCGCGTTCATCCCGGTGACGGAGGACGCGGGGATGATCGACGCGGCCCGTTCGGGTGCGCTGTGTTTAGAAAAGCTGGAAGCCATGACCGCTGTCTGCTCGGTAGGGCTTGACATGATCAACATCCCCGGGGACACGCCCGCGGAAATCATCGCCGCCATCATCGCCGACGAGGCGGCCATCGGTATGGTCAACTCCAAGACCACCGCCGTGCGGGTAATCCCTGCCATCGGCAAGAAGGTGGGCGAGGAATTGAGTTTCGGCGGCCTTTTGGGCGGCGGTCCGGTCATGGAGGTCAACCGCATGTCGCCGGCCCGCTTCATCAGCCGGGGCGGACGGATTCCGGCACCGCTTCAGAGTCTGAAAAACTAAGGTGGCCTTTCAACAAATTGTAACGAAATTTATGGTTTGGTTGGGTTTTATTCAGTAATTTGTACCTTGTAATGACGAAAAAACGGGTATATAATAACAACCATCGGCATGCACTCAATCACCAAAATACCTCGGGCATTTTAGCGGGAGAGCGCCACTGGCGTTCTCCCTTTTACGACTTTTAGGAGGGGATCCGTATGCAAGAAATGATCAAGCGCATCCTTGAAATGGATGAGCAGGCGCGCCAGCTCACCGAGGACGCCTCTTCCATGCGCATGCAGGCGGAAATGACCGTCGAGGAAAAGAGCCAGGCGCTCAAGGACGAGTATCTGACCCGGGCCCGCAAAAAGGTCGAACAGCTGGAAGAAAAGGAACGGGGCTTTGCCGAGGAAGAATGGGAGCAAACCCAGAAAACGTACGCCGGCGTGATGGATTCCCTTGACCGGACGGCTGAACGCAACAAGGACGCCTGGATCAAAACCATCGTCAACCGCACCCTGGGCCGGGAATAAAGGAAAAAGCCTGGCCAAAGGAGGCGAAACGCGATGGCTGGCAGTTATTCTCACAACGCTTTATCCGCAAAGGCACGCGCCAAATTCGGCAAGCGGCTGACTTTACAGAACTTTAACGAGCTGCTGGCCTGCCAGTCGGTAGGGGAAGCGGCTCTCTATCTGAAAAACCGTACCTATTTCGGTCCCTTTTTGAGCGAGGTCCGTTCGGTGGACGTTCACCGGGGCAGGCTTGAGGAGCTTCTTCGGCGTAAATCCTTTGAGGACTATTCGTCTCTGTGCGTATTCGAATACGCGGGACGGGAGTTTTTCTACGAAATCATTGTGCTCAGAGGCGAAATTCAGCAGATTCTCCATTGTATCCGGCTTTTAAACTACGGGCAGGAAGACGAATACCTCTTTCATCTTCCCACCTTTTTCGAGCACCATACCGACATCCGTCTCATGGATCTAGCCAAGTGCAAGACCTTTGATGATATTTTAGCGGTGCTCAAAGGCACGCCATTTGAACCGCTTCTCTCCCCTTATGCAGGCAAGCGGCCCGACGAGCTGGACCTGACTACCATTGAAACGCGGCTCTACCATTATTTATACGACCGGGCGTTTGCGCTGATTGAACGGCACACCCGGGGCAAGATGAAAAAGGAGTTGCTGGATTTTTACTATATGACGGTGGAGCTGGACAACGTGCTGCGCATCCTGCGTTACAAAAACGCATTTTCCACCGCGTCGCCGGATGAAATCCGGTCCCGGCTCCTTCCTTACGAGCATGTGATCAAAAAAGAGGAGCTGGACGCCATGCTTCACGCCAAGACGGCAAACGAGGCATTCGCCGTCTTTCAGCGGACCAAGTACGGCCACCGGCTTTCGCAAACGCAGGGCGGCTATCTGGAGGAAACTCTGTCGGCCCTGGTTTTCCGGGAAGCGCTGCACACCATGCGCTTCTCTGTGAATCCGCCGGCCGTGTTTTTGGCTTACACCATCATCGCAGAAAACGAACTGCGCAACATCATCAATATCATCGAAGGCATCCGATACCAGCTGCCCCCTGACAAAATCCGGGAGCTCCTGATTCTGGAACATGCTTAAGGGCAGGAGGTGAGAGTGAACCATGGCGATTGAAAAAATGCTGCTGGTCAACGTGCTGGGAAAACTGGACACGATGGACACGGCATTGGAACGGGTGTGCATCGACGAGGACTTTCATCCGGAATCGACGCTGACCTTTCTGGAAGACAGCAAGGGCTACGCTTCCATCAGCCAGGATAACCCCTATACGCCGATGCTGCAGGCCCTCGACGAGCTTTCCAAATCTCACGCACCGCCGCTTAAGCTGACGCCGGTCACTTCACCGGTCAAGTACGACCGGGAAGGCCTTGGGCAGTTTGTGGACCATGTGTCGGACGAATTCAGGACCTTGGACCAACAGTTTCGCGCCCTCAAGGAAGACATTTCCATGGGGGAAACCTTCATCGCGCAGCTGTCCCACTTTACCGGGCTCAACGTCCGGCTCGACGAGGTGTTCTCCTGTGAGTTCATCAAGGTGCGTTTCGGGCGCATCCCCAGGGACAGCTATCCGAAACTGCAGGCATATGAGGATAATCCGTATGTGATGTTCTTCCCCGGGTCAGTGGACACCACCCACTACTGGGGCGTGTATTTCTGCCCGCGGGAGCAGGTAGAGGAAGTGGACCGGATTTTCTCCCATCTGTACTTCGAACGGCTGCGGGTTCCCGGGGTAAACGGGACCCCGGAAGAAGGAATCGAGCGGTTTCAGAAAAAGGTGGCCGTAGACCGCAAGCGGCTTTCGCAGCTGACGCAAAAAATTCAAACGTCCTGGGAAAAGCAGCACGAAAAAATCGAGAACGCATACTCTTTCTTGACCTATCTAAGCGATGCGTTCGATCTCAGGCGGTACGCCGCCAGGCACGGGGCGCTTTTCCACCTGATCGGCTGGATCCCGGCCTCAAAGCAGGAGGAATTTTTCCACCGGTTCGACGATATGGAAGCGGTGCAGGTGGTGTTTGAGCCGCCGGATGACGCGCCGCGGGACGAAACTCCGCCTATCCGGCTCAAAAACAGGTGGCTGCAAAGGCCCTTTGAAATGTTCGTTGACATGTTTGGCCTGCCGGATTACGACGAGGTGGACCCCACCGTTTTCATCAGCATTACCTACTGCATTTTGTTCGGCATCATGTTCGCCGACGTGGGGCAGGGCATCCTGCTGTTTTTGGTAGGACTTTATATGTACAAAAAACGGCATATGTCCATCGGTCCCATCCTGATGCGCACAAGCATTTTCTCCACGCTGTTCGGCTGTATCTTCGGGTCGGTGTTCGGCTTTGAGACCGCGCTCGACTCCATATACGCAAGCTTCGGCCTCTCCCCCTTCCGGGTAATGGAACCGGAGAACATTACTCTTATTTTGCTCGCATCCATCGCCATCGGCTGCGTGCTCAACATGACGGCCATGGTCATCAACATCTTCTCGGGGCTTCGGCGAAAACGGTACGCGGACGCCCTCTTCGGCCCCAACGGGGCGGCGGGGCTTGTCTTCTACGCGTCCATCCTGGCGGCAGGCGCTTTGCTCTTCACCACCGGTGTGAATCTTTTCAGCCTGCCCTATATTCTGTTTTTGATTGTGCTCCCGTTGCTTGTGATGTTCTTTCGGGAGCCGCTTGGAAATCTGGTTGGACGAAAGCCGAAGATTTTCGAAGACAGCGTGGGCGAATTCATTTCCGGCAACTTCTTCGAGCTCTTTGATTTTCTTTTAAGCTACCTGTCCAACACCCTGTCCTTTTTGCGGGTGGGCGCCTTCGTGCTGGTGCACGCGGGCATGATGAAGGTAGTATTCGTCATCGCCGAGCTGTTCGATCCGGTGGGGTATACCATCGCGGTGGTCATCGGCAATGTCATCGTCGCCTGTCTGGAAGCCCTTCTTGTGGCCATCCAGGTACTGCGTCTGGAATACTACGAAATGTTCAGCCGTTTCTATTCCGGCAACGGCAAACCCTTTTTATCCATCCGGTCGAGAAAGACACAAAATCAGTAGCGTTCCGGCCGGTTTTCCCTATCGCCCGGTGACGGGAACCTGAATTATGAGGAGGAAATACTAATGTATGCTCTGTTTGCAGTTCTGATTTTAGCCGCTATGTGCATCCCGCTCGTTCTCTCCATCCGCAGCCTTAAGAGGGGCAATTCTCCCCGCAAGGCCCTGCGCGTTAACCTGACCGCTTTTGCCGCAGTGATGCTGCTGGCGGTCGCTATGCCCTTCGCGGTTTCAGCGGCTACCCCGGACGACAACGCCCAGCCAGTGGCTACCGCTGCTCCCGCCACAGCCCCGGCTCCCGCCACCAGCGACGCGGATGCGGCAGCCGCTGCGGCCAACGCCGACGGCATGAAATACTTAGCGGCGGCTTTGGCGGTGGGGCTTGCCTGTATCGGCGGCGGTATCGCTGTGGCGTGCGCCTTCCCCGCCGGGCCCCGCCCCACCCCCAGAACACCCCA
>CAMLYM010000021.1 GCA_946491705.1 uncultured Clostridia bacterium
TTTCAAAGGGCGTTCCAAAAAAAGGGGGTCCTGCGGGCACCGCGGTGGGTTCCTCTTTTTTGACTTCTGTCGGGAAAGGTCCCTCATCCGGTTACTTCGTAAAGAATCCCGCTGTCAAAACGAAGCGTTTTTCCGCCCACCTCCACCGTTCCCGTATAGCCGGTATGCCCGGACGGGGTTTCCAAAGCATTGGTGGACAGCTGAAGCCGGCCGGCCTCAATGACAAGGGAATTAAAATCGTCGGCGTAGAGGTAGCCCGCGTCGTTTTCTCCCACCGAAAAGGTGATGGTTGGTCCAAAAATCGGATTTTTATTGACAGATACCTTGCGTTCCCCGCTTTGCGCGTTCAGATACCCTGCGACCAAAAGGTTTCCCTCTCCATCCAACGACAGCTTTCCGTTATCAAATGAGAAGGCGCCCGACTGCATGTCAATCCAGGAAGACCCATTGACCGATTCCAGACGCCCGGTTTTAATCAGCCCCGCGTCCAGCACCCCGGCAATCAGCTCGCTGGCCGTAAACCCTGCTCCCGTACCGAAGGTGCGCCACTCCCAGTCCATGCCGTTTTTTCGGTTGGCAATGGCCAGAAGGCCGGGCCCCAGGTAAATGGCTCCGTAGTCCGGGCTGTCCGCTTGGTTGTTTTCCAAAAGAATTCCTCCGCTGTCGGTAACGGTAGCGCTTTCGTAGGCGCCGGAGGCAATAATTTTGTTTTGCAGCGTGTCGATGGCGCCCTCCAGCCGGGAGGTGTCCACTGGACTGTCCGGTCCGGCGTTCTGGGTGGTGTCATCCCAGGCCCCTTCCTTTTCCAAAAGCCGGTTTTTTTCTGCTTCCATTTTCGCGAGAAGACTGCCCAAAGCGGGGGCTGTATCTCCAATGACCAGCTCGGTGTCCGCCGGATTGAGATAGTCTCGTTTGAGCCCGGTAACCCGCGCCGTCAGCTCTAAAGGCGGGTCAAACCCGTCGTCGATGACGGTCACCTCGTCGTTGAGCCGCACCGCTTCATGGGAAAGACCGGCGAGGGTTTCTAAGTCCACCGCCTTCATGGTATAGCGCATCGAGGGTATACATCGTTTTTGAAGCTCATCATACGTAGCTTTTAAAAGAGCTTCCGGATCGTCGAGATCGGAGAATACCGCCACCCCGAAAAGATGCTGCTTTGTCCCGCTGCCATACCCCCACCGTGCCAGAGCCTGCGGATCACCCACCCACTCCTGACCGGCAGGCTTGTCCACCGGATGGTCCGGCGTTGTCCAAACCGCGTCAGCAAATGTGCGCCGGGCGCCTCTGGCCGCCTGGCTGGGGGATTCTTTGATGCCGATGGTCTTTCCCCGGCCATATAGGGCGGTGACCAGGCTGGTAGTGTCCGCCTGCCGGGTAATCTGCAAAAGGTCCCGGTTCCAGGTAAAACGTTTGCCTGTCTGCCTTGGTGTGTCCGCAACTATAGAAACGGTCCGGGCGGTAATATGATTGCCATCGAGGGTTAGGCGAAAGACCAGGCGTGCCTTGCATTGTTCCTGTAACCGGTACAGGCAGGCGAGTGCGCTCTCATAATAAAAGGAAATGGAGGAAAAGGGCAAATTGTCGCAGTTGCCGCACTGCCACCGGGTGGATGCCAGAATGGCTTGGGCGGCCTTCTGCGCCGAGGTGTCGGATAGGGTCAAGTCATCTACCACCGTTGCCAGCAGTTCGTAACACACATGTTCGCCGTAGAGCTCGCACAGAACTCCGCTCTCCTGGTGCCGCTCCTGTATCCGCTTGATCTCAAACAGCTGGAACTGTCCGTCTAAGTCGGTAAATCCCATATAATCGCCTTGTCCGGCGGCCTGTGCCGCGGCCGCCGCCAACGTGACCGTCAGCGTCTGTTTCGCTTCGTCATGGACAACTGAGAGAAGGGAGCCGCCGGCCCCATTTTGCATCAGCCCCGTCAGCTTTTCCGTCCGGTCAAAAAAATACAGAATGAATTCCATCAGTACCACCTCGGCCGGTAAGTGTAAACCCCTTCCGGGTAATTAGAAAGATTTCCGTTTTTGCACAGCAAGTGCAAAAACGTGGTATCTACCGGAACCTCAAAAAAGCGGCTTCCGACTTGCAGAAGCTCGTTTTGAACCTGTCCGTTGCGCCATACCGCTCCCGTCTGCGTGTTGATGACAAAGGCGTCCCCCTCCTGGAAGCTGCCCCGCAGCGTCACGTTTTTTGCCGTGCAGGCAAGCACAATCAGGTCGGCAGCCGAGGACAGGGAGAAAGAGAAAGCGCCCCTGGAAGGCGCGGTACCCTCAAAGGAAACCGACTGATTGATTCCCACCGTTGTTTCAGCTCCCATGGCATAGGGTGCGCAGCGAAAGGTCACCTGAAATTCGCCCCACTTTTCAAAGCCTTCGAAGCTGGAGACGGAAAGGACACAAGCGCTTCTCGTCTGCTGCGGTGCATCCCAAAAGACAAGCTCGCCGCTGCCGAACAGCCAAGCCGCCAGCTCGTGAGATGCCGTTTGCAGGTCGGCGTCATCGTCGCTGAGCACCGCACAGCGCAAGGTCATGGTAATGTCCTCGCGCGCCTGAGGTACCGTCAAGGAACCGTCCAGTCCGGGAATGGAAAGAAACTGGCTGCGGGTTTTTCCACATAGGTCCCATTTGCGCTCCAGTAAAAGCACCCCCATGGTGCTGCTTTCGATCCCTCGAAAGGAAAACCAGCTCACAGGCAGCCACCCCCCGTCAAACGCCGTTCGTCCGCCCACAGCTGTGCCTGCATCTCATCGAGCCGCCGGGACGTTTCTTTTAAAGCCGCATCCTCCTGTGCCTGCTTCTGAATAGCCGGCGCTTCCATGGAGAGGATTCCGTCGTCATTATTGGTCATACTTGGTCGTCTCCTTTCTTAAGCGCGCCCGAAGGGCAGCGAGGAAAGCCGGGTGATGCTCATCGAAGTCGGTGCACCGAAAGGACGGCTTTGTATGGTGTAGGTGGTCAAAAAAAACTCGCCTTGGGAAAGGGAGAAGGAGGCCGGACAGCCGGTGCACGCAGAGAAAGACAGCTGCAAATATCCCGCATCATTTCCATTTTCGTCCTTTTGTGCAGCGAAAAGCTGCAAATGAAACGGGGTGCGCGCAGGATTGTTTCCCGCTTCCGGCGCCAAATAAGAGGAAAAAACATGCTCGGCAAGAGTGGCTTTTCCGCCGTCTGCCGCTGCAAAAGCCCGGGGATTGAGGCAGGTGTCGGTCAGAACGATGTCGTACCCCAGCAGGATGTCGGGCGTCTGCTTCACCGCCGCAACCATGGTATCCTCCCGCAGTTCCCGATACCTACCCTTGGATACCACCGGTGTAATCTGCGCACGTTTGGAATAGGCCAGAAATGAGGTTTCTCCTTCCAGTGTGAACTGTACCGCGATGAGCGAACCCACCGCTACGGCTTCCAACCGGCAGGTGTCCAGATTCATCTGTCATAGCCTCCTTTGCGCTTCGTATTCCAAAATGGCCCGATGCATTTGATAGTCCGATTCGATTCCCTGCCCGTAGACCCGCCCGGTGGGGCGGATGTGATACAGAGGCTTCATAGCCTGCTTGATCAGCGCAATCAGGCTTAACAGGCCGGAATAATTGTGGATGGGCGCATAGGCAAATAGTTCGAAGGCTGTCGTACCGGTTAGATCCCCGCCGTTTGGCTTTGTTTCCCCTTCCCGGACCACCACATAAGGCGTCATGCCTATTCCGTTGTGCTGACCGGGAAAAAAGACGGGAATGCCCGCCTGCTTCAACGTCTCATAAATTTGTTTGAGTGGCGTCATCTATGGTCACTTCCTCTACCACCAGAGTCAGATAAAGTTCATTGTCATGCTGTACCGCCCGAACCGTGTAGCTGGACGCGTCCGTTTTACACAAGTCTCCAGGCAGAATCGTTGGGAAGTCCGCAGCCGCTCCCGTTGGCCCCTGTCCCTGCGCAGCCGCAGGATAGGGGAGCAGGATGCGTTGGGTCCGCTCCCGGGCGATGCGCCCGGGAATGGATAAATGTGAGGTAATGCGCTCGAATTTGTAAAACCGGTAGCCAAGTCCCCGATATACAAAGGATAGGGCCTCATAATCCGGCTCACCTAGCACGCTTAACGCCGGGCGGTAAACCAAAACGGTACGAAGCAGCGGCCGTATGGCCCGCACAAAAGAAAACCGGTGCCGCCATCCCTTTATCATTGCCGTTCACCTCGTCTCTTCATCGGCCCGCTGCAGACATCGGTTCGCACAGGGACGGTACTGCTTGGCGAGGGATAGCCAGTATCCTCTGGCATCGGCAGTTTTTGTACCGTCGGGAAGGGAAACGCCGTCTGCCTGGGCCTTTTTGAGAAGTCCCTCGTAGGATGCGGCCCTTACATCTTCCTTGTTCTGCATCAGCAGTGTCAGCAGCTCGTTGTCCGAAAAGAACCGCACCTCATCCTGCGTTTCACATAAGTTTGCTCGAAGCTGTTCGAGTGGGGTCATATCCTCCTCCGTTTCTGCGCGCGAAAAAATGCCGTGCGGCTGGCCAGGCCGTGCGCGGACCCGGCCGCCGCTTTTATGAGAAAACAGGAATGAAAATCCGTCCTCTCAAAAGACAGAGAAACCCTTTAGATTTCTTCACAGGAGGTCGCAAGATTCGTCACAAAATAGACCGGGGAACCCGCCGCCGTCCCACCGGACTTAAGCTCAAACCAGGAAGAACCGAGGCCATCCGCATAAATGATGTTGGTGATATAATCCACGCCCGCGATAATTGCCTGACGGGTGGGAACAAAGCCGCCGCCCAGCTTGATCACATCGCCGCGTCGGAAGACGGAGGCGTCGCTTACCTTGAGCTGTCGAACCGCAATCAAATCCACCACCGTCACATTGGTGCCGGAAACGTCAGAAGGATTGGACGCCGAGGGAATGCCCATCACGAAATTGGAGGTGCAGCGGTACCGTTTGTTGTTGTAGTCAAAGATATCGCCCTTGTTAAAGTGGGTAATGCCGTCCCAGATCAAAACGCTGTTGGTAGGAGCCAGACCATAGTCATAGCGGTCGTCCGGTTCCGGCATATCCAGCGACTGTTCCGGATAGAGCCCGCTGACCACATTACCTCTGACCGTAATCTTGACGGCGCTGTCCTGGACATCGTCACAGTAGGCGAAGATGGGCCGCAGGCAGGTATCGGCGTTTTTATCAAAATCGAAGAAGTTTCTTGCAATTTCGCCCGTTTCCACCCCGTCGATCAGACTGATTGCACCGAAGTAGTAGTACTTGGTGTTATATCCGCAGTTGTAGGCCAGATTATCGTAAATACGAATGTTGCGATACTTGCGCATAAGCCCTGTCACCGTGCCGCTTTCCATGCTGGTTACCAGCACAGCGCTTTCCGGGAAATTGAAAATGGTGTTGTCGCAGATGACCACATTCTTAATGACCGTTGCTCCCAACAGCTTGACGCCGTTCTTGCCATGCACCTTGAATTCATATTGGCTCGCAATATTGCTCTCCTCATTGCCCACATAAGTGATGGAATTGTTGGCGATCATCAAGCCGTCGATGACG
This sequence comes from uncultured Clostridia bacterium, assembly GCA_946491705.1. GTDB lineage: Bacteria > Bacillota > Clostridia > Oscillospirales > Acutalibacteraceae > Solibaculum_A > Solibaculum_A intestinale. The sequence continues at coordinate 5,531 of CAMLYM010000021.1, forward strand.
CTGTCGTTATCGATGTATTTGTTAAGAATGCCGCAGTAATCGGTCTCGATGGTATTGTTGAGGATCCGAATGTTGGTGATGTTCTTTTCAGACAAAGGCCAGATACAGATGCCGCTGCCGTTTCCAGTACCGGGATTGGCGCAAATCATCTCGTTGCCTTGTACCACAATGTCATCCGCATGCACATCCGCGTAAGCACCGGCTTCACTGGAAGTCGGGCAGGCGATGAGAAGAGAGCCCTGGTATCCGGCGCAGCGGTTGCGCAGGAAACGCACCTTGGTGGCATGGGATTCCACCGCCGTCTGAGGTACCTTTGTTTCCATCTGATTTTCGAAGATACAATCCTGGATTGTAATACGTTCGCCAACCAAATAAAGGGTACTGACGTCATACCAGCCGATGTTCTCCTTAGTACGGAAATAGAAGTTACATCTGTCGATGGTCAAACCGGAGAGTTTACCCTGGACGCACCAGATGCCGCCGGTATAGAAGTGACAGTTGTGCAGCTCGGCATTGGTCACGCTCTCATAATGAATCAGCATTTGACGTTTTACTTCGTCGCCAGTCACCGGATAACCCGTATTGCTGAGGACGTTGTCGTCAAAATGCAGCCGGTCGATTGCTACATTTTCGCTGGTATCGATGTACAAAAGCGACTGGAAATCGCCGGAGTCCGCCCGTACCTGCAAGGTGGAGTCGTTGCCGAGAATCGTGACGTTGGAGGCACCCAGCCGCAGATAATCTATGTTGGAATTGATCTTAACGGAAAAGGTTTCTCCATGAGGAAAAACCAATGTACCGCCGCCGTTTCGTGCCAGCCAATGAAAGGCCGCATTGATATAGGCCACGTTGTCAAAAGAGATGTCGTCCGCCTTCGCGCCGAACTGCTTGACGTGGATGGTATCCCCCTCAATGACGAGCTCTGCCTTTTTACCGTTGTTGAGAGCGATGACGGAGCCGTTGTCAGCCGCCGCCGCAGAACTGGTCACCACATAAACACCGCTGCCCCCGTCGCCGGCGGCATAATAGCCGCGGGTCATAACGCAGTCGCCTTCTGTGAGGGCCGCCGCCTTCATCAAAGCAACCGTGTTAAAAACCTGGTTTGTCGTACTCATACAATGGTGCTCCTTTCAAAATAAAGACCTCTTTTACGCGATTTTGATTTTACGGAAGACACCGGCCGCCGCCGTGTTCTTCAGAGCGATGGCCGCCACCATTTCCACTTCGCCCTTCTTTACGGCACCCGCCGTAGTAAAATCGGGAACCCATACCTTAATGGGGGATTCTCCGTGCATGCATACGCCGTGCAGCCCGTCAAGCCCCAGGCGCACCGCGTACAGCTCGGTAACGCCCGATGTGGTGGCGATCACGTCGGTAGCCCCGTCCTCGCCCGCCATCTGGCCTGCATCCACCAGCGGAATCCCGTCATAGGTGGGAATGTCGCCGCCTTCTAAGGCCGCCGCCTTGTATTCGATGCCGCAGCGGCGCACACAGGCGCGGATTTTGGCAATCAAGCCGGCATTGGCCAGAAGCGCGGTGGGCCGCTGGTCGAGAGACAGAATGAATTCGTCGAGCTTATCCAGGAAAGTTTTGTAGTTGCTGTCGATGTTCGAGGCAGACAGATCCACGTTCGCCGAACCAGACTGAGCGTTATACTCGGTGGATTTGCCGGTCAGCGCCTTGCTCAGGCCGTCGAAGGCCGCCGCGTTGCTTGTGGTGTTGCCATTGATGACAGTGGCATTGAACAAGGTCTGAGCCGCCCGGATCATCTGCCGGGTCTGCACGTCCACCTCATCCACAAACCCGCCGGCCGCCGCCAGCACCCGGTCGATGGTGTAGCTGCCGCCAAAGGCCTTGAGCTCCACCGAGATCTTTTCCTTCACCGCATTGCTGGTGGTATATTCGCCGTTCATAGACCGGAAGGCCGCGGTAGGCTGGGTTACAATGCGGTAATAGCTGTAAGTCGGGGAAGAGCCGTTGCCCAGAGGCAGCAGAGTGTCGTCGAAAGGCATGTTCGCCAGCAGGAAGTTGGAACGTCGAAATTCATCGACCACACTTGCCACTAGTTTGTCGGTCGTGTTAAGCTTGATGTCGTTTAACGTAATAGCCATAGGATCCAAGTCCTTTCTTTTTCCTTAATAGGGATATCTGTGGTAATGCTCCGCCAGCGCGTCGCTTAAAGAGCGTACCGGCGCCGACGGATGAGGCCGGATGAAGTTTCCCTTGCTTCCGGTGACGACCGGTGAATGAAACAGATACCGGTCGTGTTCCTTCAAAGCCGCGACCTGTTCGTCCAGTCCTTCCACCTGTCCGTCGTCTGAAATCTCCAGGGTATCCAGATGGAGAAGCGCCAGCGCCGTTTCCGGCTCAATGGCCTTTTCCCGATAGAGCATAAGCAAAGCCTGGTCTTTGCGACGTTCTGCTTTAAGTGCTTCAATTTTGCTGTTTGCCGCTTCCTGGGCGGCAATCGCCTGAGCCTGCCGCTTGGCGTCTTGTTCCTCCAGAGTCTCCTCCTGGCGTGCGGCCTGCTCGGCCGCGAGAGAGGCGGCCTTTTCGTCCACCAACTCCTGTAAAGCAAGAGACAGGGTTTCTCTGGTTTCCTCGCCCATCTCCAGTCCCAGTTCGCTCAAAATTTCCTGTAAGCTTTCCATAGCGATCCCTCCTGTCATTGGGTTTGCGCTTCACCGTCGATGTTTTCCAGCTCTCCTTGGGGATCGGCCGCGATTTTCCATTTTTCCATGTAAGAGCGCCGGCTGCGTACCTGTGCCTCCACTTCCTTGAGGTCGTTTACCCGTTCGGTTTCCTCGTCGTCGGGCAGGGGATACCCATGCTCGATGTGCAGTTCCCATTCAATGGGAGGAAAGGAGGCGATTCCCGTCTCCCTAGCCAGGTGAAACACACCGTAGGCCATCCAGCGCAGAGCCGCTTCCCATGCCGTCCATTTCTCCTCGCACCGGCATAACAGCTCCCAGTACATGGCGCGGATGGATTGGCCCGAACTCAGCGTCCCCTTTAACTGTTCGGTGGAAAGGTCAGGCACCGACAGCAGCTCGTACATGTCCGACTTGATGCGGCACAGTGTGTGCTCAATCCGGTCGTCGTATCCGAACTTGGGCTCCAGCATCTCCATAGACGCCTGTTTTCCGTCCATCATGGTCGGATCGGTCTGCAAATCGATCAGCGCACCCGGCGCGATCACCAGTTTGTCCAAAGAGGAAACGCTCGCGTCGGTGGCCACCCGCTGGGGAAAGAGGTTAAACCGCAGCGCGTCAATGTCGTCGGAGGTCAGGCGGTTGTAGGCGTTTTGGTTCTCGATTAACTCCGCCACATCGCTTTCTCCGCTCAAATCTCCGCACAGCCCGTCGTTTAATATCACATACGCCGGTATGAAGGTAAGCCCCGTATCGAAGTTTTCATACCGGCTTTCCAAAAGCCGTCCGTCCCCGTCATACACCCCTTCGTCCAGGAAGCAGCGTCCTTCTACCATCTCAAACTTCTGCTTCCAAATCCGCTGCTTGCGGTGAGGAACCTCTGTGTTAAGCTGGTAAAAGAAAATGATTTTTTTAAGCCGGTCCGCGTCGTCCTCTCTGGGCTCGAACAGAAACTCCAAGGACGGGCGAAACCCGATGGAAATGTCCTCCTCATCGGTGCACAGCCGCAGCGCCACCCGTTTTCCGATAAAGCAATCTCTGGCCGCCCGAACCAGTCGGTCGCCGAAGTGGTTATTTCGCAGCAGGCGGTTTAAAAACAGGGTCATTTCCCGTGCAATCCCGTCGTCCTCCTGGCGAATGGCGCGCACGGAAAGCTCCGGCGTGCGTCCGAAGAGAAAGCGGGCCTCGGCCTTGATGAGCTTTTTGATAAAGTTGGTGCGTTTTACGGTGGGCAGATAATCCAGCTGCCCGTTTTTCGGCCATAGCTGCCCCTTGCCCTCGTAAAAGTCGTACAGCCGGATGATCTCGCCGAATTCCTCCAGTACCCGGCTTCCATAAAGGCCGCCGAGCTCCTCGTAGAAAGCGGTCGCGTTCAAATCGAAACCTCCCTTTGCCGGGAATCCCCGGCTCATTGTTTGTTTTTGCCCGAGTAGCTTTCCCGCCGCCTGCTCTGCATGCGCAGATCCGTCAGAATACCGTAGCGCAGCATGTCCATGCAGTGGTCGTTTTCTTTCACCGGCACGTCCCGGTTACTGCTTTCGTTCCAGCAGTAGCAGTCGAATTCCCGCAGCGTATGTACGCAGCCCGGGTCGACGGTCAGCCGTCCTTCACTCAGAAGGGCGCTTACCTGCCGGATCCCCTCGAGCACCGCATTTTTTCCTGGGATTACCTGCCAGCCGGATTTGCGCAGCAGCGCAATCAGCGAAGAAGCGGAAGGATCGATCACCACACAGCGCGCTTCGTTTTGGGCGAAAGCCAGCAGGTCGCTTGCGTATTCCTCGTCGGTTTTCTGCTCCTGCACCCTTCCGTCGTGGTAATATTCCCGCGCCAAATGATAGTGCCCCTCCTCCTCAGTCAGCAGGCCGAACACACAGGGATTGTGAACCCCGTAATCGCAGGAAAGAAACGTTCGGGCCTTTGGCCCCGGCACGCGCACGCAGACATGCGCCTCCCGTTCGAACCGATCGTATACCGCCCCCTGGGCCGCGCACCACTCTCCGTCCACAAACCTCCGCTTCCACATGCCGGTATATTCCAGCTTAAGCGCCGCCTTGTAGCTTTCCGGCAGATTTGGATTGTCCGCCAAGGAGAAATGCCAGCGCAGCAGATTGAGCTGCGGCTTTTGCAGATAATCGGTGTAAAGCCAGTGGCGGCTGCTGTCGGGATTTGTGGTGCCGTAGAACCGGGCGCCCTCTATAGACAAACGCGACAAAAGCATCTGGAAAAAGGACCGGGGCCAAAGGGTCAGCTCATCGCCGTAGGCTCCCGCCAGGGTCATTCCCCGCAGTTTCCCCTCTGCCCGTGCATCGGATGCGCCCGCCAGATAAACTTTGCGCCCGAAGAGAACGGCCTCTCTGGCAGACAGGCGCACTTTAAAATCCCGTTCCCCCAGCATGTCGGACAAGGTGTCCAAAATGTTCCGCTTGAGGGTGGTCACCGTTTTTCCCGCCATCAGAAGCGGGCCGGGCGGTGCCTGGGTGACAAAATAGAGCCACGCGAGTAAGGAAGAAACCGTTTTTCCGGACCGGACCGCGCCGTCCCAGATATTCAGGCGCGCATCGCTTAAGGCAATGGAGCGCACGGCGTAATCGCTGAATTGGCCCCATTGGAAGCTCATTTAAGAAAGCCTCCTGGCCAGCGCGCCGATGGCCTCGGAAATCGCCTTTGCACCGTCTTCCTGCATTGCCAGGGAATCCTGACATCCTTTTTGGATGCGTTCGAGCGCGCAGGCCAGCTCGTAGATGTTGCGAGGGGAGATTTGCTGTGCCCATTCGCTATTTGCGTCCGTAATGGATTCCAGCGCTTCCAGAAGATTGTTCCAGGCGTTTTGCAGCTGGAGCGGTCCATTTGGACGTGCCGCATTATGGGGTTTTCGTCCCCGCTTGCTTTTTACAAAACCGGGACGGCGTTTTGCCTCCCGCAGGAGGCTCGGATAGCTGATGGATTTCTCCTCAGCAAAAGCGCGCAGACTTCGATAACCGCCCTTGACGTAATCCGCCTCCAGGCTGTTCCAGTCGTATTGTGCCATGCATTCACCTCCCATGCCGTTTGGCAAACATCTCCCCGCCGAAGAAGCGGCGGGGAAGGACGCGGGCGGCAGTTTCGCGTGGTGTGGAAACGAAAAGAAGGGTGAGCCAACCTGACGAGCCGCCGCCGTTGCCGAACTTATGTTTGCGAATTGATTATAGCACATACGTTCGCATTAAGCGTGCAAAGAGTGTGCAGCATTTGCCCGTAAAACCCCGTGCTCTTTGCCTCAATTCGTGGTATACTATGCCTATCTTCCGCAGCTCTCTCGGTACGTTGTACGAGTAGCCCCTGCGGTAAAACGAGGAGCGCCCGATTCGAAACAGAAAGGAATGGTACCTGTATGAAATCCTATCGAAAAGAATTGTTTTTTCGCATTCCCAGCCGCCGCGCGTTTGTCAATATCACGCCCCAGGTGGAGCAGTGCCTGCAGGAAAGCGGCATTAAGGAAGGCCTTCTTTTGTGCAACGCCATGAACATCACCGCCAGCGTGTTCATCAACGACGATGAATCCGGCCTCCATGCGGACTTCGAGCGTTTTCTGGAACGCTTGGCGCCTGAAAAGCCCTACGATCAGTACCGGCACAACGGCTATGAAGACAACGCAGATGCGCACATCAAACGCACCATTATGGGACGGGAAGTGGTGGTGGCCGTCACCAATGGTCGTCTGGACTTTGGAACCTGGGAGCAGATTTTTTACGGCGAGTTTGACGGAAAGCGGGAAAAACGGGTGTTAGTGAAAATCATCGGAGAATGATGGGCCGCAGGAAATAAACCGCTTACGGTTCCTTCATAAATATTTCATCACTTGGCCCGGATGCTTGTTATAATGGTCTTATGGACAATTGATTCCGCAAGACCATAGAAATGCGGCGGGCATAGAGGCAAGAGGTGCAAAAGGGAGGATAATTTCATGGCGAATACGAAAATTTTAATTGTGGACGACGATACCAATATCTGCGAGCTTCTGCGGCTGTACGTGGAAAAGGAAGGCTACGACGTGGCGCTGGCGTACGATGGCGGAAAGGCGCTGGAGGCGTTTGAGAAGGAGCAGCCTGACTTGGTGCTGCTGGACATCATGCTTCCTGTGCTTGACGGCTGGCAGGTCTGCCGGGAAATCCGAAAGAAGGCGTCGACCCCCATCATCATGCTCACCGCCAAGGGGGAAACCTTTGATAAGATCCTAGGCCTGGAATTGGGGGCGGACGACTATGTGGTCAAGCCCTTTGAAGCAAAGGAAGTGGTGGCCCGCATCAAGGCCGTGCTGCGCCGCGCCGCGCCCGCGGAAACCGCCAGCGACAGCAAGGAGGTCCATTTCGACAAGCTTTCCATCAACATGACCAATTACGAGCTGAAGGTGGACGGCAAGCAGATTGACGTTCCGCCCAAGGAAATGGAACTGATCTATCATCTGGCCAGCAACCCCAACCGGGTCTATACCCGCGACCAGCTTCTCGACGAGGTGTGGGGATTTGACTACTATGGCGACTCCAGGACGGTGGACGTGCATGTCAAGCGCCTGCGCGAGAAGTTGGAAGGCGTGTCGGACAAATGGAGTCTGAAAACCGTCTGGGGCGTCGGATATAAATTCGAGGTCCGCGAATAATGCGAAAGAGTATTTTTGTCCGGTATTTCACCGTCATCACCTCCATCATCCTGATTTGCCTGACCATTCTAGGCACTCTGCTCATTTCCTTTGCCGCGCAGTACTGGGTTAACGACAAGCAGGAGATGCTCACCCGCAACGCCAAAGACATGGCGGATATCCTGGGGGAGCTGGCGCTGAAAAACCAGGCTCAGATTCAATGGAATCCCCAGACGAAGCGGTATTCTCTATTTTTTGAGGAGGGCTTCATTCCCGAATCCATGAATGCCGCCATTCTTGTGATGGCCTCCGCCTCCAATTCGGATGTGCGCATCATCAGCCCGGCAGGGCAGGTTCTCCTGTTTGCCACCGCAAATGACAAAATGGACCCGGATGAGATGCTTTATAAAGCAATTCCCGCCGACGTGGCTCAGAAGTCCCTTGCCGGTTCCTCCTACACCGTGGGTCGCCTAGGGGACAACTATACGGAGACCTACTATACCGCCGGAGAACCCATCAAAGCCGGGGAAGTGGGAGTCATCGGGGCAGTGCTTCTATCCACCCCCACCGGAGACCTGTCCGGTTACATTGGAGATAACCTGCGCATGTTCCTGCTGGCCGCTGTGCTGGTGTTGATTCTTTCCTTCCTTGCCACCTATGCGCTCACCTATCAGATGGCAAAGCCGCTGCGCCAGATGGTGCAGGCCGCACGCAAGTTCGGGGAAGGGGACTTTTCCGCGAAAATCCCCGTCAACAACCAAGATGAGGTCGCGGAGCTGGCCGTCGCGCTCAACAATATGGCGTCCTCGCTGGCATCGGTGGAGGGAATGCGCCGTTCCTTCGTGGCAAACGTTTCCCATGAGCTGCGCACTCCTATGACCACCATCGGCGGATTTATCGACGGCATTCTCGACGGAACCATCCCCGAGGAAAAGCAGGAGCAGTACCTGCGCACCGTTTCCGATGAAATCAAGCGCTTATCCCGCCTGGTTCGTTCCATGCTGGACATCTCCCGTATGGAAGCGGGCGAGCTGAAGATCAATCCTTCTCTTTTCAGCTTGTCGGATATGGTCATGCGTGTTTTCTTCTCCTGTGAGAAGCTTATCAATGATAAAAACATTGAGGTCCGCGGTCTGGAAGACTTGCCCGAAATCCATGTGAAGGCGGATCCCGACCGGATTCATCAGATTATCTTTAATTTGGTGGACAATGCCATCAAATTTACCAACCAAGGCGGCTATATCGCCATCTCCATCCGGGAAGAAAATGGCTGGGTGTACTTTACCATCCGCAACAGCGGTCAGGGAATCGCCCGGGCCGACCTGGGGAAAATCTTCGAGCGGTTTTATAAAACGGACAAATCCCGTGGCCTTGATAAAAAAGGCGTGGGCCTGGGGCTGTTCATCGTGCGTATGCTTATGCAGCTGCATGGAGGGGACATTACCGCCCGCAGCGTGGAAGGTGAATACGCAGAATTTGAGTTCTGGCTTCCGGCCATAAAGCAAGAGGCGGAAAAACCGGAAAAGCCGGCCAAAATCGAACGCACCGGCAAAGGGGAAAAGCCTCCGAAGGATGCCCAGTAAATTTCATTTCGTTGCAAATGCGGCAAAAAACTGGACATAACAATAGTAGCGTTTTTCGCAGGTGCGTCGTTTCCCTTGTGGGGCGAAATCGGAGAGGAGCAGGTACATGAAGGACATATACGATGTTTTAAAAGAATTTGAGGAAAAGGAAAAACAGGAAAGCGCCCGATCGGGGCAGATCAAGGCCGATACCGCGCCGCTGGAAGCGGTGAAGGAAGAGTTGCAGAAGGTGGCTTCCACCGAGCCGGTGAACCCACCGTCCACCCAGGAGTCGCCCCGCCCGGCGGCACAGATGAACGGGGAAGAATCTTCTCCTCTCCCTTCCTCACAACCTCGAGAAACCGACGACATCCCGGAAGGGTTTGCCGCGCTCGGGGAAGAGCCGCAGCCGCCGGCTTCTCCTACAGGGCAGCAGACGGAATCTCCCCCTCAGGCTCTGCCGCCCTACGGGCAGCAAACCTCCCCGCCTTATGGGCCCCCTTCCTATCCGCCTTACGGCCAGGGAGGGCAATACCCGCCTGCCTACCGTGCCCCTGTTTCGGGGCCGCCCCCCTATCCAAATACCGGAAATCCCTGGCAGCCGGGGACTTCTGGACAGAATCCGCCCCCGCCGCCCTATCCGCCCCGTTCCCCTATGGGCTTTCAACCGGAACCGCCTGTAAAGAAGAAAAATAGAACCTTCAAGGTGCTCGCCATCATCGTGTGCTGCATTTTCGGCGCGTCGGTGCTGGGCTTTGGGGGCCTCGGCATCTATAACCTGGTCACCGGCAAGGATCCCTTCGCTGGATTTTCCTCCAGCAGCTCGGCTCCCAGCCAGCCGGACAACAACGATAACCACGGCATTCAGGGAGGTACCGCCAGTGCTCCGCCGTTTCAGATCGGCGATACCCCCGTCACCTCCCAGCCGATTTCCGAGGACGGTATCCTGACTCCCACTCAGATTTATGAAAAGGTTTCCCCCTCCGTGGTGGCCATCACCGCCATCGTCCCCCAGAGCGGGACCTTTGAGGAAAGCTCCAACAGCTACGGCTCGGGTATCATCATGAATTCGGAAGGCTATATTCTTACAAACGCCCACGTGCTCGGCAGCGCCAGCAACACCTTCCAAGTAAAACTTGCCAATGGGGAAGAATATATGGCCAGCTTCATCGCTGCCGATACCAAGACCGATCTGGGCATCATCCGCATCGACGCGCCGGGTCTTGTCCCCGCCAACTTCGGGGATTCGGACAGCATAGTCATTGGGGACGACGCTTATGCCATCGGCAACCCGGGCGGACCCAACCTGCAAAGTTCCCTGAGCGTGGGGCATATCTCCGGCATGAACCGCCAGGTCATCGTCAACGGCAATTCGGAAATCCCCTATATCCAGACCGACGCCGCCATCAATCCCGGCAATTCCGGCGGTGCCTTAATCAATCAGTACGGCCAGGTCATCGGGATCAACACCGTGAAGATTTCCGGCAGCTCCTATGAAGGCCTCGGCTTCGCCATCCCCATCACCCAGGCCCAACCCTATATTGACCAGCTCCTGGTCAACGGCAGAATTCTGGGCCGGGTTCGCATCGGCGCTTCCTTCCAGGTAATCGATGCCGCTCGTGCCGTGGCCAACAATTTGCCCGAAGGCCTCTATGTCTATTCCATCCAGTCGGACAGCGATCTTTTAAACGCCGGCGTGCAGACCGGGGACGTCATCACGCAGTGCAACGGGCACAAGCTCACGGATGTGTCGGTGTTTAAGCAGCTGATTAAAGACAAACAGCCAGGCGAACAAGTGGAGCTCACGGTGTTCCGCCGCCGTTCGGGGAATACGCCGGAACGGGAATTTACGGTAAACGTGAAGGTTCTGGAGGACGTGGATACCGCCTTCCAGATGGCGGCGCCTTAAAAGAGAAAGAACGGGAGGGCGAAGGCCCTCCCGTTCTTGTGCCGGCGGAAAAGAAATTCCTCTTCTCTAAAATCGACAGACGTAGCCCCTTACACTGTGATATGCTAGAGATAGGCCTTGTTTTTTTATGAAGAAAAACCGAACTGTTGTGATTTCAACATAATATTTGAAATATATGATTGTTTTTTCTGTATAATTATGCTATAATATAGCCATTGACTAAGGCAATCGCGGGAGGCGGAACATATGAAAGGCAATGTCATCGTCGGGCAGTCGGGAGGACCGACCGCCGTAATCAATTCCAGTCTGGTAGGCGTTTATAAAACGGCGAAGGACCGGGGTGCGAAAAAAATATACGGCATGCTGCACGGAGTGCAGGGGCTTTTGGAAGAAAAGGTGGTGGACCTGTCGGAGCACATCCGCAATGACCTAGATATCGAGCTTCTCAAACGAACACCGTCTTCGTATCTGGGTTCCTGCCGGTATAAGCTGCCCAACATTGCAGAGGACGAAGAAACTTATAAGAAAATTTTTGCTATCCTCAAAAAGCTGCAAATCGAGTATTTCTTTTACATCGGCGGCAACGATTCGATGGACACCATTAAGAAGCTGTCTGATTACGCCATGATCCGCGGCATTGACATCCGCTTCATTGGCGTTCCCAAAACCATTGACAACGACCTGGCCGCTACCGACCATACCCCCGGCTACGGCAGCGCCGCCAAATACATCAGCTCCATCCTCAAGGAGGTCATCCGCGACGGCTTGGTGTACGATCAGAAGAACGTCACCATCGTGGAGATCATGGGCCGCAACGCCGGCTGGCTTGCGGGCGCGGCGGCGCTTGCCCGCTGTGAGGACTGCGAAGGACCCGACATGATCTTCCTTCCGGAGATCAGCTTTGATATCGACTGCTTCATCGACCGGGTGGACAAAATCCAAAAGGAGAAGGAGTCGGTGGTTATCGCCGTGTCGGAGGGCATTAAGCTGCCGGATGGCCGCTATGTCTGCGAGCTGACCGATTACGCCCAGTATGTGGACGCCTTTGGCCATAAGCTGCTGGCGGGCACCGCCCGCTTCCTTGCCAACAAAGCGGCCAAGGAAATCGGCTGCAAAACCCGCGCCATTGAATTCAGTACCCTCCAGCGATGTGCGTCCCATATTGTCTCGCGGGTGGACATCACCGAGGCCTTCCAGGTAGGTGGCGCGGCGGTCAAGGCGGCGTTTGAAGGGGAAAGCGGGAAGATGATTACCCTCAAGCGCCTTTCCAACGACCCCTACCAGTGCACTACCGACATCTACGACGTGCACAAAATCGCCAACGTAGAAAAGCTGGTCCCCCGGGAGTGGATCAATGAGGACGGCACCTATGTCACCCCTGACTTTGTCAATTACGTGCGCCCCCTCATTCAGGCGGAGCTGACCCCCATTATGGTGGACGGCCTGCCTCGGCACTTGTATTATAAGGATAAAATTTGATAGAGTGGTGAGGCGAAAAGCCCCGCAGCCAAGGGAGGATCTTCCAAGGCTGCGGGGCTTTTCCTGTTTCCCTGCGGCTATTCGGCCGCTTCCTGGGTCACCTTACCGTCTTTGTAGCAAATCCGCTTTCCATTTAGCGTCACCTGGGCTTCAAACCCTTTCCAGCCGTCCGGCAGCCGGGGAGAGAACTCCACCTTATCCCCGCGGATACGAATCCCCAGCAGCTCTTCGACGAGGATTTTGTAATACCAGGCCGCTGCGCCCGTGTACTGGCTCCAGCCTCCCCGTCCTTGGGCGCCCTCATGAGCATATACATCCGCCGCCATGGCATAGGGCTCGGTTTTGTAAGCCTTCGCCCGTTCTTCATCCAGGTACTTGCTGACCGGGTTTAAAATTGTAAGCAGCCGGTATCCATCCTCCACCCGGCCCTCCCTGAGCATGGCCATGGTCAGCCAGCACGCCCCGTGGGTATACTGCCCGCCGTTTTCCCGTAGTCCCGCCGGATATGCCTTGACATAGCCCGGATTCTTGACCGACTTGTCAAAAGGCGGGTAAAACAGGCGGATATACCCGCCCTTCTCGTCCACCAGCAGCCGCAGGCAGGCGTCCAGCGCCCGGTTGCGCCGTTCCTTGTCCGGCATCCCGCACAGCACCGCGAAGGACTGGGAAAGGCTGTCGAGCCGGCACTCGTCCGATTGCCGGCTACCCATAGGCGTGCCGTCGTCGTAAAAGGCCCTCAGGTACCATTCACCGTCCCATGCGGTTTCGTCCACCGTTTTTTTCAGCCGTTGCGCTTCCCTGCGGTATCGGTCCGCCCGGTCGGCCTCCCCCCGGCCTTCGCATACCGGCGCAAACCGTTCGAGCACCATCGCTAAGAACATGGCAAGCCAAACGCTTTCGCCTTGCCCCTTTGCGCCCACCAGGTTGTACCCGTCGTTCCAGTCGCCGCCGCCCATTTTGGGAAGCCCGTGGCCGCCCCACTGCATGGCTCGTTCGATGGCGCTGACCGCGTGGTTATACATGTCCCCGCTCATTAGGGACTGTGCCGGTTCAAAGTACCGTTCCTGCTCATCCTCGCCTAGCTCCGCCCCCGCCAGATACGGCACCTGTACCGCCAGAATGCTTTCATCCTCTGTCACCAGCAGATATTCGCACAGCACATAAGGCAGCCAAAGAAGGTCGTCGGAATACCGGGTGCGCACGCCGTGCATTCGTCCGCCGGCTTTGGGCAGCTGATGCCACCAGTGAAGCACATCCCCTTCCTCGAACTGATGAGCCGCCGCCCGAATCAAATGCACCCGCGCCAGGTCCGGCCGGTTGAGCATAACCGCCAGGCAATCCTGCAATTGATCCCGGAAGCCCCATGCGCCGCCGCACTGATAAAATCCGGTGCGTCCCAAAAAGCGGGAGGACAGCACCTGATGCGGCAGCCACCGGTTGATGAGCTGGTTGAAGGCTTCGTTGGGTGTTTTCACCTGAATGCGCACCTTGGGGGGCGAAAACCGCAGTTTCGTCGAAAGGATTTCCTTAGCCGCTTCCTCGCCCGCGCCCCAGGAAAGGATAAATTTGACTGTCTCCCGCCGCTTGGGCGGCAGCTTCCTTTGTACGATCACCACCCCGCAGGGATCGGGGACGGGAGCCAGCACCCGTTCGTTCCATCGGCCCGCCAGAAAAGCGCCCCGGTCGCAGGTGCATTCCTCCGCCCCGCCCTCGCAGGTCAGACACATAGCGCCGGGTACGGCGCTGTTAAAGGGGTTTCGCAAGGTTAGAACCCCTTTTTCCCACTTTGCCGCCAGCTGCCGCGCCGTGGTACGGTTGACGCCTAAGACCGGCTCGGTATAATACGCCGCCTGTACTTGGATTTCCTCTGTACCAGTGTTCTCCATTTCCAGCGTCACCTCCTTTGCGCTGCCTTTCTGCGGAATCCGCACCGTCACGGTCGTGTATACTTTTGCCGCCCGCCCTTCGTAAACCGCCTCGCTTGGCGAAAAATGCGCCCGGCTGCCGTCCACGCAGTCGTAGATGCGCCCGTCCATGCGTAGCAGCACCATTTCGCCCCGGTTGTCGGAACGGGTGTCGTTGTACCAGGGGGTGAGCTTGTTTTCCCGGGCGTTTACCGCCCAGCTAAAGCCCAGCGCCCGGTCGGACAGGCAGGTGCCGAAGACTTGGTTTGCGAGAATGAGCACCCAGGGAAGGGAAGGGGGCGTTTCCACCGTAAACCCTTTCTCCGTAAATACCCCGCCTTCCACCGAAAGCAACGCCTTCTCTGCCTCTAAGCGCGGCTCGGCGGACGAAAAGACCGCCGGAACGAAATTGGGAACCGGCGCATCCTCCCGAATCATGGATTTTGGCGCAATGTGGCAGGCCGCCGCTTTGAGTAACGTAATCAGCTCCTCGCCGTAGCGCATCCGGTCCACCGGATGTACCCCGCCGTTTGCGTGCAAAAGAGGCTCGGCCTCCTCGGCTTTGACCGCGTCCTTGATGGCACCCAGGACCGGCTGGGCATAGTCGCCCCCTTCCTCAAAGAGAACCGCCAAATCCATCGGGATTCCCGCCCGGTGCAGGCAGGAAAGCAGCCGGATATAGGGCTGCAGGCGGGCCGCGTCCGCCGCTGTATCCATCTCTACCAGAACAATGGGATTGTCCCCGGAAATGCCCGCTCCCCACAAAGCGGGAATCCCCAGCCGGTTGTGTCGCTGGGCTTCGAGAATCTCCGGGCTGTCCCGCAAAGGAAAGAAGAGCTTGGGAAGAATGGTTTGTCCTAAGCGTGCTTCCATGCCGCTGCCCGAAAGGGGAGAGACCGCCGCCTTTTGCGGCTGGAGCGGCCCTTCCTGCCGTACCGCGGCAAACCGTTCCAGCGCTTCTTCGCTGCTTCCCGCCGCACACAGGCAGAGGGTCACCGTCTTCTGCCCCTTGGCGGGCAGTTCCAGCCGGCACTTGAGGCACAGCGCCGGGTCCGGAACGCCCTGCCCCTTTTTTAACCCTTTTTCGAACGCCTCCGACAAAGAAAAAATTCCTCCCGGCCTCGACAGAACCCGTTCCCGGCTGCAATCGTAGGAGAAGGGAATGTCCTCCAAAATCCCCGCCGCCAGGGCTACGCCCGGCTGGCTCCCCCGTTTCTTGCGGGAAAACAGGATGACCCCGCTTCCCTCGTCGTACTCGCTCTCCACAAAAATTCGGGAAAAGGCGGGATGGGCCAGATCGTCCGCGTCTTTTGCCAAGCACGGCTCCAGGTACAGCAGCAGCTCCACGCTTTTGCGGGAGCCCCCGTGATTCCTGATTTGGAATATCCGCTGCTCACAAGCCATGCGGGGATGCAAAGCCGCCATCATGCCCGCCTCGACCTCTCCTTTTTTCGCGTAAAAGGCTGTGTAGGAAGGGGCGAATTCCACCCGGTGGAAAGCCTTGCCCCGGTAAAGGGGCGCCTTGGTCACCGAAAACATCTCATTGGCCGCTTTGATGAAAGCAAAAATCCCCAGCGGACGGCGCAGCAGGTCGAACGGCCGCCTCGTTAAATCCAGCCCCCGGTATTTGGAGATCGACGCGCCCGTATCGGTAATGCAAAGCGTCCATTCTCCGTTTTGCAGCAGCTGCATCCGGGGAGAGGCCGGGTTTAGCTGCTGCAATTCTTCTGTCGTTCCAGTAACCCGTCCCGGTTTCTGAGGCACCTCTCTGCGGTCGATGTCCTCGAACACCACCGCCCCGGACGGAATCTTTTCTTCCAATAACTCTCTTGCCGCATCCATTTGATGGTCCTTGAGAAACCTCCTCTGAAAAATGTCGTTTTTGAGCAGATTGGCCACCGCCACCAGGCTCATACCCACATGGTGCGCCATGTAGCTGCGCACAATGGCGAAGGGCGCGTGCTCCACCCGCTTCTTGGTAAAGTCCACCGCCTCGTAAAACCCGCACCGTCCCCGGATCCCTAACCTGGCCAGGCGTTTGAGGTTCGCCATGGATGCCACCGGCTCAAAAGGCAGCGTCAAAAAAGCGGAGTAGGGGGAAATAACCAGCTCCGCGTCCAGCCCCCGCTTGAGCCCCAGCTTTTGCACCCCGTGGGCCTTGTATTGATAATTGAGCTGCGCGTCGAAGGCGTAAAACCCGCTTTCGGAGATGCCCCAGGGCACGTCCTTTCCCCGCACGCACCGCCTCTGGCAGTACACGCAAAACCGCAGCGCCTCGAACCCCAAAGACCCTTCCGGCGACGGCAGCAGCAGATGGGGCATAAAATATTCGAACATAGTCCCCGTCCAGCTGACCGGCCCCGTGTACCCGCCGCTGCGTGCCAGCGTCCGTCCTAGAGCGCCCCAGTGTTTCTTCGGCACCTGCCTCATTGCCACCGCAAAGTAACTGGTCATGCGCGCTTCGCTCATCAAAAGGTCGTAATAAGACGAGGTCAGCTCTCCCGCCTGCAAATCGTACCCGATGTGAAAAAGCTTGCGCCGCGGATTATACATAGGGGATAGGTCGGTTTCGGCAATGATTTTGTGAAGCCGCCCGGCAATCTCAGGGATCCGGCTGTCCTCACCCTTGTATTCCAGCAGCCCCTCCCGGGCCGCCACCGCGCAGCAGGCAAAGTTTCCCGAATCCACTGTGGACACGTACCGCGGCGCCATAGCCCGCAGGGTCTTCGTGTCGTACCAGTTGAGCAGGTTCCCATGCCACTTTTCCAGCCGCTCAATGGAGGAAACGATCCGCTCCATCCGGTTTGCCAGCTCCTCGCCTTCAATGAGCCCGAAATCCCGTGCCGCTACCGTGCACAAAAGCAGAAACCCGATGTTCGTCGGGGATGTGCGGTGGGCGACGGCGGCCACCGGCGCCTCCTGACAGTTGTCGGGCGGCAGGTAATTGTCCTCCGGGCCGCACAGCTCGTCGTAATACCGCCACATAGCCGCCGCCCAGGAATGGAGCTTTTCCCGGTCCTTAAAGGAAAGAGGGCTGCCCACCGGCTTTGCTCCCCTGGAAGTAACCAGGCACAAGGGCAGTAAAAACAAAAACGCAAGCCCCGCAAGCTTGGTCAGCCCTTCGGCCGCGAACAGCAAAAGTCCCAGCCCGATGAGTTCACACAGCCATGTCTGCCGTATGGCGCTTCCCAAGTCGTTTCCATGCTCCGCGTCCGCCGCCGTCACCCAGTCGAGCAGCCCCTTCTTGGACACGAACAGCCGCCACAAAGCCCGGCTGATGGCGGACAGGGATAAAAGCGCGTTTTTAGGCAGCATAATCAGCCCAAACACCGCCTGGGCCAGCGCGTGCATGGCCTGGGGCATGGCTTTCGAATAATACTTGCGTGACAGCATGGACAACCCGCCGTGAATGAGCCCGGAAACCAGACCGAACAGCCCGCCTCCCACACAGGAGAGAAGCCCCGCTCCCGCCAGGACCGCCGCCACGTCCCCCGAAAAGAAGGCCGACGCGATCACGCAGCCCAAAGCGATTACCGGGGTCGCGCTGCGCCTTAGGTTATCAAAGAGCTTGTAGCGGGAAAGCCCGTCCAAAGGGTTTTTCTTCCCATTTGCTGTTCGATAGCCCTTCGAGAGCCACAGCATGTTCTGCCAGTCCCCCCGGATCCACCGGCCCAACCGCGCCATCCACGGCAGCATGGCCGACGGGCACCCGTCGGTCATCTCTAT
>CAMLYM010000022.1 GCA_946491705.1 uncultured Clostridia bacterium
CGGCTTTCTCAGTTCCCCTTTCATCGTACCACCCTTTCCACAGAAGCCGCTGCAAGCGTCCCGTTATTTCTCCGATTCTTCCGTCAGCTCCACTACATCCCCGATGTCGCAGCGAAGCGCCCGGCAGATCCGCTCCAAAACCTCCAGGCTTACATATTCGTCCCGGTTCAGCTTTGCTATCGTAGAGGAGGACACATCTGCCAGCTCTGTCAGGGCGGACTTTTTCATCTTTTTATCAATCAGCAATTTCCACAGCCGGTTGTATTGGACAGCCATACGCTTCATCTCCCGCCTTGTTCATGGAGGGCAGTATAGCACAGAAAGCGTTAAAAGTCAATGGATTTTACGAGATATCACATATTTTTACGAATATTAAGCCAAAAGAAAACGGCCGCTCCTTTTACGGAGCGGCTGGAATATTAGGTATTTTCCCGTTTCTTTTTCCCTGCATACTGGCTGAACAATGCGCCGCCTGACACGATTCAAATTCGTATTTCACTCCCGGTGTAGAACTAAATTTAATTCCGTTGCTTGCACCCTCAGGCATAATGTATTTGATCTCAAAGGTTTCCCCCGGGCAGAATCGGGTATCTTTCGGGAACTCAACGCCTACGCTGATACCTTCTTTAATGCTTTCGTCTGCATTTGTAAAAAAAGGCTTAAACTGGTCGTTTGCGGCATAGGCTTCCTCGGAATCAACTGGCACGAGGATGGTTATACTCTCTGCCAAAACGTTATATCCAAACACATAATTCTCCATAGAAGGAGGAGTATTGCCCTCCATTACGACCGTTACATTCATTCCTTCGGGCATAAACAATTTCCAAAATGCTCCCAATCCTATCTCCGTAACGGTTGCCGGAATTATAATATAATCGAGATTATCGGCATCTTGAAAGGCATTTTCGCTAATCGTTGTTAAACCTTCCGGAAACTCGACGGACGACAAATTTTCGTACCCGGAAGAAGCATATGGAGCGATCAATTCCGTTCCTTCTCTTATTGTCACGCTTTCGATGCTTTGGTCTATCGGCCCCAGCAAATCCTTGTTGTCGTAAAACAGCCCGTCTTCGATAGCAAAACGGCTGCCTTCTTCAAAGTTGACCGTTACGTCACTGCCGTCGAGCCAGCCGCTTAAGGCTCCGAAAAATCTGCTGCCGTTAGAACCGATTTCCGTATGCAAATCAATATCAGCAGAAATATTAGACCCACAGCCTCTGAAAGCGCTGAAATAAATATCCGTAAGCGATGCGGGAAAAGCTATCTCTTCAGGTTCCGTACACAACTGAAAGGCAAAGGGATCAATCGTTTATAATGACTCCGGCAAGTCGATCGACGTTATAGCGGTGGCCTTGAAACGCACCGCCACCGATAGCTCTCAGTTGGCTGCCGGGCGCAAAGGTAATGCTTGTCAATTTAACCACATCGTCCGAGTCGTTGAATACGGGATTCACCGCGTAAAGCCCCGAAGTCGGATTCTTGTTGATCGTACCGATCGTCTCCACGGTGGACGGGATGTGAATCGTCGTCAATTTGGATCCGTAGAAAGCGCGATTGTTACTATATTCCAGTCCCTCTGGAAGCACAATACCGGTGAAATCAGCCTTGTAAAAAGCCTCCATCCCAATGCCGACGACGGAATACTCACTTTCAGCATGTTCAACTTTCGCAGGTACTTCAATCTTACCGCTATCCGATGAGGTGCCGATCGAACCGCCGGCTAATCTCTTGGGGTGCACGACTTCGACTGTCTTTGCATTCTCACCTACGATTTTATAAAAGATACCGTTTACATCGAAATACTCGGTGTTTGCCGCTGCGAACACGGTGGCGGGGATCATCATACCCACCATCACCGCCGCAATCAACAGAGCCATTCCTTTTTCATTTTGTTCAAACAACAAAAGGCGCATCTCGCCCGTGATAATTCCTACACGGGCGAAACACGCCTTTTACATTTCTGTGTTTTTTGACTTGACAAGAAAAAGGGCAGAGTTATCCTTGACTGACTGACAAAACCATGCTCTTTTTTTCCATAGAAACCAAGCCCCTGTTTGTGAATTTTCCTGCCCCGCCGGAAGGCAGCGCAAAGACTTAGAAAACTGTATAGATATACGCATATACTATACCATAATTTTTTTCAACTGTTTTCCGTTTGCCTGCTCCGTTTTACTTATCCAGATAGTGCCCGGCAATGACCGAAATCCGGTTATGGCCTAATTGTCGGCTGACGTACAGCTTGGCCTTATTGTCATAGGCCGCGCCCTGCCTGTCCTTCCTGCACCGATAGTAGGAAGATACGAGCCGCCATTCCTTGACGCGGCTCCCATCCGGCTTTTGTACTGGCCGCAGCTCCCAGACAGGCGGAAGGTCTCGAAAATCCCTTCCTTCCGTTTTCCGCAGCTTTTCCTGATAGCTGTGATACATGGCGTTTGCGTACTCCCTCCGGCAGCCGTGTACGTCCATGTGGGAGGGGACGGAAGCAAAGACGGGTTTTCCGGCAGGATTTCCCGCAAACTTCAAGACCGCTTCCTCCTTCCCCGGCAGCACGTCAATGTCCCGCACCTTGCCGCCCTTGCCTTTGACTTCGCAAAGTGTTACGCTCCCGTCCGCATTTTCCCGTATCTGCTCCGGCTTTACTGCCGCCAGCTCATGGCGGCGCAGGCCGGTCGCTCTGGCAAAGGCGAGGATATTTGCGTGATTCTCTTTGGAAAAGCCGTAATCTCGGGCGGCTTCCTTCCGGCTTCGCTCAATGTCCTGCCGTTCCCTGTGGAGAAGGATTACGGCAAAGTCCTGCGCTGTACAGTCGTAAAGCTTGCAAAGCTCCGCCCTTTGTGTGGCAAGGGTATAGGCGGACATGCCCAGGTCAATCCCGTTTTGCAGGTAGGTTTCTACATAGGGCCGGGCTTCTGCAAGCGTCCGGCATTTGTACTGTGCCTTCTTTGCTTCACGGCGTTTCTCTCCAATCCGCAGTTGAACTTGCAGGGCTTCCTGCACCTGCCGTACCATAGATTTTTATTTCATACCGGCCTCCTTTCAAGTGGGCGCAGTTATCCCGTTGAAAACGGGGGGTTAGTTGGGCGTTTTGTCGAAATTTTTTAGACAGCTTCCCGGTGCTGTTTTCCCGATTTCATGGGCTTTGCGTTTTTTTCACTCTGCTGCCGTTGGCAGCTCCGTTTACCCGTCGATTTTTTCAACATCGACTGTGTAATCGTTCTTCCCGTGTCGCTGCTTCCCGCACCCAGCGGGAGCCGCACAGCCTTGTCGGGTCTGCTGTGCTTCCTTTGAACCAGTTACCGCCGTTATTCGTTCAGACAGGTCACTGCTTCTTCGAACCGTTTGCCGCCTCTTTATCGTCAAGGTAGGCCACTGCTTTTTTCACTCCCTTCGTCTTTTCATGCTACATCTTTAGTATGACGAATACTGATAACTCTCAATAAACGCAGAAAAGCGGTGCCCCCAATTTATGGGAGCGCCGCCCGCAGTGGCCCGCCCGACGAAAGGTTCGAAGTTTCGTCAGGCGGCGAGGCTGGTTTTCTCTACATTTCTCCGTCCGTTTCTCCGGTCTCTCCATTCTTGAGCGTTACTTGTTTTCCTCTTTGTTCTCCGCTACTTTTTCTCTGCCGCAGTTCCCGCCTTGTTCTTAGTATGACAGGAATTGACCGTGTTTGGGCGCATAAAGAAAGGACAGGCCTTTTCGCCTGTCCTTTTCCTTCCCTTATGCCGGTTCCCTCTGCTCTTATACTTCCTTTTCAAGACGGAGGGGAATGCACAGGCGGGTTTCTTCTCACAGAAAAAACTAGATATTGGGCTTTATTTCCAAAGGGTCGATTTCCTTTCGGAAAATATGGCGCAAATAGATCACGCACAGCACGACTGAAACAAGCTCTGCAATGGGAAACGCCCACCAAACCAACGACAGGCCACCGACTTTCGACAGCACAAACGCGACAGGCAGCAGCACCACCAATTGGCGGATGAGCGACACCGTCAGGCTTAAAAAGCCGTGCCCCAGCGCCTGGCAAATGGAAAGGGTGCAGATTCCAAAACCCGCGAACAAAAAGCTTAAGCTGATGATACGCAGGGCCGGCACGCCGATTTCCAGCATAGTCTGGGAGGCGTTGAAGATGGAAAGAAGCTGGGGAGTAAAAATCCAGAAGGCGGCAAGGCCCAAAAGCATCATCCCCACCGCGTAGCAGATGCTCAGCCTGATGGTTTTCACGATCCGGCTCTTTTTACGGGCGCCGTAGTTATACGCAATGATCGGGACCATGCCGTTATTGAGCCCGAATACCGGCATAAACACAAAGCTCTGCAGCTTGAAATATACCCCGAAGACCGCTGTAGCAGTCGAGGTGAACGACATCAGGATCTTGTTCATTCCAAAGGTCATGACCGAGCCCAGGGACGCCATAATGATGGAGGGCACGCCAACCCCGTAAATTTTGCGGATGACCGCCCCGCTTGGCCGGTACTTACGGATTTCCAGATGCAGCTCATGGTTTTTGTGCCGGTTAAAGAAGTAAGCCATCACCGCCGCTACGATCTGGCCGAACACAGTAGCCGCAGCTGCCCCGGCCACGCCCATTTTCGGGAACCCGGCCAGGCCGAAAATCAGGATGGGGTCAAAAATAATATTGATGATGGCGCCGGTGCCTTGGGTAATCATGGTATAGAAGGTTTTGCCGGTGGATTGGAGCAGCCTTTCAAAGGTGACCTGTAAGAAAATACCGAAGGAACAAACACAGCAGATGACCAAATAATCTGTCCCCGCGTCCACGATTTCCCCAATGTCAGTCTGCATCAAAAAGAAGGTCCTTGAGAAAAAGCCGCCCAAAAGTGCAAATGCCAGGAAACTGAGCACGGCGAGAAAAACGCCGTTTTCCGCCACCTTGTTGGCCAGCGGGAAATTCTTCTCTCCCAGGCTTTTGGAAAGCAGGGCGTTGATGCCGACACCCGTACCGGTGGCCACCGCGATCATCAGGTTCTGGGCCGGGAAGGCCAGGGACACCGCCGTCAGGGCATTCTCGCTGATCTGGGCCACGAACATACTGTCCACAATGTTATAAAGCGCCTGGACCAGCATAGAAATCACCATAGGCAGCGACATGGTGACCAGCAGCTTATTTTCGGACATAACGCCCATTTTGTTTTCCTTCATTGGAATTTCCTTTTGACTCATGTTTCCCTCCATTAATTCCATCGCTCAAACCGTTTGCCTTGCAACCAAGCAGCCGGTCAGCCTCGTCAAAAATATGCAAAAAAATACCGTTTCGTCATTTTACGCCTTTCCATTTTTATTGTCAAGAGAAAATCCCTTGACAGGGTGAAAAAGATTGCCTATGATTAGGGTTGCAATGCAAACCAATGCACAAAGAAGGGAAATGGAAATGGAAGAGGCATCCACGCCGGATATATTAAAGCCGATTTCGCAGATTTACCGCAAGACTCAGATGTATTTAAACGAACGGATTAAACCCCTTGGGCTGACCAGCGGCCAGGCCCCCTTCATCCTGCTCACCTGCGAACAGGGAAAGGTGGCGCAGCACTGTTTCTGCTCCTATTTGGATATGGACAAAAGCACGGTGGCGAAGATGCTCGGTAAACTCGAGCAGGAGGGGTATGTTTCCCGGCGACCCAATGAAAAGGACTGCCGATCCACCGACGTCTCCCCCACGCAGAAGGCACGGGAGCTGTATCCCGTCCTCAAGCAGATCGGGGAGGAGTGGGCGTTTCAGATCACAGGCAACATGACCCAGGTGGAACGGGCCATTTTCTTTGAGCTCTTGCAGAAAGTGGCAAAAAATATCAGCGTGTACTTTCAAAGCCGGCCTTCCTGATCCAACCATTTTACGCATATCTGACAGAATCCCGGCACTTTTGCAGCCGGGGTTCTTTTTGATTTTAAAAGGAGATTGGATAAAACGACGGATACCCCGTCGTTTTTCTGGGTGAAAATACGCTTTTATAGCAAAAACGTGCTTGACTTTAAGGGCTTGTCGTGCTATTCTAGTCTGCCAACAGACTAATCGGAGGGATGGCAATGGATCAAGAAGGATTCGAACAGCTCAAAGCCTATACGGCTCTCTGGCAGGAATCCAACGCCATGTATGAGAAATGGGCTGAGAAAAGAGGCCTGTCCTTTTATGAGTTGCTGGTAGCCCTGTCGCTAGCGGAGGCGGACGGGAAATGCAGCCAAAAGGATATCTGCACCCAATGGCTTCTGCCCAAGCAGACGGTCCACACCATTCTAAAAGCCTTTGTCAAGAAAGGATGGGTGGTGCTGACTCCTTCCGAGGTCGACCGGCGCAACAAAATCATCGGTTTGACCCAAACGGGAAGGCAGTTTCTGTGCGCCGTGGCTGAGGACATGCAGGAACACGAGCGGCTGGTCTGGGAAAAACTTGGGCCAAAGCGCACCAAGGCCCTGCTTCAAAACACTGCCAGGTACAACCGATTATTTAAAGAGGTGAGTGATTGAGATTCTCTAAAGAATTTTTCCGATATGTGCTCCCGTCCATGCTGGCCTTCGCCCTGTCGGGGATTTACGCCATCGCGGACGGCTTTTTCGTAGGAAACGCCCTGGGCGACAACGCGCTGGCCGCCATCAACATCGCCTATCCCATGACTGCGCTGCTGCAGGCGGCCGGTACCGGCGTCGGGCTGGGCGGCGCCATTGAGTATGCCATCTGCATGGGAGCGAAGGACCAGGTGCGCGGCAAACAGTATTTCGGCATGTCCCTGCTGGTTCTGCTGGGGACGGGCGCTCTCTTTACCCTTGTGCTGCTCCTGTGCGCACCCGGGCTGCTGACGCTGTTCGGCGCCTCGGGGGAAATTCACGCGCTGGGCCTGGAGTATATCCATTGTATTGCATACGGCGCCTTGTTTCAGGTGCTGGCAACCGGGCTTGTGCCCTTCATCCGCAACATGGGCGGGTCGGTGACGGCCATGGCCGCCATGATGGCGGGCTTTGTTACGAACATCGCGCTCGACTATCTGTTCGTCTGGAAACTGCCCTTTGGAATGACAGGGGCGGCCGCCGCTACCGTCATCGGTCAGGGCGTAACCTTCCTGGTGTGTCTCCTTTTCTTTCTCATGAAGAAAGAAAAGCCCCTTCTGCGGTTTGAAGGGAAGGGCTGGACTTTGTTTTCGACACTCCTGAAGGCTGGTATCTCTCCCTTTGGGCTGACCTTCTCGCCCAACCTTACCCTGATATTCGTCAACAAAAGCGCCGTCCTGTTCGGCGGAGCCTTGGCAGTCACCTGCTACGCGCCCATCAGCTATATTTCGGCGGTAGTCATGCTGCTTTTGCAGGGGGTCAGCGACGGCAGCCAACCGCTTTTAAGCCGGTCGTTTGGGGAAGGCAACGCCGTAAAAACCATGGCGGTGCGCCGCTTGGCGTATGGGTTCTCGTTTTTGGTGGGGCTTGTTTGCATGGGCGTGCTGTTTTTCTGCCGTAACGAAGCGGCGGCGCTGTTTGGGGCTTCCCGACAGGTGACGCAGATGGTGGCCGATGTGCTTCCCATCTTTATCTGGGGTTATTTGTGCATCAGCGTCTCCCGGGTGACCACCGCCTATTTTTACGCCACCAACCAACACGCCTTAGCCGCCGTTCTCATTTACGGAGAGCCTGTTTTTCTGGGTCTTTCCCTGCTGTTGGTTCCGCCGCTTCTGGGGATCACCGGCACCTGGCTTTCCGTCCTATTCTCCCAGGCGTTTGCCATGGGGCTGAGCCTTGTCTTCATTTTACTCGAAAGGAAGCGAAGCGGACATGCGACAAAATCTGATTCCAATTGACGAATTTACCCGGCTTCTCACATGGAAATGCCAGGCGCGGTTCGGCCCGCGGCTTTTGTACCTGGGCCTTTCAGGCAGCTATGCCAGAGGGGAAGCCACCGAGGAAAGCGACATCGATATTCACCTGATTCTCGACGAGCTGGCCCTCTCTGACCTGGACGATTACCAGGCCCTTCTGAAAGAAATGCCCCAGGGGGAAAAAGCCTGCGGCTTTGTGGGGGACGCGGCAGCTCTTGCCGCCTGGCCCGCGCACGAAATGTTCCAGTTCACCATGGGAAGCCGGACTCTCTCTGGGTCATTGGAGGGCATCGCCCCGGCCTTTGGGGAACAGGACATCCGCACAAGCATCCGCATCGCCGCTTCCGGGCTCTATCACATGGCTGGCCACCGGTATCTGTTCGAGGGTGGAGACGGAAACGATGACGATCTCAAGCCCGCGTATAAGACCGCCTGTTTCGCCTTGCAGGAGCTCTGGTTTCTAAAATCCGGGCAGTATATCCCCCGCAAAAAGGACTTGGCCGGATGCTTTTCCGGGCTTTACCGGGCGGTCATCGAGCGATACCTGCATTGGGATGCAAACCGGGAAGCTCTCTCTCCAGACGAGCTTACCCGCTTGCTTTTCGACTGCGCCCGCCAGCTTTTGCAGGAGGCGAACCCGGACAGCACCTCCAGGCCAGCAAAAGGGGAATGCATATCTCAAACCAAACGCGGTGAAAAATAGGTCCTTTTGGTTTCACAGGACGCTTTGCGGGCTTGTGTTCCCTTTTCGGCAAAACGGCGGTGCATCTCCCTTGCGGCAAACAAAAAAGGGGGCGCGGAAAATCGCGCCCCCTTTTTGTAAGCGTTCTTCGCCGCCCGGGTGGGCACCGCAGGAAAACCCGTTCCTCTTTTTCGCAGCTCGTTCATTACCAACCCGGTAATGAGCTTCGGATAAAAATAGGTGGATTTCTGCGGCATCTTCTCGCCGGCCGCCGCAACGTCCCGGATTTCGGTCACCCGGGTGGGATTCAACAGGAAGGCACACTGGGCTTCCCCCTTGCGCACGGCGTCCACGGCCTCTTTTTCCAGTTTGACATAGGTCAGGTTCTTCTGGTTTTGCATGTTCTCCTTGTCAATGCCGAACAGCCGCTCGAGAACCAGGGTATGCAGCACCGTCACATCCAGCGTGCGGGAAGCGGGGCTTACATCGGGGAGCAGCTTGTCCATCACCAACGTGTCCTTTAAGGTAAGCAGAGTCCAGCCTTCCCCGCCGTCGTAAAAGCCGAAGGCTTTTTTGCCCGCGTCGTAGAGGGCAGTAAGTTCCTCGTCCAAAGTAGCGAGAGAGGGCCGGGGCGAAACCTCAAAGTATTCCTTGCATTTCTGAAGCGCCGCGGCAGGATCAAAGTCGGGCAGGTCCCGCACCAGCCGGTGGGTGGGAAACACCACAAGACCCGGATGGGCCATGTCCACCAGCATCATCATCACATAATCCGTCCCGTCACCGGGCTTACTAAGCCCCTTTTCCCGGCAGTCATCCCGGAACTTGAGGGCCGTCTCATACCGATGATGGCCGTCGGCAATGTAAAGCTTGCGGTCGGCAAACTGGCGGCTGAGCACCGCCAAAACCGCCGGGTCGGTCACCAGCCACAGCCGGTGGGTGACGCCGCTTTTATCGGTGAACTCCTGGGCCGGGGCACCGGCCGACTGGGAATCCAGAAGAATGCGGGTGTTCCCGTCGTCCATATATAACGAATAAATCTGGCTGAAATTGCAGAAGGTGGACTTCATCAGGTTATAACGGTCGGTCTTCGCCTTGCTCAGGGTGAATTCATGGGGCAGCACCACGCCCTCGGAGAAGGGGGTGAGCTTGACCAAGCAGATGACCCCTTTGACCTTGCGGGTCACCCCTTTGACGGTGAATTCCTCTTCATAGATATAGAGGCTCTCCTTCTCGTCGCGCTTGAGGATGCCCTCTTTCTTCCATTCGCCCAACACCCGGCCGGCCTCTTCATAGGGGTCCTCCCCCTCCCGGGGCAGCTCCAGTCGGATGACGTTATGAGGGTTTGCCTCCAGATAGGCCTTGCGCTGCTCTTCGCTGATGATGTCATAGGGCGGGCAGGTAAGGGACCCTATATCTCCCGCTTTGGCGGTATCGAACCGCAGCCCGCGAAATGCCTTAATTTGCGCCATCGTTTCCATCCATTTCTCCTTGCGGCAGATTTGTCCGGGTCGCGCTGCGGCCGCAGGAAGCGCAGCGCTCAAGGGAATGGTTTCATTTTATAATGAATCGCTCGTCCCGTCAACCGGGGCCGGAGAAATTGCGCCGGATTTCGTCCGCTTGCAGGGAAACATGCGGCTGGACGGCCTCCTCAAAGCATATGTGCTCATGTGTTTGCGTGGCTGTTCCCTTCGTTGCGAAAACGGGGAAATTGGAGTATAATAGATGAAATTCGACGTTTGACGGAGGGATCTTGCTTGAAGGACATTTATCTGGACAACAGCGCCACCACAAAGGTCTGCCCCCAGGCGGCCGAGGCGGTGCGGCGGCTTTTGTGTGAAACCTATGCAAACCCCTCTTCCCTCCATGCCATGGGAGCCGCCGCCGAACGGGAGCTCAGCCACGCCCGGCAGACGGTCGCCAAGGTGTTGGGGTGCAACCAGAGGGAGGTATTCTTCACCTCCGGCGGGACGGAAGCGAACAACCTGGCCCTGTTCGGCGCGGCGGCGGCACGAAAGCGGCTTGGCAACCGGATCGTCACCACCCGCATCGAGCACCCGTCGGTGTACGAGCCGGCCCTGCAGCTGGAGAAGCAAGGCTTCGAGGTGGTGTTCTTAGAGCCGGACGAAACGGGAAACATCCCCGTCCAAGCGGTGTTCGAAGCGATCACACCGGACACCGTTCTCGTGAGCATGATGCTCGTCAACAACGAAACCGGCGTGCGCCTGCCGGTAGAGACGGCGGCCAAGGCCATCAAGCGGGCCGGGGCCCCCGCCCTGCTCCACTGCGACGCGGTCCAGGCCTTCGGAAAGCTTCCCTGCAAGCCGGCCTCCCTGGGGGCGGACCTGATGACTCTTTCGGCCCACAAAATCCACGGTCCCAAGGGAACCGGCGCCCTATACATCCGCAGGGGTGTGCGCATCGAGCCTCGTACCTTTGGCGGCTCCCAGGAGCAGGGCCTTCGCCCGGGAACCGAGGCATCCGCCCTGATTGCGGGGTTTGGCGCAGCGGTGGAGGCTCTGGGCACCGGCAGCGCATTTTTGGAGCATACGGCGCAGCTCAAAGACCGTCTGTATGAAAAGCTTCGTAGCATTCCCGGCATTTCCTTCAATTCCCCTGCCGACGCGGTTCCGTATATCGTCAACCTGTCGGTGGAGGGCATTCGCTCGGAAACCATGCTCCACCACCTGGCCGCCAGGGGCATTTCCGTGTCCAGCGGCTCGGCCTGCTCGAAGGGGAAACACAGCCGGGTTCTTGCGGCCCAACGTCTCGCGGACGACCGGGTAGACGGTGCGCTGCGGATTAGTTTTAGCCGGGAGAACGACACTCTAGACGTAGACGCCTTCGTGGAAGGGGTTTTGGACGGGATGGCGCGGCTGGCCCGGCGATCATAAGGAGGTACCCGATTGGCAAAACGCATTCATTTATTGGAGAAAAAGGTCGCCGAGCTCATTGCCGCGGGCGAGGTGGTGGAACGGCCCTGCTCGGTGGTCAAGGAGCTGGTGGAAAACTGCATCGACGCAGGCGCCACCGCTGTGACGGTGGAAATCAAAAACGGCGGCGTGCGCTACATCCGCGTGACCGACAACGGCTGCGGCATTGCCCGGGAGGACGTGCCCACTGCCTTTCTGCGCCACGCCACCAGCAAGGTACAGACGGAGGACGACTTGGACGCCATCTCCACCCTGGGCTTTCGCGGGGAAGCTCTGGCCTCGGTGGCGGCGGTGGCCCACGTGGAGCTGATCACCCGCACTTCGGAGGAACCCATGGGTACCCGCTACTGCATCGACGGCGGGGAGGAAACCCTGCTGGAGGACGCGGGCTGCCCCAAGGGTACCACCATTTTGGTGCGGGATTTGTTTTATAACACGCCGGCCCGCATGAAGTTTCTCAAAAAGGACGTGTCGGAAGCGAACGCCGTGGCCTCGGCGGTGGACCGGATCGCCCTGTCCCATCCGGAGGTGTCGGTGAAGTTCATCCGGGACGGCAAGCAGGAACGAATGACGCCGGGAGACGGCAAGCTTCTTTCCACCATCCACGCAGTGTTCGGGCGGCAGTTCGCCCAGGGCCTTCTGCCGGTGGATTATACCTTAGGCGGGGTAAAGGTGTCCGGCTACATCAGCAAGCCCTCCGCCTCCCGCCCCAACCGCAGCATGCAGAGCTTTTTCATCAACGGCCGGTATGTGCGCACCCGCACGGCGGCGGTGGCCCTGGAGGAAGCCTGCAAGGGGAGCGTTATGGTGGGAAAGTTCCCCGCCTGCGTGCTCAACCTTACGCTTAATCTCGCCCTTGTGGATGTCAACGTCCACCCTGCAAAAATTGAAGTCCGCTTTGTCAATGAACGCCCGATTTTCGACGCAGTTTATCACGCCTGCAAAAACGCGCTGGGGGCCGACGCGCCCGCTCAGGAAATTGATTTGAGTAAGGTGGCAAAGCTGGTGCGGGCTCCCGCAGCAGAAACCGCCCAGCAATTGACCCTTTCCCCTTCCTCCGCTGCGCCCCAAGCGCCTTTGCCCAAACGCGGCGTTGACCGGGCGGTTCTCCAGGCGCCGGCGGATATTTCCTATGCCCCTTCGCCTGTCGTTTCCATCCCGTCCATCCCCAAAGCCCCCGCGGCGCCGCCGGCGCCCAGGAATCCGGGCTGGGACATTGTGGTGGAAGAAGAGACGCAAAAGGAACCCCAGACGCCGCCTGCCCCAAAGCCGCCAGCAAAGCCGCCTTTCGCGCCCAGCAAGGAGCCCGCGCCGACCACTGGGTCGCCTTCTGCCCGGGAAGCCCGCCTGATCGGAGAGGCCTTTTCCACCTACATCCTGCTTGAGAGCGGGGACGAGCTTCTCCTGATCGACAAGCATGCCGCCCACGAGCGCCTTCTTTATGAACACATCAAGTCCCAGGCGCAGCTGACCCCCCAGCTGCTGCTTACCCCGGTTACGGTGACGCTGGACCGGGAAAGCTATGCAGCGGTACTCGAAAACCTGGATACCCTTTCCTCTTTGGGATTTGAAACCGAGGATTTCGGTGCGGGTGCCGTTTTGGTGCGCTCCGCCCCGCTGCAGATGGACGGGCAGGACGCGGGGGACCTGGTGACGGAGATTGCCGGGAAGCTCACCAAAAACGTCAGGGACTTAACCCCGGAGCGGTTGGAATGGGTGTACCATTCGGTGGCCTGCCGGGCGGCTGTCAAGGCTGGGGACCACTCGAACCCACAGGAGCTGTACGACCTTGCCAAGCGCACACTGGAAGAGGACGTGCGCCATTGTCCCCATGGACGGCCGGTGGCGGTACGGTTGACAAAAAAGCAGCTGGAAAAGCAATTTGGCCGGATTCCATAAGCAAATACGAAAGGTGGGAGACTCATGGCGGAATGCAAAACCAACGCCATGCGTATTCTGGAGAAAAACAAGGTGCCCTATGTGATGCACAGCTATCCGCCGGGAGACGCGGTGGACGGGGTCACGGTAGCGGCAAAGACCGGATGGCCGGTGGAGCTTGTGTACAAAACTCTGGTGACCAAGGGGAAATCCGGGGGCTACTTTGTGTTCGTCATCCCGGTGGCCGAAGAGCTGGACTTAAAGAAGGCGGCCAAGGCGGTGGGAGAAAAGGCGGTGGAGATGATCCACGTCAAGGACATCAACAAGGTTACCGGCTACATTCGGGGCGGCTGCAGCCCGGTGGGAATGAAAAAGCAGTATCCCACGGTGATCGACGCATCCGCCGAACCCTTGGACCGGTTTTTGGTCAGCGCCGGAAAAATCGGGTTTCAGGTGGAGCTAAAACCAACGGATTTAACGGACTTGATCGGCGGCTCCTTTGGGGACCTGCTGATGAGCTAAGAAAGAAGCCCGCGCAACTAGTTGCGCGGGCGTTTTTCTTTTGGTGGTTCGATCGCCTTTCTGGGTCTTTCGTTTTTCGTCCGTTTCAATTCATAGATTTCGTCACAGGCTCTCGCCACCTCCGGCGAATGGCTGACCAGGATGACGCACTTTCCCTGCTCGGCCAGTTCCCGGAAAATCTCCATGATTTCCTTTTGCGTTTCCCCGTCCAGGTTCCCGGTAGGCTCGTCGGCCAGGATGACGTCCGGGTTATAGGACAAGGCCCGGGCAATGGCCACCCGCTGCTGCTGACCACCGGATAATTTCAGAATCCGGCGGTTGGCCTCGTCCTCGTCCAGCCCCACGCTGGACAGAAGGGCAATGGCCTGCTCCCTCTTGTCCTTGGTCTTGCCCTTGACGCCTGCAATGTCCATGGACAGCTCCACGTTCTCAAGGGCGGTAAACTTTGTCAGCAGATTGAAGCTCTGGAAGATTACGCCGATGTATTTGCTGCGAAAGCGGTATTTGTCCAGCTTGCGGATGTCCTCGCTGTTATAGGCAATGGTCCCGCTGCCGGGAGACGCGAGGCCTGACAGGAGCGAGAGAAGGGTGGTTTTTCCAGCGCCGGATTTTCCCACCACCGCGTACATTTTGCCCTTCTCAAATTCATAAGAAACCCCTTCCAGGACGGTTTTCGTCCCATAGGAGAAGCAGACGTTTTCCAGCTTTAAAATAGACACAGCCATTTCCTCCTTTAGTCTCGATTGGCGAGTATTTTCAGTGGTTCGTACCGCATGATGAAGATCATGGACACCACGCTTGCCAGCAGTGTAAGCAGCACGCCGATGGCCAGCAATTGGAAAAGCACTGTGAAGTTCATGGCGGAGCTGATCTCACTGACATAATTCTGCATCTGTCCCATGCCGCCCGGGTCAGCCGAAGACCGGTCCATCCCGTCCATGGCGGGCGGCGTCCCCTCGTTTTCCATGCCAAAGCCGCCGCCCCGGCCGAAGTTCATTTCTTTCTGCTGATTCGTGCTCTGCTGGGACTGAATCTGGTTTTGCAGCAGGGAATTGGTGACCGGAACCGAGCTTACCGCGCCGATTCCCGCGCCGACCACCACCGCCGCAAGAGTGACCACAAAGATTTCGCACAAAAACTGCATGGCCACCTTGCTTTTCTTCATGCCGATGGCAGTGAGGACGCCTACCTCATACTTGCGCTCCCGCACATTGAAGATATTGAGCACCATCAGGATCACCGCTCCAATGGCCAGCACCACTAAGAGGAAATACCCGGCCATGGTGCTCAGGTTTTCCAGCGGAACCAGGCTGTCCTCAAAGGCGGTCAGGTCGGAGGAGGTAATGGTGTAGGAATCGGACAGGCCCATAGCCCGCGCTTCCTCTTCAAACCGCTCGTAGGCTTCCACATTCGCAAAGAAATAGGTGCCCGCCGCCGACGCGCGCACAGCTGTGGAGCTTTCTATCCCGGTAGTCTCATCCGTTTGGGCCTGCGCGTTGGCGGCGGACGTATCCACTATGCTCTTGAGGGCCGGATAACTCATATAGATGGCGTTGGCCGGGTCGCTGGAGGTGGAAAAGCCCCGCATAAACCCGCCGCTGGCGGCGGTAGAGGCGCTGTTTTCGTAAATGCCCGCCACTGTCAGAGTGTAGGTCTCCCCTTCCAGGTTGGGGTTTTCGACGACAATGGCATCCCCTACCGCCAGACCGTTATAGATGGCAAGCTCGTCGGAAATGATACAGTCGGCGGTTTCTGTGCCCTCTTCAAACATATCTCCTTCGGTCAGGGTGCAGGTGCCGTTTAAAAAGTCAGTCATAGCGTTCTCGCCGCTGTACCCGACTATGGTGAAGTCTCCCTGGATACCCATGGGTCCTCCGCCTGTCTTTGCGCCGCCCATCCCACCGAACTCCTGGCCGGGTCCTCCGGGCGCCCCGGCCGTGCCGGTCTGTTCCTCTTGGGCGGAATCGGAGGTGGTGACCGCCTGAAGATCGCCGCTGCCGTTGAGGGTGGCGGTGAGCGTATAGGTAAATCCGCTTACGGACTCGGCCTGCGCGTACACCTGCATTTCCTCTACGGAAAGCTCACTCAGTTCACTCATGCCCGCCTGGAAGCTGGATGGGTCAAAGTCTCCGCCTTCCCGCATTCCCTGCATTATGGACTGGCGGTCTACCGAAATGGCAGCGGTCACGCGCATGCCGCTCAGGCTTTCCTCTTTGGCGCTTTCCGCCGCCTGCCGGATGGACAGGCCGATACAGGCGGAAACGGAAATGACCAGCACAATGATGCCGATCAGAATATTTCTCCCTTTGGAGCGCCCAATGCATTTGAGCGCATTTTTCACCACATACATAGCACAGATTTTCCTTTCCCTTGTAACGTTTTTTTGCTTTGACAGCTGCTTTTTCCAGTATAGCAGGCGAACCTTAAAAATAACTTAGGCTTCGTCTGTCCCGTAAAGCGGAGCAAAATCAAGAGGGATGGGAAACTCTTCCCCTATTTGCTCTTCTTACCTGAGAACATAGGGCCGAATTTCTCGCCATTTTCTGCCTGTGTCCCGCTGGACTTTTACAAGAGATGGGAAGAAGGCCAAGCGCAAAAAGCGCTTGGCCTTCTCCGAAGTTCTTCTTCGTTTGCATGGGAGCCGGCCGCAATGCGGGACCGGTCTTGTGCAAACAGGAAAGACCGGACTTACCAACTCGTTGCATGGATGTGGATCATGGCGCATCCTATGGCGCCTGTCAAAGTTCCCATACTGACGGCGGCCAATCCCTAACGGGACGCCTCCACCAGCCCTTCATAAGAATCGGCGGTCAATTCCATCGTACCGCGCCAATCGGGGGATTCTTCTACCCAGAGGGTAGCCGCGCCGGTTCGATGAACCACATGGCCCTTGCGGGCGTCCAGGTAAACGAGCAGCTTTCCAGCCACCATAAGTGCCTGGGGCAGCGGGAACGAAACCGGCTCGGTCAGCGGCATGGACTGGTAATGCTTATTCTGACTGGGAATGTAAAACCGGAAGGTGCAGGTAAAATCCGCCCATTCTTCCGGCAGGGTTAGGGTCAGCGCCGTGTCCTGGTGTTCTCCCGTTTGGCCGGCAAGAAGATTGGACGGGACGAGGGTATCTCCCTCGACAGTCAAGTCGATTATGCGCATATTGTCACCTCTTATCGGATGTGTCCGGATCCGCCTGCACATCGCTGTCGGCGGCCGCAGTGGTGATGGTAATGGTCCTGGTGATATAATTTACGGACTGGTTGTTGTTGGCATCCCGGGCATAAAAATCAATCGACCGCAGGCCCGCGGTTCCAAAGACGATATCGGAACGATATTCCTTTGTGCCGTCCTCCAGTTCCGTAATGGATGCATGGTTTTGTGCAATACCAGATCCGCCCCCCGCGTTAAACGCCACCATGCGGGAGGAAATCCGGTTGAGTTTGGCCGTGATGTGGAACGGCGTATTGACGGGGACGGATTTCTCCGCAATCTGTGCGCTGTATAGGACGGGAGCAGCTGTAAATCCAACGTTTCCGCCGGCGGCCAATCCGCAGATTTCCTTGCCCAAATACGCCATTCCCGCGATTTCCTTGTTCTGTATCATCGTAGGCACATCAATACCCCCAGGCGTAAATTTTTGTGGCATCCTGCTTGCTGGAGGCGGGCAAAGCATCGTATGCCGCCTTATTGGCCAGTACGACTACCTCAATACTGTCGCCCTTTTCGCCTTTGGCGCCCTGTGGGCCGGCGGGGCCGGTATCTCCTTTGGGGCCTGTCTCGCCTTTCGGCCCTTGGGGACCTTGCGCACCCGGTTCACCCTGGGGGCCAGGGTCTCCCTTTTCTCCTTCGGGGCCTTGGGGACCGACCGCTCCCCGATCGCCTTTCGGCCCCTGCTCTCCCGGATCGCCCTTGTCTCCTTTTGGGCCCTGTGGGCCTGTCTCACCAGGCGGTCCCTGGATGCCCTGCTCCCCCGGTTCACCCGGTTGTCCCTGGGGGCCTCTGGGGCCGGTTGTGCCGGCGGGGCCTTGCGGGCCGGGGTCCCCTTTAGGACCCTGGATGTTGCCCACGTTTTTCCACGCGCCTGCAGTTGTATCCCATACGTATAGGTTACCCGCTATCAAATAGCCGTCGCCAGGATCTCCGGTGGGATGGTTGTGTTGGAGTTCATCGAGGGTATCATAGGAACCAAGAATTGCGAGTCCCTCGCCGTCATCTCCTTTTGGTCCCTGGGGGCCCTGAGGACCTTGCGGGCCCGTTTCACCGGGCGGCCCCTGCTTCCCCGTCAGCGCCCCGGAGGCGTATGCGTCATACACTTCGTCCACCTGGGTCATCGCGGCCTCAAACTCGGCGCGGGGGATTGCTACCAGCCCATCATACTCCTCCGGGATCGGGGCAGGGTCCCGTTCCCAGTCCGGAGAAGGCACCACATGCAGCTCAGCCTTTCCAGTGCGGTGGATGTCTTCTCCCGTCTTTGCCTCCAGCCAAACCTCCAGCTTGCCAGGACGCAGCAGGCCGCTGGGCAGCAGGTAGCTGACCGGTTCGGTCAGCGTCTCGGTTTGATACATGCCGCCCGCATTGCGAAACCACAGCGAGTATGCGCCGTGTCCTTTCCAGCCTGACGGCAATACGACCTTCAGCTGCGTATCACGGTGCTCTCCGGTCTGGCCTGCAAGGGTATCCGACGGGACCAAGATGTCGTTTTTGATGGTCAGTGTAATCATGCGCATCAAATCACCTCCTGTGCTTGTTTTGGTGTATTGCGGGCATCCAGTTTGATGCAATTAATTGGCAAAAGATAGGAGTCAAACTGATATCGATATGTAAATGTACAGCCAAACTCATCCGACGACGCCAGCGTCACACCGATCGCCTCAATATCCTGCCGATTGCTGGATGCTTCATAAATACGAAACTCTCCTGAAATGTCAGGCTTACGCTGCATTTCAATGGGATAGATATAGGTATAATAGCTGTCCCCGGATGAACTGGTATGTGCATGCGGCCGCAGCGGAGTATAGATCACTTGGTAATACCGCATGGCCAGCTGTTTTTCCAGAGCAAGCGGTCTGGGCACGCAGGGCGTCGCGCTTTCCCCGAGCTCCAGCTTGACCCAGTTGATCGTGCCCCCGCCGGTAAGCTCCACGGTAGCGGCGTTGGTGGCGGAGGCATTAAAAACATACGTCTTCGCGTGTCCCACGCCATCCGCTGACCAAGACAGCGTTACCGTCTTGCCGTCGAGCAGCTGCGCGTCCTCAATGGGCTGGGAAACCTGCACGGTTCCGGCCGCTTGGATGGCCATGCCCCCATCCTCTACCCGGGATACCCTAATATCGCCGTCTGACAGATTTTTGACCCACCAAAGGGTAGCCGTGTACCCGCCGGAGGTATATGCCCCGGAAAAGGATGTGCCCTCGTCCCATAGCCGGAAGTGACTGTCTAGGAGCAGGTTGTCATTGGGCAGCGCGTTGATCGCATTGATGATCTTGTTCATTTCCGCCGCCGAAAACGGCGTGCCGTCGATTCCGTCCGGAAACCGGCTCTCAAACTCATAATCGGTGTTGGACCGCTTGTCGTGTGCGACCACTTTTTTCGTCGTGGCAACCCATGGCTTAAGCATTTCCCGTCCCCCTTTCCATGGATAGTACCCACATGATATTGATTACGTTGTTTTGGTTTTTTACAATTTCTACATTTGCGCGGCAGAGCAGGACGCTGTCCTTCGTAAGCACGCCTACCTCCGCAATTTCCAGGTCCTGCGACGTAATCGGAAGATTGAGCAGCGCCGTGGTGATGCCGTTTGCCTGGGTCAGCTGCGTAACCGGATACCGCGCTGTCTCATGTTCCAGCGCGGTGTCTGTGGTCGCAGCCGCAGCCGTTCCGTCTCCTACGGCGATGTAGGCCGGTTTGCAGTCTACGGGCGGTAACCCCATAAACAAACCGGTGACCGCGTTCATGGCGGTATCCGTGATGACGCCGTTAAAGTCCTCGTCGCCGATGCGTCCCGTCGCCAGTACATCAATATTGGGCGTAGTGATCCCCTCCCCACAGCCATGGCTGTCCGTCGTCTGCATAGCAGACAAGCGGAGCCTTGGCCGCAAATTTTGCGGCGGCTGTCACCGCCGTGCTGATGGTGTCGGACGCAATGACCACCTCATCCTCCCGGATGCCGGCCGCCGCGTCCTTATACTGTTTATAAAAGGTTTTCCCGTAGGCGGTCAAAAAGCCCCGGTCCTTGCATTTGAGCTGAACCTCCAGGCTGCCACCCGTAATGGTAACCGCGCGTTCCACCACCACATAATCGTCGTTTATACGGCACTCTGGGAATTGGCAGCGCCAGATGGTAAAAGGCTCGGTTCCCTCCATACTCCGGGTGGTGATCTCCAACGTGGTTTCCGGCTGGGAATTGTTGTACAGCGCCGTGGTCGCATATTCCATCAGCGATGCGGCGTCGGTGATCCGCTCATCGACTTCGACTTCCTCGAGCATACCGGATACCCCGGAGCGGGAAGCAATGTCCTCAATCATTGGATTGTTGCGTACCCTCACCCTCAGCTGGAACAATCCGCGGTACGAAATTCTTACCAGGGCGCCGTCCGGCACTGGGTCAACCGCATTGTCGTTGACCTTGATCTCAGTGGAATTGTAGGAAAACAAGAATTGTTTGGTATCGTCGTCATCATCAATACCAGATACGCCTACTGTGCCTTGCACTTCCGGCGTACCGTAATAGATCACCGGTATATCGTAGACTGGCCAGGCCGTCGTAACCACGCCGTCGTCAGCATGATAGACCGCGGTTTCCTGCTGCGGATCCGTCACGCCGGTGGCGCCGTTTACCACCTGCACCGTACGCAGCGCATAGCTTTCCACATTTTTTTGCAGGCTGCAGATGTTGCGCTTGTCGGCCGTTACCACCGGAAAATCGTCCTTTAAGCAGAAGGAAAACCGGAAGGGCTTTGCCTGCGAACCGGACAGGTAATCGGATACCGTCCAATCCGGGTTTGCCTTGATGTCCCACACGGCTCCCACCAATCCCGCCAGCTCATTTAATACGTCGTAGGCCGTCATATCCGGCGCGATGTAGACCTGCCGGGGTAAGTTTGCCAGCGCGCCGGACACTTCTCCCAGCGCAATGTTATCCTGGGCCAGGATGCTTTCGTAGACTTCCATGACGATGTGGTAAAGATTGCTGTCCCTCCATGCCTTGTTGACATAGCGGTGGGTCAGCAGGTTATTCATGCCGGACACGGTCAGATCATAATGCTGGGGCGTGTGCACGCTTGTCCAGGCGGGGGAGCTGGGAATCCCGCACAGCCCGCCGAACAAAAGTCTTCCGTCCCGGAACAGGTAGACCACGTCCAGCGCCTGAGGCTCGGGTAGCCCTCGGATATCCACACGGATGCTGCTTTCCGAGGTCGCCGCCGCATGGTCGCACAGTTCCACCGTGTCCACCAGCGGGTAGCGTATTTTATTGATATAGCACTCAACCGCCATTGCTTCTCACCACGCTGTCGATATTCTGCAGCACCACGCTGCCTACCCGGCGTCCGTCCATGGTCACGTCGCCCACCAAGGAAATGGCGAAGGCGGGGCTCGCGCCGGTTATCCCGTAGCCCGACAGAGCCGCTTCCAGGCCCGGCAGGCCGCCCAAGGCGTTAAACCGTACGTTTTCCTCCTTGGTGAGTACCCGCTCGCCCTCATCGAGAAACGCCGGGAAGAAATCGTTTGGTACATAGTCCAAACCGATTTTCAGGCGGGGAATCTGGATGTTGGGAATGTGCGGAATAGGAGGGATCCCGATCGCGCCGGTAATGAAGTTGATGCCGTCGATGAGGCCGTTGATAATCCCGATGCCACCGTTTAAAATCCCCTCGATAATGGTGGGGATAAGATTAAAAATCCCCTTAAAGATGTCGACGATGCCGTTCCACGCCTGTTCCCAGTTTCCTGTAAAGACACCGGTTACAAAGTCGATGATCCCCTGAAACACCTGCATCACACTGTCGATAATACCGCGCAGTCCGTCAAAGGCCGTACCTAAGACGCCACCCAAGATGTTTGCAAGGCCGTTAATGACCGGCGAGAGAGAGTTGACTACCATACCGATCAATTCGGAAAAAATCGTAAGAATGGGGGAAATCGCGGCAAAAAGCGTCTCCAGAACCGGTGTCAGCGCTGCAAATAATTCTTGCAGCGGCGCCAGAATCGCGTTTACTAGGATCATCAGCGGTTCCATAAGCGCCGTGAAGATATCAAACAACGGCTGCAATGCAATGGTGACC
Organism: uncultured Clostridia bacterium; assembly: GCA_946491705.1. Taxonomy (GTDB): domain Bacteria; phylum Bacillota; class Clostridia; order Oscillospirales; family Acutalibacteraceae; genus Solibaculum_A; species Solibaculum_A intestinale. The sequence continues at coordinate 22,104 of CAMLYM010000022.1, forward strand.
AGGCCCATCAGGGGTTCGATCAGGCTGGAGAACAACTCCTTCAGAGGCTCCAAAATGCCGTCCATTAAGGTCATCAGCGGCTCCAAAAGCTGCGTAAACAAACTGAGGATCGGATCGAGGCAGCTGCCGATTAGTTCGAGTAGCGGCCCGATCAGCTCGCCTGCAAAGGCGATCAGAGCTCCCAGGGGCTCCGCCAGGACCGTCATGACCTCGCCGAGCTTTTCAAAGATAGGTGTTAAAGAATCCCCGATGGTTTCCGCCAACGGCTTGAGCGCTTCCATTAAGGTTTCCAGCAGCGGCATCAATGCCTCTCCCAGCGGAAGCAGCAAAAGATCAATGCTGCGTTTGAGTTCCTCAAGCATGGAGCCCAAATCATCGTATTTTATGTCCTTGATGGTGCCCATGGCGTCGGCGGTATCATAGGCGCCGTCCTGAATGTCCGCCAGCTGTGCTACCACATCCGGCCCCATATCCGTCCATTCGTCGCCAAAGCGCTCTGTGCCGGCCTGCATGATTTTGAACATGTCGTCCGCGCTGTAGCCCGCCTGCGCAAATTCTCCGGCATATTGAGTGATGTTGTCCATCAAATTGCCGGAGGTATCCAATCCGTTTTGCGCGCCGGCCGCAATCAGGCTCATGGCTTGGTCGCCGTCAATGCCGAACTGGTCGACCATGGCGGCGGCCGCCTTAATGGAATCGTTTACGTCGTACTGGAAGGTGTCCCGCAGCGCAAACGCCGATTCGGTAATGGATTGCAGCTGATCGTCCGGCATGTCCCCCATACTCTTGGAAACTTGGGCCATGCCATTGGCAATTTCCTCAAAGTCCTTGCCATAGTTGTTGGCATAAATATCCTCTAGGATTCCCTGGTACCGGTCCATTTCCTCCGCGCTTTTGCCCGTAGATGCGCGGAATTGGTTCATTGCCTTGTCCATATTCATGGC
>CAMLYM010000023.1 GCA_946491705.1 uncultured Clostridia bacterium
CTTATCGGAGCCGTTCGGTGGAGGAGAACCTGGACCTGTTCGCCCGAATGACCGCCGGAGAATTTGAAACCGGGGCGAAGGTGCTGCGGGCGAAGATCGACATGGCTTCCCCCAACCTGAACATGCGCGACCCGATTATCTATCGGGTGCTCAAGGCTACTCACCACCGCACCGGGGATCAGTGGTGCGTCTATCCCATGTATGACTTTGCGCACCCTCTGTCCGACGCGGCGGAGAAAGTCACCCATTCCCTGTGCTCGCTGGAATTTGAGGACCACCGGCCCCTTTATGACTGGGTGCTTCGGGAAGTGGGAATCGAGCAGCCGCCCCGGCAGATCGAGTTTGCCCGCCTGAACTTAAACTACATGCTCACCTCCAAGCGCAAGTGCTTAAAGCTCGTCAAAGACCACATCGTGTCCGGCTGGGACGATCCGCGCATGTCCACCTTAAGCGGGATGCGCCGGCGGGGCTATCCCCCAGAGGCCATCCGGGACTTCTGCGAGCGCATCGGCGTGGCGAAGGCCGCCAGCGTGGTGGACTACGCGCTGCTGGAATTCTGCGTGCGCGACGAATTGAGCAGAAAGGCGCCCCGGGCCATGGCGGTGCTGCGTCCGCTCAAAGTCATTGTGGACAACTACCCCGACGGGAAAACCGAGGATCTGGAGATCGAGCTGCACCCCGACCGGCCGGAGCTGGGTACGCGGACGGTCACCTTCTCGAAGGAGCTTTACATCGAGCGGGAGGATTTCACGGAGGACCCGCCCAAGGGATATTTCCGCCTCTGTCCGGACAAGGAGGTCCGCTTAAAGAGCGCCTACTTTGTGAAGTTCAGCCATGCGGACAAGGACGAGGACGGCAACATCTTAGCGGTGCATGTAACCTACGACCCTGCTTCCCGGGGCGGCAACTCGCCGGACGGGCGCAAGGTCAAGGGTACGATTCACTGGGTCAGCGCCGAAAAAGCGGTGGATGCCGAAGTTCGGCTCTATGACCGGCTTTTCGCAGCGGAAAACCCGTCGGACGAACGTGGAGTGGAGAGCTTTGAGGACCATCTAAACCCCGATTCCCTCGTTGTTCTCACCGGCTGCAAGCTGGAGGAGACCCTGGAAGGCGCAAAGCCGGGCGAGACCTTCCAGTTCATGCGAAACGGGTATTTTACCGTGGATCCGGACACGACTGAAAACCATCTGGTATTCAACCGTACGGTGGCACTCAAGGATTCCTGGGCAAAGACGAAAAAATAAAGCGCGTATAGTTATGACAGAAAAAGAGGGGTGGGAACATAATGTTCCCAGCCCTCTTTTTTGCGCGTTGTCAGATGGAAGAGAAGAGCATAACCGGCCCCAGCCAATACCCCACCAGCAAAATGCCGATGACGATCACCGCCAAACAGATCGCGCAGGACACGCCGTAAAACATTTTGCTGCGCATTGCTCTCCCTCCCATCGACCAACTTCGTCCATACAGACATCTCTCATATCCATAAGACGAGGACGGAGGGCAAAACGTTGCAGAAAATCGGAAATTTCTTTGCGCGATTTTTCCGTCCGCCATGCATATTGCCCCGCCGAACAAGCAAAATAAAGGTTGTACACTATATTATTGAAAGGCTGGAGAGAATATGACGGATTTGGTACATGGAAATCCTTTGTGGACTGCGATAAATGCCGTTCCGGTACAGTACCCATGGCTCGAGAAGGACGAAAGCTGCGAGGTGGCCGTGGTGGGCGCGGGACTTACCGGGGCGATGATCGCCTATCAGTTTGCCAAGGCGGGGATCGACACGGTGCTGCTGGCCGGCTCGTCCATCGGTTACGGGAGCACCTCGGTAAGCACGGGGCTACTGGAATACGACGCGGCGGGAACGCTGACGGAGCTGACGGAAAAAATCGGCTCGGATGAGGCGGTACGGGTATATGAAATGGCCGAAGCGGCGGTGCACAAAATGGAGCGCCTGGCTGGCGAGCTGCCCGACAACGCGGGCTTTACCCGCCGGGACAGCCTCTATTACTGCGACTGCCCCGAGCACGACGGCTTTATCCACGAGGAATACCTCAAGCGGCGGCACACCGGCTTCGACGTGGAGCTGATCGACCGGACGACGGCGAAGGACCGGTACTCCTTCCCCATTTCCAGCGGCATCGTGAGCAAAAACGCGTCGGCAGAGGTGGACCCCTATCGTCTGACCCACGCGCTGGTGGCAGCGGCGAAGCAAGCGGGCGCCCGGATCTACGAGCATTCCCGCATTTATAACATCGTCACCGACGACAAGCGTCAGACCCAGGACCAGGTATTAAGCTCGGTTACCCGCCACTATGTCTACGCCAACAAGGTGGTCAGCGCTTCCGGCTACGACGCAGCCCAGTTCACCGGCGGCCTTACCAGCCAGAGCACCGTCTTTGCCATGGCGACGAAGCCGGTGGAAGGGTTCGCGGGCTGGGAGGACCGGAGCATCCTGCGCAACCACGACTGCCCCGAGCTTTACCTGCGCACCACCGCCGACAATCGGGTCATCATCGGCGGCCTGTCCAGCTCCTTCATCGACGGCGGCGGACGCATCGGCGGCATTCTTTCCATGCCCTATCTGGCTTCCAAGCGGTATTGCGAGCTGGAAACCCATCTCAAGGACATGTTCCCCGGGATCCGGGGCCTGTCTGCCGAATACGACTATGCGGGCGCCTTCTGCACCACCGTGGACGGACTGCCCATCATCGGCGGAGAAGCGGAGCATCCGGGCTGGTATTTCGCCCTGTGCCCCGGCGACAACGGCATCCTCTGGGCCAACATTGCCTCCGAACTGCTGCTTGAACTGCACAAGGGCGAGCCTTCCGAGGACCTGGCCCTATTCGCGCCGTGTCGGTACAAGCCGGCCGGCCACGCGGGCAGCCGCAAGCGCAAGGAAGCCAGGCGCTAAACGGGCTTCCCCCTTCCCTGAAAAGCGGATGCACACAAAAGAGAAATCCAAGCCATACCCGGGTGTCCGGCGGTTTTGCCGGACACCCGGGCTTTTTTGCAAAAGTCTGGCTTTCCTTCTAAAAAAGAGAGTTCTTTTTCCTCTGCCATGGTATACTGAAACCGATATCCATCCGGCTGCAAAATTCATGAGTATCGCCGCCGAATGGACGGGTTATCCGCGTAAACTTCCCTGTAAAACTCGAGATAACCGCAGGCGGTTTCCTTTGCCCGAACGCTTCGCGCTTAAAGCCGCCCGGAAAATTTCTCTCAACAGAAAGGAAGGCGACCCCTATGAATGAACAGCAAAGCGCCGCGAAAGACGCAATGGCCGCATGGCTTTCCCATCCGCAGGAGCTGGGAAAAGCCCCGGTAAAACTCGAGCTGGCGGGCGAATTCGACCTGCATAATTTGCACTATTATATCTTTAAGTACAAAAAATCCGTTTTAGGTCCCTGGCTGCTGGGGATATGCGGCGGGTATGAGCCAGGAGAATCCCAGCATTGCGGACATGTGTTCAGCGAAATGGAAGCCTACGATCCCGCGACCGCCAAGGAGAAGGCCACGGCCATGGTGGAAAAGATCCGGGAATATTGGATGGAGCAGGCCAGACAGGCCTCCCAGGAGCCGGAGGAACGGGAAACTGGCCCCTTTGCCAGCTTTGTGCTGTTGGAAAGCGCCCGGTGGGACCCGGAGAAATACAAGGCGGACCTGCTTGCGGATTGGGGGATTTCCTGCTCCCAGGAACCGGGCGAAGCGGCCGGCGATGAGAGCGGGGACAGTCTGGTTTTCGACGTGGACGGAATGATGGCAGCGGTCAGCCTGATGCCCGCCCCGGTCCCCGGCGGCGAGGCGGAACAAAACGCCGCCACCAATTATCTGTGGCCCCAAGCGGTGGAGGTGACCAAGACCCACCAGGCCCACCTTCTGGTGGCGGTGCTTGGCAAGGAGCGTTGTGCACAGGAAATCGCCAGGCTTTGGGTCAAGGTCACCGCCGCCTGCTTAAAGCAGGAGAATGCCCTCGGCGTCTACGCCTGCGGGACGGTGTTCGAGCCGGGCTTTTACCTGCAGGCGGCTGATACCATGAAGGAAGGGGAACTGCCTCTGCTCAACTGGGTCTACTTCGGGCTATACCGCACGGAAAACGGGATCTGCGGCTATACCTACGGCCTTAATGCCTTCGGAAAGGACGAAATCGAGGTGCTGGACACGCCGGCAAGCCCGGGCGACCTGCGGGACTTTCTCTTTGACCTGTCCTATTACGTGCTGGCACAGGACGTGGTCCTTCGTGACGGGGAAACCATCGGGTTTTCCGCCGAGCAGAAGCTTCCCATCACCAGAAGCCCCGGGGTTGCGGTGGAAGGGATGTCTTTGAAGATCGGGTACCCGCAGAGTTGAACCGATTGCCCCGGCGCTTATTAGGCCTTGCCAAGTGCAGGCGCAAAGGCATCCCTATCGGCATCGGCTGGTTTTGTAGGAAAAGGAGGGGGCTGACGCTACGTCAGCCCCCTCCTTCTCGCTTGAAACAGACAGGTTTTTCTATATGCTTCTTTGCCGGTCAGCCGCCTAAAAAGAGATATTCCGCCAGGGCGAACCACTCTCGCACCCAATAGCCCGGCAGCATATCAAACCGGGTGGCGTTTGCCAGCGGCTGGGGCGAAAGGCCCGCTTCCCTGGCAAGCATCTGAGAACGCCACTGGTGGTACCCGTCGGTCACCAGCACGATCTGGCTGGAAAGGCCCTGCTCTTTGAGGATGGCGGCACAGTAGGAAAGGTTTTCCCGGGTATCGGTCGCCCGGTCCTCCAGCAAAATGCGGGACGGGTCGATCCCCTTGGCGGACAGGTACGCCTGCATGGCCTTCGCCTCGCTGACCGGTTCGTTGGCTCCCTGGCCTCCGGTCACCAGGCACACCGCGTCCGGGTGCTCCTGCAGATAGGCAGCGCCCAAATCCAACCGGGCGGCAAGGGCGGCGGAAGGCTGCCCGGCTGGGTCCACTTTCGCACCGAGAATGACCACCGTGTGGCTCTGGGGGGCAGGGCCTCCATAAGCGGCATAGAGCATCTGCCCGGTAAATACCAGGCATGTCCCGATTCCCGCGGCAAGAACAACGCCGAGGGCGCAAAGAGCCGCCTTCCCCGCCCATTTGGACCAGACGGCGCAAACAAGCCTTTTAAAGCCGGGCCAGAACAACAATACCACCAATACGGCAAGTTCTGCCGCCGCGGCCCCGGTCATCCCCACGTGCCACACCCCGCTGAAAATCGGGGACGCGCACCAGAGAAGAAGCAGCAGGTCCAGAACGACCAGAAGGGCACGCAAAACCGGCGTTTTTCTTCGTCTCATCGGCTCACCTTTTCCTGGGGGCAAAGAGACCACAGGTATTGATACACGGGCAGGATGGAGGTAAAATCTGCCTTTACCTGTTCGAGCAACGCCCGGGAAAAAACCTTCTCATCAATGGGACGGGTCGCCTGGAAGTAAAGCTCCTTGCGCTGGTACCACTGGGCGATTTCGGGCGGTTTTCCAGCGTATTTCTTTTTATAAAGATAACCGAGCATCGCAAAGGCATCCGCCTTTTCGGCCGCCTTTCGCACCGCTTCAAACTCGGCGGGATTTGCGTCGATGCGGGCGCGCAGGGCGTTCATGGTTTCGGCGGCGGCGTCAAAATACCCCATGCCGTATTCGTAGGCCTCGGGTCTTAACTGAAAGTAGAACATAGGGACCGTCTTCCAGTTCTCCACGGCAGGTTTGGGCGCTGTCCACAGATGGTCCTGGTAAATCGCGTCGCCGTGGTAATAACGCATGTCCTTATAAATGCGGGAAATACGCACGTTGAAAAGACGATTCGGGTCGAGCCCGGACACAAATTCAGTCAGTTCCTTAGAAAGGCTGGTGAAGGGATCGAAAAGATGCCGGCGGTACTCCGCCTTATGCTCCTCAAACCAGGCGCGGTTGTTGTTGAGCCGCAGGTTCCACAAAAAGTCGATGGTGTCCTGTGTAAAGCCGGAAAAGGGCGCGGTTTTTTCCATATGTGTTCGCTCCTTTCGTTGGGGGTTGCTGCTTTATTGTACCGCGCCTTTGTCCCGTCGTCAAACCCAAAAGAAACACTTCCAAGGAAAAGGAAATCTTTTGTGTTTTGGCCCCTTGCGCGGGTAGGAACATGCTGGTAAAATGAGCGTAGCATCGGCGTTTGAGTCGATTTTGCAAAGGAAGCCTTCTATGGAGGGAGAAATCATGCGTCTGTCCTTGGATGTATCCGGCTATGAAGCCAAAAAGACGACTCCGCTCCCCTTTCTGGGCATGTCGCCCAAGGGGGAAACCTTATCGGCCAACAGCGGTTATTTTGAGAAAAACGGCAAGCCCTGGTTCCCGGTTATGGGCGAATTTCACTTTTCCCGTTTTCCCTGCAATCGCTGGGAGGAAGAGTTCTTGAAGATGAAAGCCGGCGGAATTAACGTGGTGGCCACTTATGTATTCTGGATTCACCACGAGGAAATTGAGGGCCAGTGGGACTGGAGCGGGAACAAAGACCTGCGCCGGTTTGTAGCCCTTTGCGGCAGACACGGGCTTTCCCTGCTCCTTCGCATCGGGCCCTGGGTCCATGGGGAATGCCGCAACGGCGGGTTTCCCGACTGGCTTATGAAAAAGCCTTTTCCGCTGCGAGAGAACAACGAGGGCTATTTTTACTGTGTGCGTGGCTTTTATCACAACATTTATAAGCAGGTGGACGGCCTGCTCTTCTCCCAGGGCGGCCCCATTATCGGGGTGCAGCTGGAAAACGAGTACGGCCATGTGGGCGGCCTGACGGGCGAAGCGGGAAAAGAGCATCTGCGCACCCTCAAGCGGATCGCCGTGGAGGAGGGCTTTGCCGTTCCTTTTTACACGGCGACGGCCTGGGGCGGCGGTATCGTGGTGGACGACGAGATGCTGCCGGTGCTGGGCGGCTATGTAGAAGCGCCCTGGACCCAGCATACCAATGAGCTGCCCGCCAACGTCAACTATTTGATCGAACCCTTTCTCAACGATACTGCCATCGCCTCCGACTTTCGGGAGGCGGACGACGACGGCTTTACCTGCGACATTGCGCGTTATCCCTTCTCCACGGCGGAGCTGGGGGGCGGCCTGATGCCCACTCATCATCGCCGCATCAAGGTCACCGGGGACGACACCCAGGCCATGATTTTATCGAAGCTTGCTTCCGGGGTCAACCTGGTAGGATATTACATGTACCATGGGGGCACGAATCCCATGGGGCGCCGTTCCTCTTTCGAGGAATCCCGCCAGACCGGCGGCAACAACAACTACCCCAAGCTCAGCTACGATTTTCAGGCGCCGCTTGGCGAGTTCGGCCAGGCAAACGACGCGTATCACACCTGTAAACTGCTGCATTTTTTCCTCAAAGAGTTCGGCGGCGCGCTGACTGCGATGGAAACGGTGATCCCGCCTGTCAACTCTAAGGAAGCGGAGGACATGGATACGCCGCGCCTGTCCATCCAAACGGACGGGAAAAGCGGCTTTCTCTTTCTCAACAACTACCAGCGCAAACGAGTCATGACCCAAAAGGTTCTTTCCATTGCCCTGCAAACCAAGATCGGACCCGTAACGTTCCCGGACCTGACCCTTTCAAACGGCTGCCGGGCCATCCTTCCCTTCGGGCTGTCTTTGGACGGGGTGTCCCTTCCTTGGGCCACCGCCCAGCCGATTGGGCGCACGGTGGTGGACGATACGCCTGAATATCTCTTTTTCACGCCGCAGGGGATTCCCGGGCAGTTTGCGCTCAAAGGTGTTACCGTAACGGCGCTGGAAAACGGGGTGCAGGACAAGGCGGAGGATTTGCTTGTTTTGTCTGTGTCCGATCCGAAAAAGGCGATGGCCGCCACCCTAAAAGGGAAATCCGGGACCGTGCGGCTGCGCTGCCTGCCCTATGAGGCGGCGCTGACTCTTTCCTTTCTGTCAAACGGCCAGGCGATTTTCTTCCCGGGCCTTGTCATAGACGACGGGGAAACCGCCGCCCTCTTTTCTCGGACGGCGTTCACGGCGGTGTGTACCCCTCATGCCCTGCCGCCTCAGGTAAAAACCGACGGCGTACAGGTAACCTGCCAAGGAACCGACCCCGCTACCGGGTATTATCGGCATTCCCTGGCGCTTACACCGGTAGAAACCCAGCTCCGTCTGGAAGAGATACCCTGCATGAAGGAAAACGTACGGACCTGGAAGGTAACCATCTCCTGCGAGCCGAAGGGCATTCACGACCTGTTTTTGCAGCTTCATTGGGCCGGCAGCGAGGCGCGGCTTTACTTAGACGGCGCCCTGGCGGCAGACACCTATTACATTGACGGGGTGTGGGACATTGGCTTATCCCGCTTTGAGATCAAAGGGGACACAGATGTGCGCCTGGAAATCACCGCCTACCGGGAAGGGGACGACATTTTCTTTGACTGCCCGCCCAAGCTGGAAAACGGCGTGGCTTGCCGCATCGAGCAAGCGCAGCTTTCCCCGGAATATCAAATCGACCTTTCCCTCATGAGCCTATAAAGGCAAAAAAGGTTTTGGAGCGAGAAAATCTTCTCCCGGTGGCACGGGGACGAAAGGCTCCGGCTCTTTCCAGGTTCTCCTTATAAAAATAACGATTCACACAAAGGATGGATGACACTATGGCGATCCTTACCATCAACGCCGACCAGCCTCAGCACACCATCAACCGCAACCTGTACGGCCAGTTTGCCGAGCACCTGGGCCGCTGTATCTACGAAGGACTTTATGTGGGCGAGAATTCCCAGATTCCAAACCGCAACGGTATGCGCACCGACGTGGTGGAGGCGCTCAAACAAATGAAGATCCCGGTGCTACGCTGGCCGGGCGGCTGCTTTGCGGATACCTACCATTGGAAGGACGGAATCGGACCCAAAGAGTCCCGCAAAAAGATGATCAACGTCCACTGGGGCGGAATGGTGGAGGACAATTCCTTCGGCACCCACGAGTTCTTCGAGCTGTGCAGGCAGCTGGGATGCGAGCCCTATATCAACGGCAACGTAGGCAGCGGCACGGTTCAGGAAATGCAGGAATGGATCGAGTACATGACCTTTGACGGGGTATCCCCCATGGCGAAGCTTCGGGAGGAAAACGGCCGCAAGGAACCGTGGAAGGTAAAGTATTTCGGTGTGGGCAATGAAAACTGGGGCTGCGGCGGCTTCATGCGGCCCCAGTATTACGCAGACCTGTACCGCCGGTTCTCTACCTATTGCCTCAATTATGGGGACAATAAGCTCTATAAAATCGCCTGTGGTCCCAACCGGGGCGATTATGAGTGGACGAGAGTTCTCATGCGGGAAGCGGCCCCTTTTATGGACGGGCTGACGCTGCATTATTACTCCTATAATAAAAAGAACCGGTCTGCCACCCAGTTCGGGGAAGCCGAATGGGCCGAAATGCTCAAAGACGCGGCGGGAATCGAGGAAGAAATCGTCCGGCACACCGCCATCATGGACGAATACGACCCCCAAAACCGCATCGGCCTGCTGGTGGACGAGTGGGGCGCCTGGCACGACGAGGAGCCGGGCACCGTCCGCGGCTTCCTCTACCAGCGCAATACTATGCGCGACGCGGTGCTGGCGGGGCTGTCTCTGAACATTTTCAACCGCCACAGCCGCCGGGTACAGATGGCGAACATCGCCCAGCTGGTCAACGTCCTTCAGGCTCCCATCCTCACCGACGGGGCGAAAATGGTCCGCACGCCCACCTATTACGTATTCGAAATGTACGCCGTCCATCAGGATGCGAAGCTCCTTGACGCGGCGGTGCAGACGCCCGACTATACCTTCGGGGAAATTACCTTGCCCAAGGTAAGCGTTTCCTCCTCCTTGGCGGAGGACGGGGCTGTAAACCTGACTTTGTGCAACCTGAGTCCCAATGAAAGCGAATCGGTTACCTGTGAACTTCGGGGCAAAGCGGTGCAGGAAGCCGCCGGCCGGGTGCTCACGGCACATGCCATGAACGCCGGCAACGATTTTGAGGCGGGCGAAACGGTTAAGCCGATGTCTCTTCCCGTAACCTTAAATGAGGACGTCCTATCCTTCACCCTGCCGGCCAAATCGGTGGCGGTGGTGACGGTCCGATGACCCATCCGGTCCCCTGCCCCCGCTGCCTGGAACGGACGGACGGGGAAGCCTTCCGCCGGACGGTGGAAGAATACGCCGCTTCCCTGCCCGAGGAACGGTGTGTAAGCGACGAGGCCTATCAGGCGAGGCTGAAAGTCTGTCAGAAGTGCGGCGCCCTCTTTGACGGGGCCTGCCGGTACTGCGGCTGTTTCGTGCTGGTGCGGGCAAGAAAGAAGGGCCTGTCCTGTCCGTATCCTGACGGGTCAAAATGGCCCGAATCCATCTGACGACGCAAGGAGGCGGTCTGTTGAATCCGCACACTGCCATCGGTTCTCCCCCGTCCATCCGCTTCGCCCCCTTTCTGGCGGCGACGGGCGGGATTCTCCTTTTGCTCTTTTTCTTCTTCGACCAGAGCCAAATCACCTTGTTTCAAAGCGCCGTCTGGCGGGCCGTGCTGCTGCTTCTGGTAGGGACGGCCGCCTGCGTGGGGGCGGCCCGGTACCTGTCGGGCAAGCTTACCTTGCAGCAGGCGGTGTTTCTCATGCTGGCGGGGGCCTTGTTCCTCCGTATTCTTTACATGGCCGCTACGCCTTATACCATCCGCCAGCACGACGTGGAGGGCTTGGGCGGTCAGGGGCACTTGGGATACATGCAGCTTCTCTGGGAAGAGGGAACCCTTCCTCAGAGCGACGACTGGCAGTTCTACCAGCCGCCCCTTCATCATATAATCTCAGCCCTGTGGGTCAAGGCGGGGCTGCTTTTGGGTTTCTCGGTGGAACGGTGCGTGGAAAACATCCAGCTTCTGACCGTCTTCTACTCCATGGCGATTTTAGTGGTGCTTCAAAAGATTCTCGCCTATTTCCGTCTTTCCCCGGTTTTTCAGCTGTGCGCCCTTCTCTTCGCCGCCTTCCACCCCACCATGCTCTACATGAGCAGCGGCATCAACAACGACATTCTAATGCTCCTGTTCTTCCTGCTTACCGTTTTGTTTACCATCCGGTGGTACTATCGGCAGACCTTCGGCAACATCCTGCTGCTGGCGCTGTGCATCGGGCTTGGCATGATGACCAAGCTCTCCTGCGGCATTGTGGCGATTTTGGTGGCGCCCGTGCTGCTGTATGGGTTTCTCAAATCGAGGAAAAAGGGACGCTTGGTGGGCCAGTTCGCGGCCTTTGGGGCGGTATGCGCGCCGCTGGGGCTATGGTACTCGGTGCGCAATTTTCTGCGCTTCGGCCAGCCCTTCGGCTACGTACCCATGCTGCCGGAGGACAGCTTTCAGTATGTGGGCAACTATTCCGTTTTCCAGCGGCTCTTTTCCCTGCCTTTTGACCAGTTCACCGGCTCTCCCTACGTGTCGGTGGCGGACGATTACAACATCCCCATGTACGTGGTCAAGAACTCCCTCTTCGGCGAGGCCAGCTACCAGTCCCTCGCCCCCTTCGCCTGGGTTCTCGTCTATGCAAACCTGGCGATGCTTTTGCTGATTGCAGCGGCGTTTGTCTATTGCCTTGTCAAAGGGTTCGGTCGGGGCCCTCGGCTCCCGCTGGCCCTGCTTGCCGGGAACGTGCTGCTGCAAGCAGCCTCTTACTTAAACTTCTGCTTTCAAATGCCTCACGCCTGTACCATGGACGTGCGGTATATGGCGTCGGCCATTTTATGCGGCGGGTTCTTCCTGGCGCTGGCCGGGCAAATGATAACCGAGCGGGCGAAACGACCCATCCGCTGGCCCCAGTATGCATGCGTTTTTCTGGTGGGGCTTTTCTCCTTCGGCAGCGCCCTCTTCTATGCCCTTGTTTAAAGAACATGCCAAAGGCGGCCGCCCCATACCGGGGTGGCCGCCTTTTTTCGTTTGTACATAAAGTATTTACAAATGGCCTCTTGACAAAGAAGAACGGGAATGGTAAATTAATACTCAGATTAGCACTCTAAGTTATTGAGTGCTAAAACAGTCTGGAGGTTTGTAACCATGGAGCTTGGTGAGCGCAAATTAAAGGTGCTGTCCGCTCTCATCGAGGCTTACATCAACACGGGCGAACCAGTTGGTTCCAAAGCGTTGCAGGAGGCCCTCGACCGAGCGGTTTCCTCTGCTACCATCCGCAACGACATGGCTGAGCTTTCCGAGCTTGGCCTCTTGGAGCAGCCGCACACCTCGGCTGGGCGGATTCCGTCCCCGAAAGGATACCGGCTGTATATTGACAAGCTTATGTCCCATGCCCCGGTAACAAAGGAAGAGCGCCGGTTTATCGATACGATGCTAGGAGAACACGCCGACGACCCGGAACGGCTTTTGGAAAACGCGTCGCTGGCATTGGCGCAGCTGACCCGGTTTGCGGCATTGTCCACCACCCCGGAAAGCGAGACGGCGGTCATTCTCAAATGCGAGCTGATCGCGGCGGGACGGCGGCTAGCCATCCTTTTACTGGTCACGTCGGCGGGCATGATGAAATCGAAGCTGTTTAAGACCGACACGGACATTACCCCGGAGCTGTGCGAACGGTTTCGCCGGGTGACGGCCGAACATGTCTGCGGCGTGCCCCTGTCGGACATCTGTCTTCCCTTTGTCCAGACGCTGGCCGCGTCTTTAGGGGAACACGCCTTCACCATGACCCCGCTGCTCATCGGCCTGTACGAGACGGCGAGCGAGGCGGCACAGGCGCAGGTACGGCTGGAAGGCCAGGCGAACCTGCTGATCCATCCGGAGTTTGACGGGGAGCACGTACGGCGGCTTATGGAGTTTTTAGCCAAGCGCAAGGAGCTTGCCGAGTTGCTCCATCAATACCACGGAGGCGTGAACGTGGTGCTGGGAAGCGAAAGCCCCACCCCGGAGCTGTCGGGTTCGAGCGTGGTCATCGCCCGGTACCGGCTGGGCAGCCGGGAGGGCGGCACCATCGGCGTCATCGGACCGAGCCGGATGAATTATTCAAAAATCATCCCAAGCCTTGAATATTTCGCCCTGCGTTTAGGCAACCTCCTATCGGAGGACCTGGACGAAGGAGGCGGGTCACAAGCGGATTCACAACAAACATAGAAGGTGGGACGCACATTGAAAAAGAAAGACGCAAAGGCGGAAACGAAGGCCGCGGAAAACGAGACGGTTCAAAACAAAGCGGCGGAAAATCAGGAGCAGGACACGGCGAAGGAGCCTGAGGCGGAAAATCCGTTGCAGGCGCAGGTGGAGCAGCTGCAAAAGGAGCTCAAAGAGCAAAAGGAGCTGCTGCTGCGCACGGCGGCGGAGTACGACAACTACCGCAAACGCACCGCCAAGGAAAAGGACGCTACTTGGAACGACGCGAAGGCGTCGACGGTTGCGGAGTTTCTCCCGGCGCTTGACAATCTGGAGCGGGCGCTGACCGCCCAGGGGGACGCGCAGGACATTAAGAAGGGTGTGGAAATGATCCACAAGCAGTTTCTCGATGCCCTTGCAAAGCTCAAGGTGGAGGAAATCCCCACGGTGGGCGAAACGCTCGACCCGTCCTTGCATCATGCGGTGATGCATGTGGAGGACGAGGAAGCGGGAGACGGCGAAATCGTCGAGTGCTTCCAGAAGGGCTATAAAACCGGCGACCGGGTCATCCGTTACAGCATGGTCAAGGTAGCCAATTAACGTTTGCAGCGTTTTTCATAGATTCACATATAGAAAATCAAACCGTTTAGGAGGAATTTCAGTATGGCAAAGGTAATCGGCATAGATTTGGGTACGACGAACAGCTGTGTCGCGGTCATCGAGGGCGGCGAACCGGTCGTCATTACCAACGCGGAAGGCGCTCGCACTACCCCGTCGGTGGTGGCGATTTCCAAGAACGGCGAACGCATGGTGGGCCAGGTGGCAAAGCGCCAGGCCATCACCAACCCCGACCGCACCATCGCTTCCATTAAGAGGGACATGGGCACCAACCGCAAGGTCACCATCGACGGCAAGACCTATACGCCCCAGGAAATCTCCGCCATGATCCTGCAAAAGCTCAAGGCGGACGCGGAAGCGTACCTGGGCGAGAAGGTATCCGAGGCAGTCATCACGGTCCCGGCTTACTTCTCCGATGCCCAGCGCCAGGCCACCAAGGACGCGGGTACCATCGCGGGCCTGGAGGTCAAGCGCATCATCAACGAACCCACTGCCGCGGCGCTCGCCTACGGCATTGATAAGGAAACCGATCAAAAGGTTATGGTCTACGACCTGGGCGGCGGCACCTTCGACGTATCCATCATCGAGATGGGAGACGGTGTGCAGGAAGTGCTGGCCACTGCCGGCAACAACCGCCTGGGCGGCGACGACTTCGACCAGCGGGTCATCAACTGGATGGTACAGAACTTTAAGGCGGAAACCGGCGTGGACCTGTCGAATGACAAGATGGCCATGCAGCGATTAAAGGAAGCGGCGGAAAAAGCAAAGATCGAGCTGTCCGGCGTGACCACCAGCCAGATCAACCTCCCCTTCATCACCGCCGACGCCACCGGCCCGAAGCATCTGGACATGACGCTTACCCGTGCCAAGTTCAACGAGCTGACCGCGGATCTGGTGGAAAACACCATGGGCCCGGTTCGCCAGGCCCTCAAGGACTCCGGCCTTTCCGTAAACGAGCTGGATAAGATCCTTCTGGTGGGCGGCTCGAGCCGCATTCCCGCGGTGCAGGAAGCCATCAAGAAGTTCACCGGCAAAGAGCCCTTCAAGGGCATCAACCCCGACGAATGCGTGGCCATCGGTGCGGCGCTCCAGGCAGGCGTTTTGGGCGGCGAGGTTAAGGGCCTGCTGCTTCTGGACGTTACGCCTTTGTCCCTGGGCATCGAGACCATGGGCGGCGTCATGACCAAGGTCATCGACCGCAACACCACCATCCCCACCAAGAAGAGCCAGGTGTTCTCCACCGCTGCCGACGGGCAGACTTCCGTGGAAGTCCATGTTCTGCAGGGCGAGCGCGAGTTCGCCCGTGACAATAAGACCCTGGGCATGTTCCGTCTCGACGGCATCCCGGCCGCGCCCCGCGGCGTGCCGCAGATCGAGGTCACCTTCGACATCGACGCAAACGGCATCGTCCATGTGTCCGCCAAGGACCTGGGCACCGGCAAGGAACAGCACATCACCATCACCTCCAATACCAACATGAGCAAGGACGACATTGAAAAAGCGGTCAAGGACGCCGAGCAGTTCGCAGCGGAAGACAAGAAGCGCCGCGAAGAGGTAGACACGAAGAACGCCGCCGACCAGATGGTGTACCAGGCGGAGAAGACCCTCACCGAAGCAGGCGACAAGATTGATGCGGCGGAAAAAGACGCGGTCCAGAAGGACATTGACGCCCTCAAGGAAGCGCTCAAGGGAACCGACGTGGAGATGATCAAGGCCGCCCAGGAGAAGCTGCAGCAGTCGCTGATGAAGGTGGGCGAGAAAATCTATAACGCCGCTCAGCAGCAAGCTTCCTCCGGTGCCGGCACGCCCAACGACGGCCCCAAGACCGATGAAAACGGCAACGTTTACGACGCAGAGTTCCACGACGTGGATGACGACAAGAAATAAGAAACCCGTTTGAACCAAACCGGGCGACGTACCGCGTAAGGGGGAGTTTCCTCCTTACGCGTTCGCCTGTTTATGGAAGAGCGGTTACATAGCAGACGCATGTGGCCGCCCGGCGGCCACGACCCATGACTTTTCATACAAGGCGGGATTACTTTGGCTCAAAAACGCGACTATTACGAAGTACTCGGCGTGGAAAAAAACGCGTCGGAGGACGAAATCAAAAAGGCCTATCGCAAGATGGCAAAACAATACCATCCGGATCTAAACCCCGGCGACAAAGATGCCGAGGCCAAGTTCAAGGAGGTTAACGAAGCCTACGAGGTTCTCTCGGACAGCAACAAAAAGGCGCGTTACGATCAATTTGGCCATGCCGGAGTAGACCCCAGCTATGGCGCGGGCGGCGGGTACGGCGCCGGCGGTTATGGAGGCGGCGGCTTCGGCGGCTTTGACTTCGGCGACATGGGGGACTTAGGCGATATCTTCGGCTCCATCTTCGGCGGGGGCAGCAGCCGCTCTGCCAACCCCAACGCTCCAAGACGCGGCGCGGACATCAACACCGCCGTCACCATCTCCTTTGAGGAGGCGGCCAAGGGCTGCAAGGTGGAGGTAAACGCACCGCGGGTGGAGAACTGCCCGGAATGCGGCGGTTCGGGTGCAGCAAAGGGGACTTCCCCGAAAACCTGTCCGGAATGCGGAGGCAGAGGCCAGGTCCGGGTGACCCAGCGCACCCCCTTCGGCGTGATGCAGACCCAGCGCACCTGTTCGAAATGCCGGGGCAAGGGCAAGATCATCGACACACCCTGTAAAAACTGCAGCGGCACCGGCCAGATCCGACGTTCGCGGCGGCTGGAGGTCACTATCCCGGCTGGTATCGACGATGGCCAGGGCGTCAACCTGCGGGGCCAGGGCGACTACGGCGCCAACGGCGGCCCGGCGGGCGACCTGCACATTACCGTCAACGTGCGGCCCCATCCTCTCTTTGAGCGGGACGGGTTCGATGTGTGGTGCGAGATTCCCCTGACCTTCTCCCAGGCGGCTCTGGGGGCGGACATCACGGTTCCTACCCTGGACGGCAAAGTCAGCTACCACGTGCACGAGGGCACCCAGCCTGGGGACGTGTTTAAGCTCAAGGACCGGGGTATTCCCCACTTAAACGGCCGGGGCAAGGGCAGCCAGTTTGTCCGGGTGACCATCGAGGTCCCCAAGAACCTGACCGAAAAGCAAAAGGAACTGCTCAAGGAATTCGAGTCGAACGCTTCCGACCACAATTACCAAAAGCGCAAGGGCTTTTTCGACAAGCTCAAGGATTTTATCAGTTAAGGGGAAGCTTCGTGCGGCATGCGGCCTATCGGCTGCATGCCGGTTTTCGTATGGGATAGGCTACAACATTTTGGGGCAAAATGCAGCATATGCTTGTAAATACGGCGGCGATTGTGCTATAGTATATTTGTTACGCCTATGGCAGTTTTGGGAAAAACCGATGGTTGGTTTTAATCAGCAGTGTTTTTCTTTTTTGCTACGTCTAAGAAAAGCAAGTGTACTTCTCATTTTGCCTGAAAGGGGCCTGTTTTTTGATATGGGACTTTTTCTCGATCTGATTCTCGTTGCGCTGGCGTTTTTGCTCATTTGGTCGGCGGCAAGGCGGGGATTTACCTCTATTTTTATCCGCACGGTGGGGAACATTGCGGTATTCTTCGCGGCGGTGTTTCTTTCCTTCGCGGCGGCGGACTGGCTGTTTGACGCAGGCTTGCGTAACGCCTTGGTAGACCGGGTACAGGTACAGCTGGCCACCGTTTCCTCCACCGAATTGGAGGACATCATCGGGCAGGCGGTTGCGGGCCTTCCTGGCTTCCTTTCCTCGCTCATCGAAAGTTTTGGCTATTCGGTGCAGGATTTGGCGCCGCAGATTCAGGAGTCCATCGCCGGGCAAAGCGCCGCGGCGGCGGCAGCCATTGTGGACACGGTGGTAAAACCGGTGGTCATCCTCATGCTGCGCGGTATCCTGCTTTTGGTATTCCTGATTTTGGGCTGGTTTCTCATCCGGCTTTTATCCCGTACGGCCAACCTGGTGGTCAACATTCCGATTGTGCGGGGCGTCAACCGGTTTTTGGGCGGAGTCTTGGGGCTACTAAACGCCGCCATTATGGCGCTGTGTGTCACGGCGCTGTGCTGGTTTGCCATAACCTTGTGGGGAGACACCATCCCCTTCCTGAATACCCAGACCATCGAAAGCTCTTACCTGTTCCGCTTTGTCCTCGATCACAACATTCTGTTGCAGTTTACCGAAGGGCTGTTCGCGGCTGTTTAAAAGAACGAATCGGCAAACAGAATGAATTGCTCTTCGGAAGGAATGATATCCGATATGTCTTACTTTAAAAAGAATTTGACTATCCCGAACCTGCTGTCGGTGTTCCGGATTTTGCTGATCCCGCTGTTTATCTATCTGTACCTAGAACGTTCGGCGGTGGACTACGGGATTTCCGCGGGCGTGGTGCTTCTCATCTCCGGCGCTACCGACATGCTCGACGGCTATATTGCCCGGCATTTCAATCAAATCACCCAGCTCGGGCAGATTCTTGACCCCATTGCCGACAAGCTTACTCAGGCGACGGTGGTCATCTGCATCGCGATCATGCATCAGCAGAATAAATTTTTGATCCCTCTGGTGCTGATCTTCCTTGCAAAGGAAATCCTCATGGGCATCGGCAGCCTGGTGCTTCTGCGCCGGGGCGCACGGCCTACCGCGGCGTTGTGGTTCGGCAAGGTGGCGACCATGGTGTTCTACGCGGTGATGCTGGTCATTGTTTTTATCCCGGCTATGAACGATTTGGCCATCACCATTCTGGTGGCAATCGTAGCGGCGTTCATGGTGTTCGCCTTGATCCGGTATGCCATGCTCTTCTTTCAACTGCTCAAGGCAACGCCAAAAAAATAACGGTTCAAAGGCGGCGCGGCCTGTAACAAATGTGGCCGGGCCCCTTTTCTTTCGCAAACGGATACGCAAAACTCGGACGAGTTGGGCGATGTTCCCTATATTTGTACCGCGTCCCATTGGGATGCAGGGGGGTAATCAATCATGATGTGCAGCAGATGCAAAAAACGCATGGCGGTTGTGTTCATCACCCGCATGGAAGGCGACAAAAGCTATAACGAAGGCCTCTGCCTGGTGTGCGCAAAGGAACTGGGTATCAAGCCGGTCAACGACCTGATGAACAAGATGGGAGTCAGCGACTCCGATATTGAGAATCTAAGCGAACAGATGACGGACATGATTAGTGCCGCAGGCGACCCGGACGATGAAAACTTTGAGCCGGGCGGAGCAGCTACCTATCCGTTTTTGCAAAACCTCTTCGGCGCCCAGCCCGGGTCGGAAGAGGAAGAGTTGGAGCATGTGGTCGGGGAAGTAGACGGCGAGGAGGAGTCGGCACCCAAGCGGGGACGCCGGTCAAAGGAAAAGAACGGCAAAAAGCGCAAGTATTTGGACATGTACTGCACCAACCTCACCGAGAAGGCCAAGCGCTCAGAGCTCGACGCCATCATCGGCCGGGACCAGCAGATTTACCGGGTCATTCAGATTCTTTCCCGCCGCACGAAAAACAACCCTTGCCTGATCGGTGAGCCGGGTGTGGGCAAAACCGCCATTGCCGAGGGCCTGGCGCTTCGTATTGCGGCAGGGGATGTGCCCATGCGGCTGGCGAAAAAGGAAATCCACCTGCTGGACCTGACGGCTCTGGTGGCGGGGACCCAGTTTCGCGGCCAGTTTGAAAGCCGCATCAAAGGCCTGATCGACGAAGTAAAGGCCGACGGCAACGTAATCTTATTCATTGACGAGGTGCATAACCTGGTGGGTACCGGCGACGCGGAAGGCTCCATGAATGCGGCGAACATCTTAAAGCCCGCCTTGTCCCGGGGAGAGATCCAGGTAATCGGCGCCACTACCTTTACCGAATACCGCAAGTATATCGAGAAGGATTCCGCCTTGGAACGCCGGTTCCAGCCGGTGACGGTGGAGGAACCTTCGATAAAGGAAACGGTGGAGATGCTCAAGGGCATCAAGCACTATTATGAAGCCTACCACCGGGTTTCCATTCCGGATTCGCTTCTTGCCACCGCCGTTTCCCTTTCGGAACGGTACATTACCGACCGCTTTTTGCCTGACAAGGCCATCGACCTGTTGGACGAAGCCTGCGCCCATGCTTCTTTGCGCAATACCGTGATTCTAGAGTACGACAAGGCGGTGGAACGGGCCAAGGAGCTGAGCGAGCGGGAAGAAAGCATGGCGGAGGACCCGGAATTTACCGATTACGAGACTCTCGCCTCGGTGCGGGCCCAAATCGCCCAACTTCAGACGAAAATCGACGAGCTGGCGCCGACGGCGCTTGGCAATGCTGTGACCAAGGGCGACCTTGCCAAGGTCGTGGAGCTGTGGACGGGGATTCCCGCCGCTCGGGTAGAGCAGTCGGAGCTTAAACGGCTGTCTCACTTAGAGGAGGCACTCGGCAAGAAAATCATCGGCCAGTCGGAAGCGGTGTCCGCCGTGGCGGCTGCCGTGCGCCGCAGCCGTGTGCAGATCAGTACACGCCGCCGGCCGGCTTCCTTCATTTTCGTTGGCCCCACCGGCGTGGGCAAAACGGAATTGGTGAAGGTACTGGCAGCGGAGCTCTTCGATACGCCGGAGACGCTCATCCGTCTGGACATGTCCGAATTCATGGAAAAGCATTCGGTTTCCCGCATCATCGGTTCTCCTCCGGGCTATGTGGGGTATGACGAGGCGGGGCAGCTGACTGAGAAGGTCCGCCGCAAGCCTTATTCGGTGCTGCTGTTCGACGAAATCGAGAAGGCGCATCCGGATGTGATGAACATTTTGCTGCAAATTCTCGACGAGGGCAAGGTGACCGACGCCCATGGCCGGACGGTGAATTTTGAAAACACGGTTATTGTCATGACCTCCAACGCCGGCAGCCGGGATACCAATGCGCTGGGCTTTGCCAAGTCCGCCTACGACGCTAGCCGGGACCGGGCGCTCAAAGCCCTGTCTGACTTCTTGCGTCCCGAATTCATGAGCCGAGTGGACGAAATTGTGGTATTCCGGCCCTTGGACGCGGAAGACCTGAAAAAGATTGCTGACCTTATGCTGGGTGAGCTCAAAGAGGCTGTGGACGAAAAGGGCATCTCCATCTTCTGGGACGAAGATGTCAACGCACTGCTTGCGAAGCTGGCAGGCCATGGCAAGCACGGCGCCCGGGATCTGCGCAGCATTATCCGCCGGGAGGTGGAGGATCGCATTGCCACCATTCTGGTGAACCAGTGCGACAATCCACCCAGTGTGCTCAAGCTGCAGGCAAAGGGAGAGCATGTCTCGGTAACGGCTGAATCAGGAGGGGATTCTCTGTGAGCGAATTTGTCGGCGGATATCCGCCTCAATATACCATGCCCGGGCACGTGGGAACCTTTGACGGGGACCAGCACCGGCACTTAAAGCCCTCTTCCATCCTCAAGTACCAGCAGGAGGTGGGCGAACTGCATCTGTCGGGCGGGAACATGTCCTACGCGCAGCTTTACGACAATGGGCTGGTATTTGTTCTGTCCCGTACCAGCTGCAAAATTTATCGTCCGCTTACGCTGGAGGAACGTTTTTCTCTGACCACCTGGCACCGGGAAAACAAAGGGGCCCAGTTCATCCGCTGCTACCGCTTCACGGATGCGAAGGGAGAGACAGCGGTGGAATCGGTGACGACCTTTGCGATGATCGACCCACATACCCACCGGGTGCTTCGGCCGAAGGTGTTCTTCGAAAAGTACGATATCCACATGCAGCCGACGGAGCAGGTGGGCGCACCCGACCCGGGCAAGCTCATCATCCCCGACGAACTGCCGCAAGTGGGGGTGCGCACTGTGCGCTATTCGGATACTGATTACAACGGCCATCTCAATAACACCGTTTATGCCGACCTGCTGACTGATTTCATTCCCGGCAGCATGGACGGGCGGGTTTTGACCGGGTATCAGATTTCTTTTCTCAAGGAAGCCCGGGAAGGCGAGGAAATCGCCATCCACGCCGGGGCGGACGAAAACGAAAAAAACGCCTTCCTGTTTCGCGGTGTAACCGAACGGGGCGTTTGCTTTGAAGGGCGCTGCACGGTGGAGGAAAACAAATAGCAAGAAAACCGCCTGCCTATAAAAAGGCAGGCGGGTTTCTTACGTAACGTTGTTTTACAATCTTTTCTCTGATAGACTGGATGTGAAAAACAGTTCCCACGATAAGGGAAAATCCACCTGATTTTCTTAGATGACAAAACAGAGAAAAAGGAGGCCATATGATGATAAAGTGGTCCTGGAAGCCCCATCGGTTCCCTCTTTTTCTTTTGCTGGTGCTCTTGGCGGGCGGAATCTGGTACGCGGTGGATTACGCCCTCTATGCAAACATCGGCTTTTCCGACGCGATTTCTCTCAAAGCAGAGGAAATTGAATCCATGGAAATTGACGCTTGGCTCTATGCGCGATATGAAACCCCTGATACCGCATACATCGCTCAGGTTCTTGAGGAATTGGATACCTTTCGTTTTCACAGACGTTCCAGATCGCCCTTGCACCGTGTCGGAGGCTGGAGCTACTCTCTGGAGTTTACTGTGAAAGGCGGCGGGCGCATTCGCTATACCTTGGATACGGGCTTTTCCTGCTTTGATGGATATGATAAGCCATGTATCACCGGCGATTATTCCGTAGACGATCCGAACCGCATGGGTGATCTTATGAGAGAAATCTACTATTATCTAGCGGAGCACGGCTCGCTTACCTATGTACCGCCGGTGGACACGAGTCCCTACGCGCGGCCCTATCCCTACACCCCGTCCGTCCTTCCGGAGTCCTCCGCTCCGCTCTCTTCCCAATCGGCTTCTTCCACGCCCTCCGAAAGAAAAGGCGCGGCTGGGCAGGAATTCTTCTGTTCTCGGTAAGGGGCTCTCCCGTAACCAACCCATAGGCCGTCTTCAAGCGGCGCTGCATGGGCGCGTTTCCTGCGCCCATGCCTCTGAGAAACGAAAAAGCCCGGCCTGTTCGGATATTGGGCAGGGCGGGGTTCTCTTTCATTATGTATCTTTTTCTTCCTTTTTTGCTTCCTCTATGTC
>CAMLYM010000024.1 GCA_946491705.1 uncultured Clostridia bacterium
CGAAAGGGGATGGAGTTTCACCCCTGCAAGCCGGTGGGGGTCATCGAATACGCCGGGTTTGCCAAGGTGATTGACGACCGGATTGGTTGCAAGGCGCTGAGCTGTTATCCGGAGGTCACCGATCCGTCCTGCTGCTGCTCGTGGCAGTTTACGCTGCACGAATGAGAAACGCCTCCCCGTCATACATATGATACCAGGATAACGCCGCGAAAAAAGCGGACGGAAGGAGCCAACGCCCATGCCCGAACTTTATACCGAGGAAGAACGAAACGCCCTCGAAACCCATATTCAAAAGCATTTCGGCCAGTTCGCCAACGTGTTCCAGGAAATCGCCTCACCGGACATCCAGGTGGACATCGGCATTATCAGCCCAACCCCGGCCCGCGATTATTATACCCTGGTGACCATGGGGATGGGCGCCCACAAGATGCACCTGCCCGACGGCCTGGAAGGCCATGGCTTCGAGCGGGCGGAAATGGTTCTCTGCCTGCCGCCCGAGTGGGACGTAAACAGCAGCGAGGAAGAGGACTACTGGCCCCTTCGCTGGCTCAAAATCCTCGCCCGTCTGCCCGGCAGCGAGGACACGTGGCTGGGCTGGGGGCACACGGTGCCAAACGGGGAGCCGCTCGCGCCGAACACCCAGTTTTCAGGAGTGCTTTTAGAGCTTCCCTACCGGTTCGGGGAGGAGGCCATGGCCTGCCGCCTGCCCGGCGGGGAAACGGTGCGGTTTTACCAGGTGCTTCCCCTCTACGAGGAGGAGATGGACTTTAAGGTGAAGCACGGCGCGGACGCGCTCCTCGACCGGTTCGGCAAAGAGGCGCCGGACCTGGTGGACATTCACCGCAAAAACGTCTGCGCGCCGCCGCCCAAGCCCTACGCCATCCCCATGGAAAAGATCAAGCCCCTGATTTCCTCCCAGGAGGGCTGCATCGTCAGCGACCGGATCATGGTGGACGGATGCAAGGTGGGGTTTTGCTACCGGGAGGAGCCCATGCCCGACCAGCCGGACAGCGGCTGGCGGTTCCTCTCCGGGGACGAAACCCAGGAGTATCTGGACGATCCGGGCCACGCCGACGTGTACGGGCTGAATACCCTGTGCAACTACGACCCGGATGTGATCGAGCTGCTGGACGCGTCGGTGGGCAGCGCGTTTCTGCGGGGGCCGGACGGGCGGCTGCACCCGGATGAGGACTGGCAGCCCGAGCTCGTATAGAAAAAGCAAAACACCCGCCCGGAGCGAGGGAAACTCCCTGCTCCGGGCTTTTTCTATGCCCAGATGCCGGCGGAAAGGCGACGCGAAAAAAATCCTACAAATTGAATATGTTATGCTAGGGACGAAGATCTTCGAAATTCCATAAAGAAAGGAACATCCACTCAGAATAAAGGGATGCGTTCCCCACTCTAGTCGGATGTTCCTTTTATCTATCTGGATAGGGCATCTCACGGGGAAGCCCCAACAAATAATTCGCAGATACGTTATAGTATTTACAAAGGATGACGATATCATCTAAAGAGGGCTCAAATCGACCTAACTCAATTTGCGACAATTTTTGCTGCGATATCCCCATTTCCATGGCAGCGGCGGTTTGTGTTTTTGGAGGCTCAATTTGTTCTCTCAGCAGCCTTACTTTCTGTGCAAATGTCACCGACATCACCTCGCCTCTTTAAATTATCACACAATCAGAATCAGGCATTGACTTCACATATAAAATATGTAATAATGATCAAAACAACATATTTTATATGTAGAAAGGACGGGAAACCATGACCAAAGAAGAGGCAATCAGGCAGCTTTGTGCGAACCTCCGGTATCTGCGGGAGCGGACGGGCCTGTCCAAAACCCGCATGGCCAAAATCATGGGAGTCACCACGGCGACCCTGACGAAAATCGAAGAAGGGACCCTGCCCCGCCGGACGGGGGTGAAGGTTCTGCTGCGCTTGTCCGATCGGTTCGGCATCCGGCTCAATCACTTCTTTGTGCCCTCCCTTGGAGGCTGGCAGCCCGGGGAAGAGGAGGAGCAGGAGGATCAAAATCCATAAGGCTGCGGCCATAGGGCAGCCCGCCGTACAGGATGGTGGGCCTTCCCCCTTTGCGGCGGCCGGTCCCGTCCACCCGCCTTTGACAGAACAACCCTTTCGCGGTATCCTAAGAAAAAACCGTCAGGAGGGCCTATGACCTATTCGAATGTCCGAAAGGGCGCGTTTTTGGAGCGCCCCAACCGGTTTGTGGCGCAAGTGGAGCTGGACGGGCGGGCGGAAACCTGCCACGTGAAGAATACCGGTCGCTGCAAGGAGCTGTTGCTCCCGGGGGCGGAGGTTTACCTGGAGGAAAGCGCGAACCCGGCCCGCAAAACGAAATACGACCTGGTGGCGGTGAAAAAAGGCGCGCGGCTCATCAACATGGATTCTCAGGCGCCCAACCGGGTGGTGGAGGAATGGCTGCGAGGGGGCGGGCTGGTTTCGAACCTGACCGCCCTTCGCCCCGAATGCCGCTACCGCCATTCCCGGTTTGACTTTTACCTGGAGGCAGACGGGCGCAGGGCTTTCCTGGAGGTCAAGGGGGTCACGCTGGAGGAAGGAAACGAAGCCTTCTTCCCCGATGCGCCCACCCAGCGCGGGGTCAAGCACATCCAGGAGCTGTGCGCCTGCCGAAAAGACGGGTACGACGCGTACCTGGTCTTTGTCGTCCAGATGAAAGGGGTATCCTGCTTTCGGCCCAACGACCGCACCCACAAAGCCTTCGGGGACGCGCTGCGCATAGCCCGAAAGGAAGGGGTGCGCCTTGTGGCGGTGGACTGCCTGGTAACTCCCGACACCCTGCACATCCACGAAGAAGTCCCCGTCTTGTTGGGGTGAGGAAAGGAGGGGAGCGGATGGAACAGGCGTGTTACGTCTATATCCTGCGCTGCCGGGACGGCACGCTCTATACCGGCTGGACCAACCGGCTCCCAGAGCGGGTGGCGGCCCATAACCAGGGCAAGGGAGCCAAGTACACCAAGGCCCGCCGCCCGGTGACGCTGGTTTACTGGGAGCAGGTCCCGGACAAGGCCGCGGCCCTTCGCAGGGAATGGGCGGTCAAAAAGCTTTCCCGGGCCGAAAAGCTTGGGCTCATCGCCCGGTTCGAAAAAGAGACGAAAGCCGTCTGAACGCAATCGCGTGCAGACGGCTTTCCTTCGACGCGGACCCGGGTGCTACCGGCCCCTGTGTTTTTCCTTGCGCTTCTGGGTGCGCAGGGCAAACCGGCGTTCCTTTTCCTCCAAAGCACGTTCCCGCCGCAAAGCCTGCCTTATCTTGCCGGCTTCCTCCCGCTGGGCGCTGACGGCCTGCTGGGCCTTGGTGCCCACCCCGTGGGAAAGAAGGGCGCGGGCGGCTTCCCGTTGCGCCCGCTTGGGGTTTGGCCGCCGCTGGGGCTGGCTTTGCGGGGCCAAAACCGCGCCGAAGCGCAGGCGGGAAAAGTGCGAGAGAAAGAACTCGTACACCTGCCCGTCGGTGGGTTCCTTGCCGAAGGTGACCTTCGCCGCCTCCAAAAGCGGCCCGGCGCGCCGTTCGTACACCCCCACCCAGAACGGGTCTTCAAAGAACACGGTTAACCTTGCTGTGACGTCCATCGTCATTCCTCCTATTTTGTGAAATCCCCGCAGAGAATGGACAACCATAGGAGGCAGGTTACTGACGGCAATCGGCCGTGCCCGGACTACCAACCGGACCGTGTTTTGATCTCTGCGCTTTTATGCTAATCCCTTTGCCTGTTCCTGTCAAGCGGGGCTTGACAAAAGGAGGGCCGTCTGGTATCCTGATAAGTAACCAGTTACCTAATTGAGGAGGCCGCATTCTATGGAGAAGCTTACCCAGCGTCAGTATGTCTTCGGCGCGCTTTTCGTCTTTGCCAACAAGCTGCAGTTAATCGGGGACCGGCTGGACCCGAACATCACCATGAAGCAGTGGTTTTTGGTGGCGATGCTGTCCCAGTTCGGGGAAAAGGCGCCCACTATAAGCGAGCTCGCGGCGTTTATGGGGTGCTCCCGGCAGAACGTCAAGAAGCTGGCGGGGCGGCTTGCGGAAAAAGGGTTTTTGCAGCTTCAGAAGGACCCGGAGGACAGCCGGCAGACCCGCTTGCGGGTGACCGGCGCGTGCAAGGACTATTTTGCCGCCCGGGCTGGCCGGGAAGAGGAATGGCTTTCCCAGGTGTTTGACGGCATAAGCCAGGCGCAGCTTGACGGGCTGTATCACAGTATGAAGCAGCTCGAACAAAACATTGGGCGAATGGAGGAAACGCTATGAAATCGGTTTTGGTCTGTTACGAATCCAAGTACGGCTATTCGCAGAAGTACGCCCAGTGGATTGCCAAGGAGCTGGGCGGCCGCGCGCTGCCGGTGTCCCAGGCAGGGGAGGAGGACGTCCGGAAGGCGGACCTAGTGGTGGTTGGCGGCGGGCTCTATGCCGGGAAGGTGGGGGGCGCTTCCTTTGTCAAGCGGCATGAGGCCGCCCTGCAAGGAAAGCTTGCGGCGCTTTTCACCGTAGGCCTTTCGCCTACCGACAGGGAAGAAGTGTTCTCCCCTCTCATGGAGAAAAATTTCGCACCGCAAATCCTTGCAACCGTGAAAGTTTACCACCTGCGCGGCGGAATGGATTACCAAAAGCTCAAATGGATGCACCGGATGATGATGAAAATGCTCGTGCACATGCTCCGCAAAAAAGCCCCCTCCGAGCGGACCCGGGACGACCAGGGCCTGCTTGATTCCTACGGCAAGGCGGAGGACTTTTCCGATCCCGCTTCGGTTGCGCCGCTGGTGGCCTACGTCAAAAGTCTAAGATAGGAAACGCCCGGATGAAGAAAACCATCCGGGCGTTTTTGACGAAAATGGGACGCTTATGCCGCACCGCCGTGGAAAAAAGGAGGAGGAACCCCTTTTCTGAATAAAGGCCTTATACGGATAAGCGGCGGTTTAGCCGTTCGCCCTTTTGATCGGGACGCGCA
This sequence comes from uncultured Clostridia bacterium, assembly GCA_946491705.1. Lineage (GTDB taxonomy): Bacteria > Bacillota > Clostridia > Oscillospirales > Acutalibacteraceae > Solibaculum_A > Solibaculum_A intestinale. The sequence continues at coordinate 4,979 of CAMLYM010000024.1, forward strand.
GCACGGTCTTGAGCCGGTCGGGATTGGCCCGGCGAGGATCGGACAGGTAGAGCTCATGGTGCTTGCGTTCGTCAAGGTCCTCCTGGTATCCGTTCTCTCTTGCGAAACGCACAAGGGCGTTCATGGTCGCCGCTTCCGTGGAATAGGGCCCCAGGTGCATGGCCTGGACGCAAAGCCCCTCTTCGAACATTTCCAGGCGGGCCTTTTCCACCGGGACCTCCGGCTTTTTGCGTCGCACCTGCGCCGCCGCTTCTTCGAACACGGCCTTGCTCACAAAGTCCGGCTGGCGGATCATGGCGGTCCAATGCCAGGAGGACCGGTCGGACAAGTCCAACTGCCCTCCTTCGCTCCACCAAAGCCCTTCCAGCGGCGGTACCACGTAGTCCACGTATCCTTGCGGGACGTTGCCGGTCCTCTTGCGCATTTTGATGGAGAAGGCCAGGGCGTACAGGGTTTGCACCGCCTCCTGGTAGCATTCCCCCGCGGGGTCTCCCGTCCCGTCCACCATCAGGAAGGGCATGGGCGGCACGGCAACCAGGGAAGGAGTTTGCTTTGGAAGGTACAGGTCGGGATAGGCCTTTTTAAAGTCCAGCTTCTCTCCGGCTATGGCCGGCTTCTTTCCGCCCGGCTTTCGCTTGGCGGTGAGAAAGGGGAGAACCTCCTCCAGCATGGCTGTCCCGTCCAAGGGGAACAGCGCCCATTTCCCGTCGCGATAGGTGGCGGCCTGGTCGTAGAAAGAGAGCAGGGCCGGAGAGAGGGACGCACGCAGCGCCTCCACCTTTTCCCGTTCGGCCTTCCCGAAGATCAGCAGAAGCCCCGCCTTTCCCTCATCCGCCAGCAAAGACGCAATCGTTTTGCCGCCCCGGCGGAACTTGCATTCGTATGTCCATTCCTTGCCCCCGTCGTGCCAGGCAAGCTGTGGGCTATACGTTTGCTGTAGATAAGCGCAAAGCGCCTCAAAGCGGGAAAACGCCTCCGGCCCCAGCATTGCGGCCAGTTTTTCCGTAGTGGGTGCGGATACCGTCGCCATTTGTTTTGCCTCCTAAAAACCGTATTTGGTAAAGATAGCCTGCAGCTTCTTTTCACTCAAAATTTCGTTGGTGACAAAAGCGCCGTTATAAAATAGGCTATACGTCGTGGCCGGAGTGGGGGCCCGGCGGGCTTGCTCTTGCGTTTCCAGCTTGCGAAGAACGAACGGGATTCCCCGTTCCTTTGCCAGCGCTGCGGCCAGCGGCGCGTAAGCCTCGGTATGAGGGCACTGGTTCGTATAATAGAGAACAAAACCGTCCTCCTCGGGCCGTCCCTCCTTGGCGCAGGGGAGAAACCGGGGAACCGTGCCTTTGCGGTCGAGAAAAAGGCAGGCAAGAACAAAGGAGGACCGCGCCTCGTCCACCGGTTCGAACCCTTTGTAGGCCAGGTGCTTGGGGTCGCAGAGAAAGGGCAGCTTTTTCTTGGAGGTCAGCGCCACGACGCCGTGCTTTCCCTGGGCCTTGGCGTCCTGCAAACAGGCTTCCAACAGCCCGTTTGACAGCCCCTTTCCCTTATATTGCCCCGATACCCAGAAGCAGTCGATGAACAAGTACCCCGGCGCGTCCACCGGGTACCAGGCATGTTCGGCGGGCAGGTATTCGAGGAACGCCTTGCCCCGCACGTCGTATTTCAAAAACACCAGCCCTTCCCCGAAGGCGGCCCTCATCCAGGCCTTTTTGGAGGGAACCCGGCAGTCTCCCTTTTTGTCGCTGATGGCGCAGCAGATGTGTTCCTGCTCCAGGTTCTCTGCCGTGACCTTAATGATTTCCATGAAAAAACCCCTTTCTCGTTTCGGTTACTGGGTTTTCTTCCATCGCCGCAGGGTAGGCAGATACCGGCGCATGGCCTGCCGGGCCGCTTCCTCATTTTCAAAGGAACTGCTCTGCATCAGGAAGGGCAGGCATTGCTCGATCATGCCCTCCAGGGTCGGAGCGGTGGTAAAGGCCCCGTTCTCGTAGCAATCCTTGCAGTATTCGGTGCTTTTGCATCCGTCGACTTCGGTTCCCCATTCCTGGCCGTTCATAGGCATGCCGCAGCTTTGGCAGACGGGAGTTTCCTGCTTTTCCTCGTCGAGGGCGATATAGATGTGGATTTCCATGTCCTGCATGCCGCCCGAGCCGCAGATGTATTCTTCAAAATCGGTGGTATAGGCCCTGGGCAGGCCAAGCGTCCACAGTTCCTGCCAAAAAGCCGCCACGGCCTTTTGCACATCCCCGTGGATGACGAAACGAGCGTAAGGCCCGCCGGCAATCGTCGCGGTCGTAAAGCCTTCCGGCAGCCGGTCGACGCCGGTTACCTCACAGCAGGCCATCATGTCGTAAGCGCCCAGATGGTCGCTTTCGTAATGGTGGTAAAGCCCGATTCCCCGGCCGGTCACCTTGTCCGGAATGCGCTCGAAAGCCTGCGAATAAAACCGGTTCCACAGCCCGCCGATGTCTTCGTTCATGCTGTCGGACAGGTTTGAGGTGCGAAGCCCTAGGCCCGCCACCGTTTTCGGGGAGAGTACGACCCGTTCGTAGGATACATTCATTGCAGTCAGCTCCTTTATCTTAAGGTGTCCCCAGTGTACCACGCGGAATGTGACAACTGCGTGTCCAGTTTCACCGGTAATTTTCGAGGGCCGCTTTCAGGCTCTCGCGGATTCGTTTACGCGCCCATGGGGGCTCCAACACCGTCAGCGCACCGCCGAAGGACAGCAGGTACCCCCACACCCATTCGCTTTCCCAGAAGACCACCCGGGCCGTCAGGCTCCCGTCCTCATGTTCCGTCAGGCAGCCGGCGGGAAATTCGTCGTAAACCCGGTGCCGCATGGCGACGGAAAAGCCCAGGACCATGGGCAAAGGGTTGGCGGCGGCCGAAAGGTCCGGCTCGATGGGGATGTCTTTCCTCCGTTCTTCCGGGAAGGTATCTTCCGTCACCTGCAAATTCCCCATCCGGATGAGCTTGAAGGTGCGGTAATCCTCCCGGGCCAGACAGTATCCCTGCAAGTACCAGGCGCTTCCCTTAAAGCGCAGCTTGACCGGTTCCACCGTCCGCCTGGTTTCTTTCCCCGCGGCGCTGACATAGTCGAAAATCACCCGCCGCCTTGACAGAATGGCGCCGCGCAGCCGGTCGAACAATTCCTTTTCTTCTTTGCCGCTTCCCCAGCCGGTAAAGTCCACGTCGATCCAGTCGGGGTCCTCCTTGCGAAAGAAGGTGCGCAGTTTTTCAAGTACCGCCCCGGCTTCCGGGTACCGGGCGGCCGACAGGCTCTGCAGGCCGAACAGAATGTTTTCCTGCTCTTTCTGGGAGAGCACCGACTTGTTGAGCACAAAGGCGGGCAGCAGGCGAATACCGCCTCCCTTGCCCTTGGCGGTGTAAACCGGGATGCCCGCGGCGGAGAGGGCGTCCACGTCCCGGTAAATGGTCCGTTCAGACACTTCGAACCGTTCGGCTAGCTCCTTTGCCGTCACGTTTTCCCGCTCGAGAAGAAGATATACGATTTCAAACAACCGGCCAATCTGCATGACACTCCCCTCCTTTGCTCTTAGTATACCATAGAAATAAGACATCTTATGTCAGGTTATTCATTTTCCAGCCACAAATTCTGCTTGCCCTTTGTGTTATACTGAAAGAAAAAGGAGGAATCGCCATGACATCGTTTTTTGACCTGATCGAAAAAAGGGAAAGCTGCCGCAACTTTGCCTCCGCCCCGGTGGAGAAAGAGAAATTGGAAATGTGCGTAAAAGCCGCCCGGCTTTCTCCCTCCGCCTGCAACAGCCAGCCCTGGAGCTTTGTGGTGGTCGAGTCCCCCGACCTGTCTCCCAAGGTGGCCGCCTGCCTGCAGGAGATGGGGATGAACAAGTTTGCCTCCAACTGCCCGGCCTTCGTGGTGGTCGTGGAGGAAAAAGCCAAGCTCTCCGAACGGGTGTTGCAGAAGTTCAAAAGCCAGGACTTTGCCGCCATCGACTTAGGGCTCACCACCGCCCACCTCTGCCTTGCCGCCACCGAACAGGGCCTTTCCACCTGCATTCTGGGCTGGCTCAATGAAGCAAAGCTCAAGGAACTGCTGGGCATCCCCGCTTCTAAACGGGTGCGGCTGGTCATCGCGGTGGGCTATGCCGCCGCCGATACCCTGCGCCCGAAGCAGCGCAAACCCCTGGAGGACCTGGTGCGTTACGAATACGGGGAATAGAGCGCGGCACAAACAGGCCGACGAAGCGGCCCGTACGGGGCGCTGGCTCCAAAACGCGGCGGGGCCGGATTTATGGGGAACGGCCGTGACCGCCCGGCGGTAGAACATCAGGCCGGGTGCAAATGCCTGCGAGTTGCGGCCGTAAAACGAAGGGCCCGGGAGTATACACTTCCGGGTCCCTTTGCGGTTTTATTTCTTTTTCACCGGGAACTGGATTTCCGTCAGCCAGTCCTCTTCCTTTTCCTGGTTCCAAATCCCGTCGATGTAGCTTTCCCGGGGATTGTCGAGAATCTGATAGCCGTTGTCCTCAATCCATTTGGTGGCGAACAGATAGGCCTCCCGCAGATTGGAATAACTGCCCTTGTGGAGCACGCACACCGCTGCGGGCACCGCCGGCAAAACCTTGAAGGAAAGCAGCTTGGTGTCCTCCTTCTTCTCCGTAACCGCCTGGCACACCTCCGTATCGATGTCCCGCTCCTTGTACTCCCCGCTGTGGTAGATGCTAAAGCAGTATTCCGGCTCTCGGCACTTGCACCCCAGCCGCATCAGCTCCGGCCCCATCACCTGGGGAAAGAGGGTAAACAGGGCGCTGTAATCGGGCATCACCCGCCTGAGGCTGGCGACGATGACCTGAGGGAGCTCCTTGATGGTGGCGGTATATTGTTTCATAAAATCTCCTTTCGCGCTTTGCAGGACGTTTTCAATCAGCATAAGCTTTTCCCCGATGTCCGCCGCCGCGCCCGCAAGCTCCCGCTTTTTGGCCAGAAGGAGGGCCTCCATCGCGCCGCGGTTTTCCATCAGCAGCCCGATTTCCGTCAGGGAAAAGCCCATCTGCTTTAAGGAGAGAATCTGGTGCATCTGCATCAGTTGCTCGCTGGAATAGTAGCGGTACCCTGTGTCTGGGGCGGTGAAGGCAGGCTTTAAAAGCCCGATTTCGTCGTAGTGACGCAGGGTCTTGGTGGTGACATGGTGAATTTTTGAAAACATCCCGATGCTGTACATGTAAGACCATTCCTTTCGTTTCGCCGCCCCGCGCGCTGGCGGCATCCTTAGCATACCGGTTGCCCTAAGGGCAATGTCAAGCCCTTTTTGCAAAAAAACTCCGCCCGATCCCGTTATTTAGACGAGCCGGGCGGAGTGTTCGTTTTTTTCTCTGCTTGGCAACCGGAGCAGCCGTCCGCCCTGGTGCAGCCTGAGCAGCCCGCACAATGGGCGCCCCGCTTTTTGCGCCGCCTGAAAAAGACGAACACGGCGATCACCAAAACGGCTAGAATGGACAATACCACGATATCCGCAGGAGTCATAACGTTCCTTTCTTATCCGAAAAACAATTGGCCGAACTGAAAAATGACAAACGCCGCCGCATAAGCCACCCCGGTCTGATACGCGGCGGTGGCTACGGCCGCCCGCAGGGAGCCGAGTTCCCGCTTGGTAGCGGCGAAAGCGGCCACGCAGGGCATGTAAAGCACAGTAAACGCCAAAAAGGAGATGGAGCTGACCGGGGTGAAGATGGTGTGCAGCACCGCGGAAAGCTGAGCGTCGCTGGCGGCGCCCGTAAGCACGGTTAATGTACTCACCACCGATTCCTTGGCGGTAAGCCCGGTGATCAGTGCGGTGGAAGCCCGCCAGTCGTCAAAGCCCAGCGGGATAAACAGGGGGGCAATGACCGAGCCGATGGAAGCGAGAATGCTGTCGGTGGAGTCCTCCACCCAGTTGAGAGACCAGTCGAAGCTCTGCAAAAACCAGATGACGATGGCCGCTACGAAAATGATAGTAAAGGCCTTGCGGATGAAATCCTTCGCCTTTTCCCACATGAGCATCAGTACCCCTCGCAGGGCCGGCATCCGGTAAGACGGCAGCTCCATAACGAAGGGAACGGGGTTTCCCTTAAAAATGGTGCTTTTGAGAAGAAGGCCCGACAAAATCGCCACCACCATCCCCAGCACGTACAGGGAAAACATGACGATTCCCCCCTGCTTGGGGAAAAAAGCCATGGTGATCATGCCGTAGATGGGCAGCTTCGCGCTGCAGGACATAAAGGGCGTGAGCACAATGGTCATTTTGCGGTCTCGGTCGCTTGAGAGGGTGCGGGTGGCCATGATGGCCGGCACGCTGCACCCAAACCCGATGAGCATGGGGACAAAGGAACGACCGGACAGGCCGATTTTCCGCAGCATCTTGTCCATCACAAAGGCGACCCGGGCCATATATCCGCTGTCCTCCAGCAAGGACAGGAAGAAAAACAGCAGCACGATGATGGGCAGGAAGGACAGCACGCTCCCCACTCCCGCGCAGACGCCGTCGATGAGAAGGGAGCGAACCCATTCGCTGGTCCCAGCAGAGATAAGAACTCCTTCCAGCCAGTCGGTGCCCACGCCGATCCAGCTGTCCAGCAGATCCTGCAGCGGCGCGCCCAGTACCGAGAAGGTAAGCCAGAAGATGAGCAGCATGATCCCCAGAAAGATGGGAATGCCCAGGTACTTGTGGGTCAAAAGCCGATCGATCTTTTCCGAGCGGACCTGTTCCTTGGTCTCCCGGTGCTTGACCACGCAGTCCCGGCAGATTTCTTCAATGTAAGTGTAGCGCATATCTGCCAGGGCCGCTTCCCGGTCCATATCCAGCGCCTTTTCCATATTCTCTACCACATGGTCGAGAATATGCTTCTGGTCGCAGGTCAAATGCAACGCCTTCATCATCAGCTCGTCCCCTTCGACGAGCTTGGTGGCGGCAAAGCGCAGCGGATAGCCCGCCGCTTTTGCCTGATCTTCAATGATATGGGCGATAGAATGAATCGCTTTATGTACCTCACCCCGGCAGAAGTCCATGCGTACCGGTGGCTTCGGATGGCGAACGGTTTCGGTCACCGCGTCCAGCAGGTCGGAAATCCCTTCGTTTTTGCCCGCGGAAATGGGGATGACCGGCACCCCCAAATGGGCGCTCAAAAGCTTTACATCGATGGAGTTTCCGCTGGCGCGCACCTCGTCCATCATGTTCAGAGCGATCACCATGGGGATCCCCAGTTCCATCAGCTGCAAGGACAGATAGAGGTTGCGCTCAATGTTGGTGGCGTCCACAATGTTAATGACGGCCTTGGGGTGCTCTTTCAAAATGAAATCCCGGGTGACCACCTCTTCCGAGGTGTAGGGAGAAAGGGAGTAGATCCCGGGCAGGTCCACCAAAATCATGTCCTTGTGCCCCTTGATGGATCCTTCCTTTTTCTCCACCGTCACGCCGGGGAAATTGCCCACATGCTGATTGCTGCCGGTCAGGCAGTTGAACAGGGTGGTTTTGCCGCAGTTTTGGTTGCCGGCGAGAGCCAGTAAATTGCTCATACGGGAGAGACCTCCTTAAGTTGGATCTTAGCCGCATCTTCCCGCCGAATGGTGAGCACATAGCTGCGTAAGTACAGCTCGATGGGGTCGCCCATGGGCGCCACCTTGCGCACCATGACTTGGGTTTTGGGGGTCAGCCCCATATCCAGCAGCCGGTGGCGCAAAGCGCCTTCCCCGCCAACCGCTGTGATGATCCCGCCGTAGCCGGGCTTTACCTGATCGAGGGTCATGGCAGGTCCTCCTTGGAAGAAAATGTGAAGAATTTGTGAAGAAATATTAATTTCATTGTACACGCGGATCCCGCGTCTTGTCAAGGCGAGGTGACGCGGCGCAGGCATACAAAAAAGCCCGGTTTGCTTGCAAAATTTGCCGCCTATGCTACAATGGAGCCAGAGCAAGAACGGATAAGCAAAGGAGCCTCTTATGAATATACAGATTTACGGGAAGAACAAGTGCTTCGACACGAAGAAAGCGGAGCGCTATTTTAAGGAGCGGGGAGTCAAGTTTCAGCGCATCGATGTGGCGAAATACGGTATGAGCGCAGGCGAGCTGCAAAGTGTCAAACGGGCGGTGGGATCTCTAAACGCCCTCATCGACGAGAAGGCGCAAGCGGCGCCCCTCATCCGGTATCTGGCCTATGAAAGCGACCGGGAGGAAAAGCTTTTGGAAAACCCCAACGCGTTCAAGACCCCCATTGTGCGAAACGGCAGGCAGGCCACGGTGGGATATTGCCCCGAGGTTTGGAAAACCTGGGAGTAGGGAAACCTGCGGAGAATGTGCTGAGGATGAACAGCATCCTCCATCGGTCCCCTTCCTTTAAAGAGTACAGGCTATACGTATGTGAGCTTACCCCGGGTCATTCCACCCGGGAAGATTTTGAGAAAATGTACCCGGTCCTGCCCGGCCGGCGGAACACGGGAAAACCCAAACGCATGGGGCATGCCAGGACAGACGGCCGGGCAATGGATACTCGCCGAAAAAAGCGGGCATGAACGACCCAAAGAATCCATATGCTAGCGCAAGGAGATGAGAACGGATGGAGCGATTTTCCATCATACGAGGCGATATTACCACCCAGGCGGTGGACGCCATCGTCAACGCCGCCAACACGTCGCTGCTGGGCGGCGGCGGGGTGGATGGGGCCATTCACCGGGCGGCGGGGCCGCAGCTTCTGGAGGAGTGCCGCACCCTGCACGGCTGTAAAACCGGGCAGGCAAAACTGACCAGAGGTTACCGGCTGCCGGCAAAGTACATCATCCATACTCCCGGCCCCATTTGGCAGGGCGGGGGACACGGGGAAGAGGAGCTTCTGTGCAATTGTTACCGCAACAGCCTTACCCTCGCAAAGGAGCAGGGATGCAAAACGGTGGCCTTCCCTTCCATCAGCACCGGGGTTTACCGGTTCCCGCTGCAAAAGGCCGCGTCCCTTGCGGTGAATACTATCCTGGCCTTCCTGGAGAAAGACCAGACCATCCAATGGGTGACCATGGTCTGCTTTGACGAAAAAACCAAGGCCGCTTATGAGCAGGCCTATCGGGACGCCGCAAAAGGAGGATAAACATGGGATGTGTTGGCAACGCGCTGTGGTTTTTGTTCGGCGGCCTGATTATGGGCCTGAGCTGGGTGCTGGCGGGGGTTTTGTGGTGCATCACCATCGTGGGCATCCCCATCGGGACGCAATGCTTTAAGTTCGCGTCCCTTGCCTTCTTTCCGTTTGGCAAGGAAGTGGTATACGGCGGCGGGGTAGGCTCGCTGCTTCTCAACATCCTGTGGATGATTTTCAGCGGCATTTTGCTTGCTGTCGAAGCGGCTCTCATCGGCTGCCTTTTCTGCATTACCATCATCGGCATTCCCTTTGGAATGCAATGCTTTAAGCTGGCAAAGCTGGCGCTGATGCCCTTTGGGGCCAGCGTGCGATAGGAGTAAGGAGAAATATGGACGCAAGAACGCGCAGCGCCATTTCCATCGGGGCGACGGTGGATGTGGTGCTCAAAAAAGATCAGCCCACGGGCCGTCTGACCCGCGGGCGTGTCAAGCGAATCTTAACCAAAAGCCCCACCCATCCCCATGGCATCAAGGTGATGCTGGAGGACGGACAGGTGGGCCGGGTACAATCGATTTTGGAGGAATCGTAATGGGACTGTTTCATAGGCACCGTGCTCCGTTGCCGCAGGACGGGGAGTTTACCGAGAAGGACGTGGCGGTAGAATCCAGCATTTGTACCGGGGAAACCCTAATTGGGTTTCGTAAAAAGGACAGCGGCCGCCTGCAGCAGGCGGTGGTGGTGCATTCGGAGAAGGATATCGTCCGGTTTTACCGGCGGCATCATCTGCGCAGAACCGTCAAAAGAGGAGGGCTGGTATGACACTGTTTTTGGAATACCCCAAATGCTCCACCTGCCAGAAGGCGAAGAAATGGCTTTTGGAGCATCATGTGGCGTTTGAAGATCGGCATATTGTCGAGCATCCCCCTACCGTTGAGGAGCTTCAAAAGTGGGCGGCCCAAAGCGGCCTGCCCCTCAAACGATTCTTTAACACGAGCGGCCTCAAATACCGCTCTTTGGGCCTCAAAGAAACCCTCCCCTCCATGAGCGAGGAGGAACAGCTTTCCCTGCTTGCCTCGGACGGCATGCTCGTCAAGCGCCCGCTTTTGGTCACCGATTCTGCGGTGCTTGTGGGCTTTCGGCCCGCCGAGTGGGAGAAAGCGCTGTAAAAAGGAGGAAACCATGGGTTTTCATCGGATTGACTCGTCCGCCTGGGAGCGGGCGGAGCACTTTGCCCATTATCGCAGATCGGTTCCCTGCGCTTACAGCGTGACGGTCTCCCTGCGCATTACCCGTCTGCTTCCCCTCCTCCGGGAAGGGGGCTATAAATTTTTTCCCACCCTGGTCTATCTGTTGGCCAGAGAGGTAAACGCCCATCGGGAATTCCGCCTCGCGCTGGACGGGGAGGGGCAGGTGGGCTATTATGACGAGATGGTCCCTTCCTACACGGTCTTTCATGAGGACAGCGAGACCTTTTCCAATCTTTGGACGCCCTATTCGCCGCAGTTTTCTACTTTTTATCGTGCAATGCAGGAGGACCTTGCCGAATATGGGGAAAACAAGGCCTTTTATGCAAAGCCGGATGGGCCCAAGAATCAGTTTCCCATTTCCTGTACTCCCTGGACCGGCTTTACCGCCTTTCATATCCACGTGTTTGAGAACCAGGACTATCTCTTTCCTATCTTCACCATCGGCCGCTACGAGGAGCAAAACGCAGAAATCCGCCTGCCGCTGGCGGTGCAGATTCACCATGCCGCAGCGGATGGGTTTCATACCGGCCGGCTTTTTCGCAAGCTTCAGGAATTGTGCGACCAGCCCGAACAGTTCTTGCCTTAACGGGATTCCATGGTCTTGATTACCTTGGCGGGGACGCCCGCCGCCAGGCTGTTCGGCGGCACGTCCTTGGTCACCACCGCGCCCGAAGCGATCACCGCATTGTCCCCAATGGTGACGCCGGGATTTAAGATGGCGCCGCCTCCGATCCAGACGTTGTTGCCCACAGTGACGGGTTTTCCGTATTCGAGCCCGCTTCGGCGCTTGTGGGGGTCTAGGGGATGCCCGGCGGTGAAAACCGAAACCCGGGGACCTAGCATACAGTCGTCCCCGAAGGTGACCGGGGCTACGTCCAAAAGGATACAGCCGAAATTCGCGTAAAACCGGTCGCCGACCCGGATGTTATACCCGTAGTCGCAATGAAAGTCCGGCTCTATGAAGGGGGCGAGGCCGGCCCCGCCGAAGAGCTTTCGCAAAAGCGCTTCCCGGCGGCCGCGCTCGTGGGGAAGGGTACGGTTATATTCCGCCGTCAGCGCCTGGGCGGCCAGATGCTCCTGTACCAGAACCGGGTCGCTGGCGCGGTAGAGCTCGCCGGTAAGCATTTTTTCCTTTTCGCTTTTCATGGGCCGTGTCCTCCGTATTCCTTGATTTTTGTGTATCATAGCGGAGAACGCCGCCCTTGTCAAGGAGAAAACACGAACGAATACCGACCCCAACCGCATACATAGATAACAGAGAGGTGATCGACCACGCAACAGAATATTGACGTTATGATTATCGGCGCGGGACCGGCTGGCTTGTCCGCGGCGGTCAACGCCCTGACCCGGGGAAAGACCGTGCGGATTCTGTCGGGCGGGGACCCCTTCCTGAAAAAAGCCGAGCGGGTGGACAATTATTTGGGACTTTACCACGTGTCCGGCAAAGAACTGATGGCATCCTTCTTAGAGCACGTCAAGGCCATGGGCGTGGAGCCGGAAATCGGCCGGGTGGTCAATATCCTGCCCTTCGGCGATCAGTTTATGGTCAATTTCAACAGCGAAATCCTGGAGGCAAAAACGGTGATCCTGGCCCTGGGCGCCTCCTCTCCCAAGCAGATTCCGGGGGAAGGGAAGCTTCTCGGGCACGGAGTCAGTTACTGCGCTACCTGCGACGGTATGCTTTACCGGGGCAAGGAGGCCGTGGTGTACGGCCAGTCGGACGGGGCGGCGGGAGAAGCCAATTTCCTCCATAGCATCGGCGTAGAGGTGACCTATGTTACTGCCCGGGAACGCCCCGCCGAGCTTTCGCCCGCTATCCCCTACCTGCGGGGAACCATCACGGAAATCCTTGGAAGCAAGACGGTGACCGGCGCACGGGTCGGTGACCGGATTTTGGAAGCCCAGGGCGTCTTCCTGCTGCGAAATTCCATCGCCCCGGATGCGCTGATGGACGGCCTCGAAATAAAAAACGGGTTTGTGGTGGTCAATTCCGCCATGGAAACCAGTATCCCCGGCGTATTCGCCTGCGGCGACTGTACCGGGAAACCCTTGCAGGTGTCCAAGGCGGTGGGAGAAGGCCTGATTGCCGGGCAGCAGGCTGCCAAGTACCTTGACGAGATTTATAAGGAGGAAAAAGAGTATGTCTGATCTGGTGCTGCATCCCAGCTTAGAGGAGTTTGACCGGCTTTTGGAAAGCGAGCCCCTCTTGCTGGTGGATTTTTGGGCTACCTGGTGCACTCCTTGCAAAATGATTGCGCCGCTCATTGAGCAGCTGGCCGGCCAGTATGCGGGAAAGGTGACGGTGGTGAAGGTGGACATTGATGAACACGCTTCCCTTGCCGGCCGGTACGGCGTTCAGATGATTCCCACCGTGCTGCTCTTCCACAAGGGAAAGCTGGCGGGCAGGCAGGTGGGGATGAAGCCCGCGGGCGTGTACGAATCCATGATTGAAGAAGAACTGTCCGTGCGGTAAGGCCCACGGGTGCATTTGAAACATAGAAAGGGAGGCACCGTACCTGCGGCGCCTCCTTTTTCGTTTGAGGGACCCGTCTTTGCACGGCCTCGGGTTTCGTTCGGGCAGTGCGCGCCAAGGATTCCCGATAGGCCAAAGGCCGCGCCGTCTTGCTAAAAAAACAGGCTGCCCGTGCAACCCGGCCGACGCCCTGCGGTACATAATCGGCCCCGCCTTCATCCATACTAAACAGAGAACAACGCGAAAGGGCGGGAATGCGGATGGTATACGATACGTTGATTATCGGCGGCGGGCCGTGCGGGTATACGGCGGCCCTGTATGCGGGCCGTGCGGATCTTAAAATACTGGTGCTGGAAAAAGGGACGGCCGGCGGGCAGATGTCTACCACCGACCACATCGACAATTACCCCGGCTTTCCGGACGGAACCGACGGTTATTCCCTGGCGAGCGCCATGGAGCGCCAGGCCGCCCGGTTCGGGGCCCAAACGGTCCAGGCCGAGGTACAAAAGGTACAGCTGGACGGCCCCGTCAAAACGGTCACGGCCGGCGGCAAGGACTATTGCGCCCGCACGGTCATCGTGGCGGCCGGGGCCTCCCCTAGAGAACTGGGCTTTGAAGAAGAGCGGCGCCTGCGGGGAAAAGGCGTCAGCTACTGCGCCACCTGCGACGGGGTGTTCTACCGGGGCAAAACGGTGGCGGTGGTCGGCGGCGGAGATACCGCGGCGGTGGACGCCCTCTTTCTAACCCGGTTTTGCGAGAAGGTGTATGTGGTGCACCGGCGGGACGCTCTGCGGGCCGCGAAGGAATACCAGAAGCGGCTCTTTGCCAACGAAAAGGTGGAGCTTATTTGGGATAGTGTGGTAGAACGCATTTTGGCAGACGGCAACGTGACCGGCCTTCGGCTTCGCAACAAAAAGACCGGGGAAATCCGCGAACTGCCCTGCCAGGGCGTGTTCATCGCCATTGGAAGCGTACCCAACACCGCCTTCCTGGAAGGCCAGCTCCCTTTGGATGAGGAAGGCTACGTCATGGCCGGGGAGGACACCGTCACGCCCATTGCCGGGGTGTTCGCCGCCGGGGACATCCGCCGCAAGGCCTTCCGGCAGATTGTCACCGCCGTGTCCGACGGGGCGACGGCAGCCAAGATGGCGGAGGAATCCCTCATGCACCTGCGTTCATAGAGCGTCCGTCTGAAATGCACACACAGTTTAATCGTATGCAGACACAAAATACAAAGCGCCGCACGGGAAAAGAAGCTCCCCGTCCGGCGCTTTTGCTCAGCGCGGTTTGAATTCCATCTGGTACCGGCAGTCCAGCAGCGGCGCGTCCGCCAGCGTAAAGGTGAGGGTCTCGCCGGTATCCTCAAACCCGGCCTTCTCATAAAAAGCGCGGGCGCGCCGGTTGCCGTCGAGCACCCACAGGTAGCAGCCGGACAAGCCCTGCGCTTTCATTTCCTGTACCATTCGCTGGACCAGACGGCTGCCGTAACCCTTGCGAAAGCGACCTGGCATTACATAAAGGGATACCAGCTCTCCCCAGCCTTCGTACTTCTCCTCTCTTGCCCGGCCGTAGATGGCGCACCCTGCCATCACTTCCTTCTCAAAGGCCAGCAGAGCGGTAAACCGGCCGGTTGTAATCCAGTCTGCCACCGTCTGCGTCCAGTGATGGTCCTGCAGTTCGTCCAGGTAGCTTTGAGGGACAAGGCCCGGATAAGCAGCCCTCCAGCTTTGGGCGTAAAGGCGGCTGATTTCACCGGCGTCCGTAGGAACGGCGGCGCGAAGGGTAACGGTCATGATTGGGCTCCTTTCTGGTAAAAAGGCTCGGCGGCCGTCTCCAGCATCTGCCGGTATTGGTCCATCACCGACGGCGGGTAAAGGAGAACTGCTTTTCCAGCAAAGCCAAACAGCCAGCCGAAAAAGGAGGGGCTTGGCACCACCCTGGCCGTGACACAGAAATGCCCCTCGTCCACCGGCCGCAGATAGACCTCCTGCCCAAACCGGTCGAGTACCACGTTCATCAGAGAATTGTCGAACTGGATTTTTACCGGCGTTTCCTCGCCCGCGAACATGCCGAACAGCTTTTTGCAATAATCCGCCGCATTGAAGCGGGCCGCGTCAATATGGGCCCGCCTTTCCTCCGTCCGGCTCAGGTCCATCATCCGGTCCACCCGGAAATGAGACAGGCTTTGGTAACGCTCGTAATAGGCGATCAGATAGTAATTTTCGTTGTTCCAGCAAAGGGAAAGGGGGCTGACCACATACCGTTCCCCGCCCCGGCGCAGCACCTTCTTTTTGTTCACCGCGTAGTCAAAATAAAGGAAAGAGACCTGCCGGTCATCCAGGATGGCGCTTTGCAGCCGGTCGACGGTATAGTAGATTTCCTCATTGTCCGCCTTGATGCGGTCGGCCACAAAAATCTGCCGGTTGAGCTGGCTGGCCTGATGAATGCTGGTGAGGCTCTCCAGCTTGCCGATAAGCTCCCGGCTTTTCTTGGGAGTGATGAATCGGGAACAGGCCACCGCGTCCACCAAAAGCTTGAGCTCCGCCAGCTCAAAGGTACGCCCGGCTATGAAATACTCGCACCTTCCTCCCACCTTGCGCAAAACGATGTCCATCCCCGCTTCCCGCAGCGCTTGCAGGTCGCTGTAAATGCCCTTTCGTTCGGCGGATATGCCCCGCGCCTCCAGTGCCTCTAGGATCTCGGGTATGGTCAGCCCGTGCTCCTCGTCCGTTTGTTCGTCCAAAATCCGGTACAGATTTAAAAGCTTTGCCTTAATGCTTTCGGTGCGGCTCACGCCATCCCCTCCTCATTCTTCCCTGACGGTGCTCCAGTGCACGAAATCAATTTCGTTTCCCAAATCGGCAAGCCTTTGCCTTCTGGCGGCATAATCGGGCATTTGCCCCTTCACCAGCGCCCAAAAGGCCGGGGAATGGTTCATCTGCCGCAGGTGGCACAGCTCGTGCACCACCACATAATCGGCAAGCGCCTTTGGCAGTAGCATCACCCGGTAAGAAAAGTTCAGATTTCCCTTGCTGCTGCAGGAGCCCCACCGGGAGGCGGCATGCCCCACCTTCACTTGCCGGTAACAAACGCCCATTTCTGCCGCCAGCTCGGCGCACCTTTTGTTAAGAATCGCTTTCGCCCGCCCTTTGAGCCAGGCTTCCATGACCGGCCCGGGCTGCTCCCGTCTCGCTTGGGGAAGGGAAAAGGACGTACCGTCGAAGGCCACCTCCGGGCTTTGGGAAAATCCCGTTACCGGGTACCAGTTTCCCCGGTAGAGCATCTGCCCGCCCGGATACAGGCAGATCCGGGACCGCGCTGCGTTTCGCGCCGCTGCCGCCTGCTGCCGCCCGCGAATCCAGGAGGAATGCTGCTCTACCAGCCCCTCAATTACCTTCGCAGAGGCGTGCAGGGGCGCCCGCACCTGAAGCGTTCCGTCCTCCAGTACCCGCAGGCAGATGGTTTTGCGCCGAGTGCGCACAATGGTATAAGACAGCGGTTTCATAAGAAATCCCTCCTTCATCTCCCATAGTTTACCATAAACGCTGTCCCGTTTATGGGACATTCAATGGCCTTTTCTTGCATTATAAAGCATTCTGCGCTAGGATGAAAGAAGAAAAATCATGAGGAGGTCCAAAAGATGAATGAAGTAATGAAAACCATTCTCAGCCGCCGCAGCATCCGCAAGTATGAGCAGCGGCAGCTGGAGGAACAAGACCTGCAGGAAATCCTCAAAGCGGGCAGCTTTGCGCCCAGCGCCATGAACCAGCAGTCCTGGCATTTTACCGTGATTCAAAGTCGGGAGGTCATTGATTCCATCGCCGCTGCCGCCGGCAAGGCACTCGGCCGCGGAGAGCCCTTTACCCCCTTTTATAACGCCCCCACCCTGGTCCTTGCCTTCGGCCAGGAAGACGCCATCTCTCCGGTAAGCGACGCGAGCCTTGCCTTGGAGAACATGTTCCTGGCCGCCGCCTCCCTTGGTGTGGGTTCTTGCTGGGTCAACTGCGTCATCGACTTTTTTGAGAGGACCCAGGATGGCAAGGTCATGCGCAAAACTCTGGGCATCCCCGACGGCTACCGCTGCGTGGGGTCCGGGATTTTCGGCTATCCTGCCGAGCGGCCGGCGCCCAAGCCCCGCCGGGAGGGAACGGTTCATTACATTCGGTAACGCAGCTTGGCATAAAAAGGCCCCGAAACGGCTGCACTGCCG
>CAMLYM010000025.1 GCA_946491705.1 uncultured Clostridia bacterium
GGTTCATGTGTGAAAAGGGCCCCGGGGGCCCGATGGGCCGGCGGGCGCCTTTCGCAGCTCCGTCGAGCTGGAAAATACATCTATTGTGAAGGCTTAGCACAGTTGCCTTTTTCGCCTGTTCCCCGAAGCTCTGGGCTGGCCGCAAGTCGTAAAAATCGAAGTACAGTCCAGCTTCTTCTCACGTCCGCCGTTTTCCTCAAGCAACCGCTGTACCTGCTCTTTTCGATGTCTTCCCAGAAGAAAGGGTTTTACATTCCCGCAACGAAATGGTTTTTCCCAATCAATTCACCCATTGCAGCTTTGGATAATATTCAAACAGAACCTTCCCCTTGATCTGATCCCGGCGCACATAGTGGTTCTTCCAGAAGCGGGAATCCAGAGAGTCGTTGCGGTTATCCCCCATCATGAAGTAGCTGTCCTCCGGGACCTGATAAGGGCCGAATACCCCTTGCGTGGGTTCCTTTACATAGTCCTCCTGCAATCGCGTTTTGTTAATGTAAACCCCGCCGTCATGAATCTCCACCGTGTCCCCCGGCAGGCCGATGATCCGCTTGACGTACCAGTCCTCGTCCCCGTCGGGAGGTTCAAAGATGATGATGTCCCCCCGGGCCGGGTCCTCGAACAGATAGGACAGCCGGAAGGCCATAATCCGGTCCGATATCTGGATGGTATTTTCCATAGACCCGGTAGGAACTACGGCGTTGACCACCACAAAGTTACTGATGAGAAAGGCAAGCACCAGGGAAACAAGAATGAGACGAACCCAGCTGAATAGCTCCCGCCGGATGCGTGGGCCCTGGGGCTTAGCCTTATTGTCCGCCTGTATCGGTTTCTCCATTCCCGGTCCCTCCTTACGCATCCATTTCTTCCAGCTCGCGCAGCTGTTCCTCCAGCTGCTCCCACTGCTCGTAAAGCCCGTCGAGCTTGCGTCTGGTTTCGTCGAGCTGGCCGGTCAGCTCCAAAATTTTGTTGTAATCCGCGCTCACTTGTGGAGAAGCCATCGCCTCCTGCAATTGCTCAATCTGGGCTTCCGTTTCCTCAATGGCGGTTTCAGTACGGTTTCGCTGCCCCGCCGTGCGGCGCTTTTGGGATTCGAGCTCCTTTCTCCGCTGGTAGTCGTTTTGCTTTTTCGGGGCCGCTTTTTGCACTGCCCCTTCGCATTTGGGCCGGGCTTCCTCCCGCGCTAGATAATCGTCGTAGTTGCCGATGCACTCCTCGATCCCGTCCTCTTTCATGACAAGGACCCGGTCGGCCAGCTTGTTGATGAAATACCGGTCATGGGACACCATCAAAAGCGTGCCTTCATACCCCAGCAGCGCGCCTTCCAGGGCTTCCCTCGAAGCAATGTCCAGATGGTTGGTGGGCTCGTCCAGGAGAAGGAAGTTCGCCTTGGAGAGCATCAGCTTCAAGAGGGCCACCCGTGCCCGCTCTCCGCCGCTTAACGCGCGCATAGGCTTAAACACGTCGTCTCCCGTGAACAGGAACACCGCCAGGGCGTTTCGCACCTGGGTCTGGGTCATCTGGGGGTACTTGTCCCAGACTTCGTGGATCACGTCCTTGTCATAGTTGAGCCCTTCTAAATTCTGATCATAATACCCCGCCTTGATGCCCACACCCAGACGGAGAAACCCGCTGTCGGAAGGGAGCTGCCCGGTGATGATGCGAAGAAGGGTAGTTTTCCCGCAGCCGTTTTCCCCCAGAAGGAACACCCGTTCTCCGTTTCGAATGTGCAGCTTTGCGTGCTCGAACAGCTTCTTTTCTCCGAACCGCTTGGAGAGTTCCTCCGCCAGAAGCACGTCGTTGCCCCCGCCGGGCAGGACGTTGAACGCAAACCGGATGGCAGAAAGTTCCGCCTCCGGTTTGACCAGCTGCCCGCGCAGCCGGTCCACCATCTTCTGTTTGCTTTCGGCGGTTTTGATGTTTTTCTCCCGGTTCCACTGGCGCTGCTGGGCGATGATGCCTTCAATGCGCTTGATTTCCCGCATCTGGCTGTCGTACTGGTGCTGCAGCACCTCCCGGTCTTCCTGCTTGCGCAAGAGATATTCGGAATATCCGCCGCCGTACATCCGCAGATGCCCGTGTTCGAGCTCAAAGGTCTTCTTCGTCACTTGGTCGAGAAAATACCGGTCATGGGAAATGACCAGGTAGGCCCCGTCGTAGGCCTTTAAGAAATCCTCCAGCCACCCCACGGAACGAATGTCCAGATGGTTGGTGGGCTCGTCCAAAAGCAGCAGCTTGGCGTCGCAGGTGAGCAGGCGGGCGAGGCTCACCTTGGAGCGCTGGCCGCCGCTTAGGGAAGAGAGGGGCCGCGCAAGGTCTTCGGGCGCAAACCCAAGGCCAAGAAGCGCCGCGCGCACCCGGCTTTGGTAGGTAAGCCCCCCTTGAGCGGCGTACTGCTCGGTCAGAAACTGCTGGCGCTCAATGAGGCCCGCGTCATCACCTGCTTTGTCCAGAGCGGCAGTCAGGGAATGCAGCTCCTCCTCCATCCGGTGAAACTTCCAAAAACCGGACAGCGCCTCTTCCAGCACCGTGCGCCCGTCGTCGAGACAGGCGTACTGCTCCATATAACCGATGGCGTCCCGGTTGACGTAGACGCCGCCGGTGTCCGGTTCCATCTGGCCGATGATCATTTTAAACAGGGTGGTTTTTCCCGCGCCGTTGGCGCCCACCAAACCGATTTTGTCGTGTTCCTCCACGTGGAAGGATACGTTTTCGAAAAGCGTTTCCTCGCCGAAGGCTTTGGAAACATTGGTTGCGCTCAAATAAACCATACGATGCTTCTCCCGATCCATTTCGGATAAATTTGCAGATAAAATAAGTGTAGCACACTTGTCCCTCCTTGTAAACAAAAGCCGTCATACGGAAATCAGGACAAAAGTTGCAAAGAGAATGCCTCCGACCGGTTGCAAAGGGAGGGGAATATGCGGTATACTGATACGTAGAAAGAATCCTCTGCGTCCTTTCTATTTTATGTGGCAATCGGGGTGAGGATATAATCATGAACGATACCTTTAAGCATTCGTATAAGGTGGAGCATTTTGAATATGTGGGGCTGGCGGTGTATAACTGCGGCATCCAAAAGTGCGAAGAGGGACACAGCTGGGGCCCGGCGGTGCGTGACCACTATTTGATTCACTACATTCTGTCCGGAAAGGGCAGCTACGAAACCGGTGGGCAGCGGTATGAGCTGACGGCCGGAGACGGCTTTCTGGCATTCCCTTCCACGGTCATCCATTACCGGGCGGACGGGGCCGATCCATGGGAATATTCCTGGGTGGGTTTTAACGGCACCGAAGCGGAACGTCTTGTCAAGCTGGCCGGCCTTTCGCAGGACAAGCCGATTTTTCATTGTCCGCTGGAAAGCCCGCTGGCGGCGAATCTTGCCTCTATTTTTGACGCCACGGGATCGCGGGTGTCGGATGAAATCCGTATGCGGGGCAGGCTGATGGAGTTTTTGTCCACGCTTATTGAATACTGCGGTGCCAACGAAACCCAGCGGGACACCGGTACCGGCAGGCGGTACATCGAGAAGGCGTTGCGCTTTATCCAGTATAACTATTTTCACAGCATCAGCGTGGGCGACATTGCCGACAGTGTAGGCATCAGCCGCAGCCATCTTTACCGGCTCTTCATCGAACATCTGAGCATGTCTCCCAACGAGTATCTGACCCGGTTTCGCATCGACGAGGCCTGTGTGCTGCTGCGCTCCCAGGGCCTTTCGGTCAGCGAAGCGGCTTTTTCTTCCGGATTTTCCGACCAGCTGTACTTTTCGCGGGTGTTTAAGCGCTACAAGGGCGTGCCGCCGAGCAAGTATGCGCTGGATAAATAGAGCAAAGGATGTGGTAGGCGCATGATCGAAAGCTTCGAAGAGCTGGAGCGCCAATGTAAGGAATGCACCCGGTGCCCTCTGGCCGCCACCCGTACGAATGTGGTGTTCGGCGTGGGAAACCAGGAGGCGGAGGTGCTGTTTGTGGGCGAAGGCCCGGGCAAAAACGAGGATGAGCAGGGGGAGCCTTTCGTGGGGAGGGCCGGCCAGCTTCTTGATAAATTTCTAGCGGCGGTGGGGCTTTCCAGAGAAAGTGTGTACATTGCCAACATCGTCAAATGCCGTCCTCCCGAAAACCGGGACCCCAAGCCGGAGGAGCAGGAGCAGTGCATCGGCTGGCTGCGCAACCAATTCTACTTAATGAAGCCGAAGATTGTGGTTTGCTTAGGGCGCATTGCCGCTCTGAAGATGATCAGTCCCAATTTTAAGGTGACCAAGGAGCACGGCATCTTCTTTGAGAAGCACGGCACCCTGTTTATGGGTACCTTCCATCCTGCGGCGCTGTTGCGCTATCCCTCCAATAAGCCCGAGGCGTTTGAGGATTTTGTCAAGCTGCGGGATAAAGTACGGGAACTGTGCGACCATACCCCCATTGAGGACGTTGCGCCGGAAGGGTAAGGAAATCAAGGAGGCTTGGGATTTCTTCGGGCAAATGCGACGTGTAATTTTCAAAAGCTATGGTATCCTAGATTCCAAGAAAAACAAGTAAGGATGTGACGGATATGAAGGAAATGGAGCTTTACGAGCTTTGGAAGCAAAAGGCGGTGGGCGACCCGGATTTGGTACAGGAGCTTACGAGCATTGCCGGAGATGAGGTGGCCATCAAGGACCGGTTTTACGACGAGCTGCAATTCGGTACCGCCGGGCTGCGCGGCGTCATCGGCGCCGGAACCATCCGCATGAACATCTACACCGTCCGCCGGGCCACCCAGGGCTATGCGGACTATCTGCTGGAAACTTTTGATAAGCCTTCGGTTGCCATCGCGTTCGACAGCCGCATCAAGTCGGACCTGTTCGCAAAAGAGACGGCCTGCGTCTTCGCCGCCAACGGTATCCCGGTTCATATTTTCAAGGAATTGCAGCCTACTCCGGTGCTTTCCTTTGCCATCCGGTATTTGAAGGCCCAGGGCGGCGTGGTGGTTACGGCCAGCCACAATCCCTCCAAGTACAACGGCTACAAGGCTTACGGGGCGGACGGCTGCCAGATGACCGAAGAAGCGGCGGGCGCGGTTATGCGCAAAATGCAGGCGGTGGACGTGTTCGACGGGGCCAAGACCATGGATTTTGACGAAGGCGTGCGCACGGGAAAAATCTCCATCATCGGGGACGATCTGCTAAACGCCTACTTGGATGCGGTGGCGGCGAAAGCCATCCATCATGGTGTGGGCAAGCAGGCGGGCTTAAAGGTGGTTTACACCCCCTTAAATGGTGCGGGCAATGTGCCGGTGCGCAAGATTCTCGCCCGGGAGGGCTTTGAGCAGGTGTATGTGGTGCCCGAGCAGGAGATGCCCGACGGCAACTTCCCCACCGCTCCCTTCCCGAACCCGGAAATCCGCCAGGCCTTCGAGTGCGCCTTAAAGCTTGCCGAGCAGGTAGGGCCGGACATTCTTTTGGCCACCGACCCGGACAGCGACCGGGTAGGCATCGCCGTGCGCCAGGATGGGGAATATGTCCTCATGTCCGGCAACGAAGTGGGCGCCCTACTTTTTGACTACATTTGCTCCCAGCGTATTGCAAACGGCACCATGCCCAAAGACCCCGTGGCGGTGACGACCATTGTTTCCACCCGGATGACGGCGGCCATTGCCAAGAAATACGGGGTGCAGCTCATCGACGTGCTCACCGGGTTTAAGTATATCGGCGAGCAGATCGGGCTTTTGGAAAAGAAGGGCGAGGACGACCGGTTTGTCTTCGGCTTTGAGGAAAGCTATGGGTATCTGGCAGGCTCCTATGTCCGAGATAAGGACGCGGTGGTGGGTTCTATGCTCATCTGCGAGATGGCGGCCTTCTATAAGCAGCAGGGCAGAACCCTTTACGACGTGATGCAGGACCTGTATCAGGAGTTCGGCTTCTATAAGAACGCGGTGGATTCCATTGTCCGGGAAGGCGCGGCTGGCATGGCGGAGCTTCAGGGGATTATGGAAAAGCTGCGCAAAAACCCGCCGGCTCAAATCGCCGAGCGGAAGGTAACGGGAATTGCCGACTACCAGCAGTCCACCGATACCGACCTTGCATCGGACACGGTTAACGTCATTCATCTGCCCAAGTCCAACGTCCTGTGCTACCGGCTCGAAGGCGGCGCACAGGTCATCGTCCGTCCTTCCGGCACCGAGCCGAAGGTGAAAATTTATTATACAGCGAAGGCGCCTACCAGCAAAGAAGCAGACGAAATCACCGAGCAGCTCAAGGCTTCCATGAATACGCTGCTCTCATAAGTCATTTTCAGATCGGCGCGGGCCCGGCAGCACACTTCGCTGCCGGGCCCTTTTATTCTGGCCGCCGTCTTGTGAAGAATGCCGTGAACCCCGGGCGCGCTGCCTTTTGAGTGCGGCGGACAGCGCGGTTTTCTCCAACCGTATACCCGGTTTGGTACAGAGCGGCCAAGGTAAAAAGACGGGTGGAAGCGTGCATAGATTTCTAACAAATTGTTCACACAAAACTGCATTCCTTGCAAGAAGATGTGGTATAATAAAGTTGAAATATTTTACAGTTTCTACAATGCGGTTTCTTTGTTTTTACCGTTTCGCCGCGCAGGCATAGAAAGGAGTGGCGGCCGTGAAGGAGCTTTATTTGGTGACCGGTGCGAAAGGGCACCTGGGAAATACCATCATTCGCAGGCTCAAAAGTGAGGGCAAATGGGTGAGAGGCCTGGCCCTACCGGGAGACCCGTCCCAGGCGCTCAACCAGCTGGATGTGGAGATTTTCGAGGGGGACATCTGCTACCCCGCTTCCATTGAACCGGCTTTTCAGACCAAAGAGCCCTGTGAACGGATCGTCATTCATACCGCCGGCATTGTTTCCATCGCATCCAAGTTTCAGCAGAAGGTGTTTGACGTCAATGTGACCGGCACGGCCAACATCATTGCCCTGTGCCGGAAATATCCGACCAGGCGCCTCATCTATACCAGCTCCGTCCACGCTATCCCGGCGGTGAAGGGGACGGTTCTTACGGAAATCACCCAGTTCGACCCGGACAAGGTGGAAGGACTTTATGCGAAAACCAAGGCCCAGGCCGCCCAGTTGGTGCTGGATGCGGCAAAGGAAGGCCTCGACTCGGTTGTGGTCCATCCCTCCGGCATCATCGGGCCGTATGACTACGGCCACGGGCATCTGACCCAGCTGATTATGGATTACCTGGATCATCGGTTGGTGGCCTGTGTAAGTGGCGGCTACGATTTTGTAGACGTGCGGGATGTGGCGGACGGGATTCTTTCCGCGGCGGAGCATGGAAAGCCCGGCGCCTGCTACATTCTTTCCGGGCATTACTGTGCCATCCCCGCGTTGCTGAAAACCCTCAGCGAACTCAGCGGCCGCAAGCCGGTCAAAACGGTTCTTCCCACCTGGCTTGCCAAGGCTACCGCGCCTTTAGCGGAGTGGTATTATAAGCTGCGCCGCCAGCCGCCGCTTTACACCAGATATTCTCTGTTTACCCTGGGCAGCAACGCTAATTTCTCTTACCAAAAGGCGAAAGAGGAGCTTGGGTATCAGCCCCGCCCGCTTGTCGACACGCTGAAAGACACGGTGGGTTGGCTGGAACAAAACCAGAGGGTCAAGCCTCACATGGTTCAAAAAAATTCGATTGGATAAAGAAAGCGCCTTGGGCGAAAAGCCCAAGGCGCTTTTATCATCTTGAGAAATGATCAGACTGAAGCCGTCTGTATGACTTGTTCTTCCACGATCTCCTCGGAAACATCGAAGTCCGGCGTGTTCATCTTCCGGATAGGAACGATCCGCTGCAGATACGCCGTCGCGTTTTTGGGATCGCGCTGAATGTCCGCCTGGAGTTCGTCGAGTTTTTCCTGCAGATGGTCGCCCTCACCGGGAAGGGGACGGGTAATCATAATGCGATTGTGGGCGGTGGTGATCAGACGATCGCGCTCGTCGTCGAGAATCAGTTCTTCGTAAAGTTTTTCTCCCGGACGAAGGCCTACGTATTTCACCATAATATCGATGTCCGGCGTGTAGCCCATCAGGCGGATCATGTTGCGGGCCAGATCGTCAATCTTGACCGGCTTTCCCATATCCAGCACATAAATCGCGCCGCTTTCCGCCATACCCCCGGCCTGCAGCACCAGCTGCGCCGCTTCCGGGATGGTCATAAAATACCGGGTGATGTCCGGGTGGGTTACGCAGACCGGGCCGCCTGACTCAATTTGCTTTTTAAACAACGGAACCACGCTTCCGTTGGAACCAAGGACATTCCCAAAGCGTACCGCCATAAACCGGGTCTTGCTGATCGAAGCCATATGCCGGATGATGATTTCCGTCACCCGCTTGGTGGCACCCATCACATTGGTGGGATTGACCGCCTTGTCGGTGGACAGGAGCACAAACCGCTTGACTCCATATTTATCGGCGCATTTGGCCACGTTGAGGGTTCCAAACACATTGTTCTTCACCGCCTCGGCAGGGCTGTCCTCCATCAGCGGGACATGCTTATGGGCCGCCGCGTGGAAAACAATACTGGGATGGTACTGGGTAAAGATTTCCTCCAGCCTTGCCTCATCCCGCACCGAACCGATCAAAATCAGGCTGTTGAGCGCGCTGCCGTACCGGTCCTTGAGTTCGTTTTGCAGTTCGTAAGCGTTGTTTTCGTAAATGTCGAAGATGATTAGCAGCTTTGGTGAGAACCGGGCAATCTGCCGACAAAGCTCCGAGCCGATGGAACCGCCGCCGCCTGTGACCAGAACCACATTGTCCTTCAAATAATCACTGATGCTCTGCATGTCGAGCTTTACCTCATCGCGCAGCAGCAGGTCGGAAATGTGCAGCTCCCGCACTTCGGCGATGGGGCGGGTACCGTCCTGGATTTCGCTCAAGGGAGGGACCATCTTGATCTTGCACTTGGTTTTGGTACAATTGCTGACGATCCGTTCGTATTGATCGGAGGTGGCGGAGGGAATGGCGATATAAATGTCGTCAATGGAGAATTGCTCCGCCAGTTCCTGAATACGGTCTACGCCATAGAGGACGGTCACGCCGCGGATCTGGGTGTGGTGCTTTTTAATGTCGTCGTCCACCACAAGCACCGGCGTTCCCCTTTTGGGGCCTTCGTTGAGCAGGTCATGCACCAGAGAGGAACCGGCGTTGCCGCCACCCACCACCATGATCCGGCGGGAAACCTTGTTTTCCACCGAGGCAATAGAAGCGCGAACGTGGATATACCGGTAAACAAAACGGGAAAACAAAAGAAACCCAATGGAAATAATGGTTCCCATCACATAAACCGGCAAGGGAAGGGGCACATTCAGAATCAATCCGTAGAGGTAATAGAATACCATAGCGGTAATCGAACCCATAGTAATCCGCGCAATGTCCAGCGAGGAGGCGTAAATCCACAGCACGTGATAGACCCGGTAGGCGCAGAGGCTGAGAATGGTGAAAATAGAAAGCGCCCAAAAACTCTGAAAATAATTTAAGAGCAGCCCGGTGTCTAGGACAAAATTGTTAAGCAGCAAATATGAAAAAATTACAGCTGTGTTGACTACGAACACGTCCAACAAAGCCAGCCCGATTTTGGGCAGCAACACCGGCAGAAAAAATGTATTCTTTTGTTTCATGGGCGTATCCACCTTTTTGACATCAATCTCATTTCTTCGACTTAATTTTATCTCTTTTTTTTCTGCTTGTCAATGTGCCTTACAATAATGTAAATCTTTTGAAGAAAAAACATACACCGTTTTTTCCGGTTCCTACATTTTTCTCGTCCGGTTGACACGCTTGTTTTTGCGGCGTTTCTGATTGACAATCACGGCAATAACTGCATAGACCACAATCAAACCTACCACCGCGACAATTGCGATTTTGAACCAAGTAGAGGAGATAATTTCGTTGATTTTTTCCATATAGAACTGGAATTCGCTGCGGTTGACCGACTCGCCTGCCACCAGGTCGATAGTGCCCAGCTCTTCCCCTGCCAGCATCAGCTTGGCGGTCCCCAGCTTGTCCCCCTTCTTTACCGGAGCGTCCACCGTATCGGGTAGTTCGGGAACCAGCAGAATGCTGGATTTTTCAATGTTCTTGGGTACTAGTGCGGAGAAATCCTCCCCGGGATAGGCGAGCACGCTGTCCTTTTCTTCGCCTAGGTGTATACTGACTTCCCCGCTGGGTTCCTGCTGGTCCACCAGGGATTTGACCTGAAAATTAGGCAGCGCCCATTCGTACAGGTTGATGGCGTCCATGAAATTGTACATGTCCGTAATGGGCTCGCCGTTTTCGTCTTCCACCGGCGCGCCCAGGGTGATGAGCAGATAGGTGTACCCGTCCTGGGAAGCGGTGGAGATGAGGCACCTGCCCGCTTCCGGGGTATACCCGGTCTTAATGCCCCTGGCGGGGCTGTAATAATACTTGACGCCGCCGGTGGCCTGGTCCATCAGCAGGTTTGTGGTTACCAGAGTTCGTTCCTCGTTCATATTGGTCGCCGGCATCCGGTACCGGGCCGTGGAGCAGATTTCCATAAACACCGGCAGTTTCATAGCGTTTTGCACGATTTTATACAGATCCCGCGCCGTAGTATACTGGTCGTCGTCGTGAAGGCCGTGGGGATTGACGAAGTGGGTGTTCTCACACCCAAGCTCCTTGACCCGCTCGTTCATTTTATCCACAAAATCGCTCACGCTTCCGCCCACTGCGTCCGCGATGACATTGGAGCCCTCACAGGCGGACTTGATGAGCATGGCGTAGAGGAGCTGGCGCATGGTCAGCACCTCGCCGTCTTTGAGCCCGGCGTTGGAATAGCCCCAGCCCAAATCGTCGAACAAAGCGCCGTCCACAGTGACCTGTTCGTCCAGCCGGTCGCCCCATTCCTCCAATGCGATCATCGCCGTGACCACCTTGGTCAGAGAAGCGGGGTACATTTTCTGATCCGCGTTTTTCTCATATACAATCTCGCCCGTCTCCACGTTTGCCATCAAAACCGCTTGGGAGCGCACCGGCACGCTGTCCGGCGGCGTATAGGAGGCCGACGCGGAAAACGGCATGAGCAGCAGCGCGACAATCAGCAAGGCAGACAGGAAAATTGCCTTTTTGTTCATGGACATTTCCCTCCAATGTGATATACTATATATTCATGATATGATCTTAATTAGTATATCAGGGTTCTGGCAAAAAAGAAAGGCATTTTTCCGAAAGGAAGGGTCTTTGGAAGAATGTAAGAAAGACGTAAGGTTTGCCAGCGCACGCCCATATTGTTCTGGAGGGATTTTTGGTTTGATTTACGTGACAGGCGACCTGCACGGGGAACTGGCGCGGTTCTCCGAGCGGCAGATGAAGGTGGTCAAGAAGCGCGACACCCTTTTGGTCTGCGGCGATTTCGGCTTTGTGTGGGATGGGAGCAAGGAAGAACAGAAAGCGCTCAAAGCTCTGGGGAAATTCCCGTTTACCATCGCCTTTGTAGACGGCGCCCATGAAAACTTCGAGCTGCTTGAGCGGCTGCCCGTAAGCGAGTGGTGCGGCGGCAAGGTGCGCTGGCTGCAGGAGAACACGGTGCAGCTGATGCGGGGCGAAATCTACGAGATCGAGGGGGAACGGATCTTCGCCTTCGGCGGCGGGGAAAGCCCGGACAAGGACATCCGCCGGGAGGACGGGCACTGGTGGGCAAGAGAACTCCCTTCTCCTGAGGAAATCGAGGAAGGGCGGCGCAATTTGGAGGCGTCCTTCCATGAGGTGGACTATATCATCACCCATGAGCCGTCCGCGGCAGTCAAGGGGATGCTCAACATCGGGGAGGATTATATCAATTCCCTGAATATTTTTTTCGACGAGGTGGCGAAAACCTGCAAATTCAAGCGCTGGTTTTTCGGCAGCTGCCATGTGGACAAGGTGATTTCCCCCCGGCAGATCGCGGTGTTTGGGGACGTGCTGCCGCTGGACCTGAACAAAAAGAAGCGGTGAGGCGGGTATGAAGCTGCTGCATACGGCCGACTGGCACCTGGGCAAGGTGATCTTTTCCCGCTCTTTGTTGGAAGAGCAGGAACAGTTTCTCTACGAAACCTTTCTTCCGGCGGTGGACCGGGAGGACCCGGACCTGATTCTGATCAGCGGGGACGTGTTCGACCGGCCCATTGCGCCGGTGGAGGCCATCCGCTTGTTTGACGACCTGCTTTATGCCTTATGCGCCGAACGCAGGCGAAAGGTGGCCATCATTTCCGGAAACCACGACAGCGCCGACCGGCTGACGGTAGGCGCGGAGATTCTCAAAAAGCAGGGGCTTTATATTGCTTCCCGGATCAAAGCAGAGCCCGAACCGGTGCGGCTTTGCGACGAGTTTGGGCCAATCGAGCTGTGGATGCTGCCTTACTTCGATCCTGCTCAGGTGCGCGAGGTCTATAAGGACGAGACGATACGGGGCTTTCAGGAGGCGTATGAGCGGGTGCTCGCGGCGGTTAGGGAACGGCAGACGCCGGGGGCACGGCAGGTTCTTATGGCTCACTGCTTTGTGACGGGTTCGAAAAAGAGCGAGTCGGAATCGCCTTTGTCCATCGGGGGCAGCGGCGAAGTGGACGGCGCGCTGTTTTCCGGGTTCGATTACGTGGCCCTGGGCCATCTGCACGGGCCTCAGCCGGCGGGGAAAAACGCCCGGTACGCGGGCTCGCCTTTAAAATATTCCTTTGACGAGGCGCATCACAAAAAGTCGCTGACGGTGGTGGAGCTGGGAGAAAAAACGGTAGCGGTCCGGCAGCTTCCCATCACGCCCAAACGGGACATGCGCATGGTGGAGGGGACTTTGGAAGAGCTGCTAAGGGCAGCGAAAACGGACGAGCGCCGAGAGGATTTCTTGTACGCCACTCTTTTGGACGAGGCCCCCGTGTTCGAGCCCATGGCCCGGCTGCGGGAAGGGTATCCGAACCTCTTAGGGCTGGAATGCGTTTGGCTGCGGGGCGGTAGCGACCAGTCCTCCGGCCGGGACGCCCTTCGCAAAAGCCTTCGGGCCAAGCGGGTGGATGACCGGGCGGTGTTCGAGGCGTTTTTGCGGCAGGTCTGCGACCGAGAGCCGGATGAGGAACTCACCCGGCTTTTTTGTGAGCTTGCCGGAGAGGAGGAACGCCTGTGAAACCGGTAAAGATCGTCATGCAGTGCTTCGGTGCTTATCTGGGCCGAAGCGAAGTGGATTTTCTGAAACTCGCCGGAGCACCCCTTTTTTTAATTTCCGGCCCCACCGGTTCGGGCAAGACTACCCTGCTCGACGCCATGAGCTGCGCCCTCTACGGCAGGGCTACCGGGGCTTTGCGCAGGGACTGGAAGGAGCTTCGCAGCACCGGTGCCTCTCAGGAAACGCCCACGGTGGTGGAATTCGAGTTTACCCTGGGAGCAGAACGCTATCGCTTTGTGCGCACCTTTTCGGAACGCATGGTCAAGAAGCGGTCGGGCGCTACCGAACTCAAGCAGGAGAGCACGGCGGAATGCTTTGTCTGGGCGGCGGACGGGTGGCGGCTGCTGGGAACCGGGCTGGAGGTGGCCCAGAAGGCGAAGGAACTGCTGGGCTTTACCTACGAGCAGTTTTCCCAGGTGATTGTGCTGCCTCAGGGGGAATTTCGCAAGCTGCTCACCGCTTCCTCCAGTGAAAAGGAAGGCATTTTAGAGGTGCTGTTCGCCACCGGAAAGTGGAAACGGATTGCCGAGCGGGCAAACGAGCGGGCGAATCAGCTCAAAGAGCAGCTCAAACAGATATCCGCCGGGCTCGCTCCTTTGCTTGCGTCTTACCAGGTGGAGGACCTTTCCGGTTTATTGGAAAAACGGGACGCCTGCCGGCGGGACGGGCAGCAAGCAAAGGAACAGGAGGCTTTGCTCCAGAAAGCCTTACAGGAAGCAAATGTTCGGTTGCAGGAAGCCGCCCGGCAAAAGGAACGGTTCGACCGGCTTTCTTCCGCCAAGGAACGGCAAGCGCAGCTTCGTCTTAAAGCGGAGGAGATGGACGGGTTTCGTAAGCAGTACGCCTATGGGGTTAAGCTAAAAGGGGTGCAGCCTTATTTTCAGATGTGGCAGTCCGCCGTCAAGCGGGAAAGGGACGCAAAGGGAGAAGAGCAGGAAAGCAGACGGCGGGAAAGCGCCGCCGCGGCCGCCTGCCGTGAGGCCCAGGAGGCGGCCAACGCCATTCCACGTTTGCAAGAGGAAGCGGAAGAGGAAAGCCGCAGGCTCAGCGTCCTGGAACGGGCGCTGGAGGATGCAAAGCGTTTGACCCAGGCGAGGCGGACGGCCTCTTTGGCGGCAAAGGCCGCTGAGGAAGCGGGCAAGCGGGAACAAGAGGCTGCTGCCGAGGCTGCCGCATTGCAGGCGCGCGTTGAAAAGGGTGAAAACTATCTGCGCGAGCAGTTTGAAACGTATCTGTCCAGGCTCCCGGAGTTCTCCCTGCGGGTGCAGACGCTGACCGCAGCAAAGGACGCTTTGTCCGCCCTGCACAGCGCCCAGGAAACCGAGCGGGAGATGTTCGCCGCGAAACTGGCGGCGGGCAAGCGGGCGGCGGACGCTCAACAAGCCCTTGCCGCCCGAAGGGAAACGCTTTTGCAGTTCGAGGCGGCGTCCCGGGCGGACGCGGCCTACCTGCTGGCGTCCTTATTAAAGGAAGAAAAACCCTGCCCGGTGTGTGGGTCGATGCATCATCCGGCTCCCGCACGGCCGGCGGAAAATGTGCCGGCTCCAGAAGAGGTTCAGGCCGCGCGGGAGAACGAGCGGGCGGCGAAGGACGCCCAGGAAGCGGCGGAGCAGGAGCTTCACCGCAGGGAAACAGCCTATGAGGCGGCAAAACAGGCGCTGGCGCGGGCAAAAGATGCCTTTGCTCGGTTCGAGATCGAAGAAAGCGCCATCGAACCGGCCCTGTCGGAAGCAAACGAGAGGCTTTTTGCGGCCCAGAAAGCCCAGCGGGACCGGCTGAAAGGGGAAGCGCTGCTTGATAAGCTGCGCCGGGACCTGCCCGCGGCAAAGGAGCGGCTTGAGCAAAGCCGCAAGGACGCGCAGCAGGCGGCGGTGGCCGCAGCCAAAGCCCAGGCAAGCGTCCAGGAGCTAATAACGGCGCTGCAGGGACAGGAAACGGATACTGGAAAGCTGACGGCGGCGATCGGCGAGCATCGGCTGTGTTTGCAGCAAAAGAAAGAGTCGGTTGCCCGGCTTCAGGAAAGCTTATCCCAGGCAAAATCCAACCTGTCCGGGGCGAGGGAAGGGGCGGCCGCCGCTTTGGAGGCGGTCAAAAAAGCCTACGGTCAGCGAACCCATGCCCAGACCGAATATGAACACCAGTGCACAGCCGCCGGGCTTACACCCGGGGAGGACCCCGCTTTGCAAAAAGAACTGCTCGACCGGCTGCCTCAAATGGAGCAGGCCATCGACCAGTATGACAAGGAGCAGGCGGCGGTCAAGGATGTGATTGCCCAGCTTCAGGAGCAGCTGTCCGGCGTATCCGTTCCCGATTTGGCGAACCTTACCGAAAAGCGGGATGCTCTTTCCAAAGAAAAGGCCGAACAGGATGCGGCCATCGGTCGGTTGCAGGAGCGGGAGACGGCGCTAAGCGAGGCCTGCAGCCGAGCCCAAGCGTATTGCAAAGAGCAGGAAGGACTAGAGGAGCAGTACCGCACGGCGGGGGCTCTGGCAGAGCTTTTAAGCGGAAAAAATCCCCGTAAAATTCCGGTGCATCAGTTTGTGCTGGGCATCATGCTCGACGACATTGTAAGCGCCGCAAACCAGTATCTCTTGCGTTTAAGCCGGGGCCAGTACAACCTGGTGCGCATGGACCGTCAGGGCGGCCAGGGCTACCGAGGGCTGGACCTGGCGGTGCTCGACGGCTACCGGGGCGGCGAGCGCAGCGTCAACACCCTGTCGGGCGGCGAGCTGTTTTTGGCGTCGCTTGCTCTGGCCTTCGGCCTGGCGGACACGGTGCAAAGCTACGCCGGCGGCATCCGGCTGGATTCGGTGTTCATTGACGAAGGGTTCGGCACTCTGGACGCCCAGACGCTCGAATGCGTTATGGGCGCGCTGTCCGAGCTTCAGTCGGGCGGACGGCTGATCGGGATCATCTCCCATGTAGGGGAGCTTCGGGAACGGATCGCCGCGAAAATCGAGGTGTCCCCCGATCCCAAGGGAGGCAGCAAAGTGGAGCTTGTGTGCGGATAAACCGCCTTGCAGCAGAAGGAGGAAGGAAACGTGCCCTACCAAAAGACCACCGGGTTCTTTTTGAGCGCCAACGGAATCGATCAAGTCGCTTATTATGTGTATACGCCAGGGGAAAAGCCCTGGGCGGTGCTGCAGCTTTCCCACGGCATGTGCGAATACATCGAACGGTACGAGCAGGTGCCTTTTCTAGAGGAAATGACCCGGGCGGGCGTTCTCGTGTGCGGTAACGACCATCTGGGCCACGGTAAGACCGCACCCAAACAGGAGGACTTAGGATACTTCGACCAGAAGGATGGCTGGCGCACCCTGCCCAAGGACCTGCACCAACTGACGGCCAAAATCCGCAGCCAGTACCCCGGCCTTCCCATCTTCCTGCTGGGGCACAGCATGGGTTCCTTCGCCGCCCGGGCTTATTTGAGCCAGTACGGCCAGGAGCTTACTGGGGCGCTGATTGTGGGTACCAGTGGGGGAGAACCGCTGGCGGGTGTCGGAATGGCGCTTGCCAAGTTCATCGGCCTATTCAAAGGAGATCGGCACCGCAGCCGTCTCATTAACGGCATGGCTTTCGGCTTTTATAACCGCAAGTATGAGCAGCATCGCTCCTCCTTTGACTGGCTCAGCCGCGATCCGCAAATCGTGGACCGGTACGTGGAGGACCCCTACTGCCATTTTCTCTTTACTCTCAACGGCTTTTATAACCTGTTTCACCTTCTAAAGACCGTTTCCAAAAAGGAATGGGCCAAAAGCGTGCCCAAGGACCTGCCCATTCTCCTGCTCAGCGGGGATATGGACCCGGTGGGCCAGTTCGGCAAAGGGGTGGAGAAGGTGTGCCGGCGTTTGCGCGAGGCTGGAGTCAAGCAGGTGGACTGCAAACTTTATAAAGGCGGGCGGCACGAGATCATCAACGAGATCAATCGAAGCGACGTGTACAAGGACATTCTTCGTTTTCTCATCACCACGGCGAAAGGGGAAAAAGCATGAACATTGCGGTAGTAGGCCTGGGTTTGATCGGCGGGTCGCTGTGCAAGGCGATCAAGCACCGCACCAAGCATCTGTGCTTTGGGCTGGATAAAAGCGGGGAAACCCTGCACGCCGCCTTAAACCAGGGGGCCATCGACCGGGTCATCGAGCCTGAGGGCCTGTCCCAGGCGGACCTGACTTTGGTCTGCCTTCATCCCCGGCAGACCATCGACTTTATCCTGGAAAACGCCGCCCATTTTCGCCCGGGCAGCATCGTGGCAGACGTATGCGGCGTCAAAAAAACGGTGGTGGACCAGGTGACCCTTCCGCTGCGGCAAAGAGGCGTCTCCTTTGTGGGAACCCATCCCATGGCGGGACGGGAGTTTTCCGGCTTTGCCTATTCACTCGACAGCCTCTTTGACCGGGCGAGCTTTATCATTACCCCCTCGGCGGATACCCCAGCCCCCAGTATCGACGCGGTAAAAGCCCTGGCCAAGGAAATCGGGTTTGCCCGGATCGTGCTGACCACCCCCCAGGAGCACGACCGGATTATCGCCTTTACCTCCCAGCTTGCCCATGTAGTGTCCAACGCGTACGTCAAAAGCCCCACCCTGAAAAAGCAGGGCGGCTTTACCGGCGGCAGCTTCCAGGACCTGACCCGGGTGGCCAAGCTCAATGAGGACATGTGGACCACCCTGTTTCTGATGAACAAGGACCCGCTTCTGGCGGAAATCGACTGCATTCTCGAAAAGCTCGCCGAATACCGTCAGGCAATTGCAAATGAAGACGCCGACGGGCTGCGCACCCTGCTCCGGGAGGGACGGGAGTTAAAGGAAGAAAGTTTGCTTGAAGCGAAGGAAACGAAAAAGGCCGCGCCGTGAACGGGCGGCCTTTTTCGTTTGCCGGAGGTCCAATAACAAAACAAGCGGACGAAGGAAGGTTATTCTTCGTCCGCTTGTTTTGTTAAGTCCGGAATATGGTCAAGAGCGTAATCAATGCATTGATTGATAAACTCACTTCTACTTAAATTATATTTGTATGCCAATTTATCGATTCTTTCTAGCTTTTCAAAATCGATCCGAATGGTAATGGGATCTTTCTTATACGGCTTTGGGACAAAATCAGACATATTTCCACTCACCTCTTGCCATAAGTATATGGTTTATTGGATTCTAAATATAGAGTCTATATTCGAATACAATTTAGAATACAAAGAGGTGCTGTTATGAAAAAACAAATATGTTGTTTCACCGGACACAGAAAAATTCCCCCTGAACAATATGAAGAGATTATAAAACGGCTTAAGTCCGAAATTACGGCGATGATTCAACAAGGCGTCATCTATTTTGGAGCTGGTGGCGCTTTGGGATTTGATACCATGGCTGCTCAGACAGTACTTGCGTTAAGAGAGCAATATCCGCAAATCAAGTTAATCCTGGTTCTCCCGTGTAAAACGCAAACTCGTGGTTGGAATGAAGAAGAAAAAGCAACTTATGAAAATATCAAAAAAGCTTGCGATAAATATATTTATATTTCGGATGCGTATACGTATGGTTGCATGCATGAACGCAATCGTCATCTGGTTGATTGTAGCAGTTATTGTATTTGTTATTTAACCAAGCACTCCGGAGGTACCGCCTATACGGTTGAATATGCCAAAAAGAAAGGATTGATAGTAATGAATCTTGCCGTTTCGGAGAGTGGAAACAGGAAAGCTTGATGCTTACTTAAAAGACAAAGGAAAGGACCTCCGCTTGAAGGCGGAGGTCCTTTCCTTTGCATACCGCAAGCGCGGACAGCAGGGAAGAAACGGCGAACCTGCATCCTGGGAACGGACACAACGGATATTCAAAAGAAAAGAAAAATTTTTGCACAAACCCATTGACTTACGCATATCTTGTTGGTATAATACAATCAAACAAATGAACAAATGCTCATATGAATTGAGGTTAAGAAAATGAACAACAGTCCCGAATCCATCCAGGAATCCAATCTTTCCCACGAGGAATTGATCGCCCAGGTCAAAGACCAGATGCCCGACGAAGAGACCCTCTACGATCTGGCGGAGCTTTTCAAGGTGTTCGGTGATACCACCCGGGTGCGCATCATGTGCGCACTGTTTGAGCAGGAGCTGAGCGTGACCGATATTTCCGAGCTTCTAGGAATGGGCCAGTCGGCCATTTCCCACCAGCTTCGGCTGCTGCGGTCGGCCCGCCTGGTGCGCTCCCGCCGGGATGGGAAAATGGCCTATTATTCTTTGGACGACGAGCACGTCCGTGAAATCTTCGACAAAGGCTTAGCCCATATTGAAGAACGCTGAGTTCCCGGTTCTTTTCTCTATTTTACGTTTGAAAAGGGGTCGTAACATGGTACGCAAGAAATATGAAGTACACAATCTTGACTGCGCCCATTGCGCGTCGAAAATTGAGCATGCGGTGGCCCAGCTGGAAGGGGTGGGCAGTGCCAACCTGGACTTCGTCACCCGTTCCTTTGTGGTGACGGTGGACGAGGAGCATGCCCCCAGCCTGCAAAAAAACATGGAAAAAATCATCGCGAAGATGGAACCGGACGCCAAGCTGGTGGCGCCGCAGCAAAAGGAAAAACCGGAGAAGAACAGCGGCGGCTGGGTGAAGTACCTGCTTTTGGGGCTGGCGGCGGCCGCCTTCGCCGCAGGCCTCATTTGTTCCTACGCCGGGGTTCCCACCCTTGTCTATGCGCTGATTTTTGCGGTCGCCACCCTTCTGGGCGGCTATGAAACCCTGCTTAAGGGAATCAACAGCCTGATTCATCTCCAGGTGGATGAAAACCTGCTTATGACCATCGCGGTGGTGGCCGCTTTCGCGCTGGGAGATTTCCCGGAGGCGGCAGGGGTAGCTTTGCTCTTCTGCGTGGGTGAAATGTTCGAGGAACGGGCGGTGGACCGTTCCCGCAAGGATATCGAGGCCCTTGCCCAAATTCAGCCCACCGAAGCGGCAAAGTACCTGCCCGACGGCTCTACCAAGGTGGTGCCCGCCGAAGAGGTGCAGGTGGACGACGTGATTGCAGTGCGTCCCTTTGAGCGGGTACCGCTGGATGGCGTGGTGTTGGAAGGGCACTCCAATGTAGATACCGCCGCCCTCACCGGCGAAAGCGTCCCCCTTGAGGCTGGAAAGGGAACGCAGCTTCTCTCCGGCATGGTCAACGGCGAGACGCTGCTGAAGGTCAAGGTTACCAGCCGGTTTGAAAACTCCGCCGCCTCCCGCATCATCGCCATGGTGCAGGACGCCGCCTCCCGCAAAGGAAGCTCGGAGAAGTTCATCACCCGCTTTGCCCGGGTATATACGCCGATTGTTGTAGTGCTGGCGATTTTGCTTGCGGTGCTGCCGCCCCTTTTTGGAATGGGTGCCTTCACCGAATGGCTCCAGCGGGCGCTGGTTTTCCTGGTTGCCTCCTGCCCCTGCGCGCTGGTGATTTCGGTGCCGCTGGGCTTCTTCTCAGGCATCGGCGCTGCGTCCAAACAAGGCGTCCTGGTCAAGGGCGGCAAATACGTAGAATTGCTTTCCAAAGCGGACGCGGCGGTCTTTGATAAGACCGGCACCATCACCAGCGGCCAGCTTCAGGTGACCGAGGCTGTCTCCTTTGACGACTCCTATGCAAGCGATGACCTTGTAAAGATAGCCGCGGCGGCCGAACGTTATTCCACCCATCCCGTCGCCCAGGCCATCTGCCGGGCGGCGGGGGAAACCGGCCTGACCGGAGAAGCGTACAACGAGCGCCCGGGCTATGGTGTGGAAGCGAAGGTAGACGGCAAGCAGGTGGCGGTGGGCGCAAGAAGGATGCTCACCCAGCTTGGCATTGACGACGCTTCCCTGCCGGAAGCGTCGGTGTATGTGGCGGTGAATGGGCAGGTCAAGGGCGCCATCCAGGTGCGTGATACCCTGCGTGAGGACGCAGCCGGCCTGACCCGGGATTTGAAAGAACAGGGCGTTAAGCGCCTGGTCATGCTCACCGGCGACGCGGAGCCTGTGGCGAAGGAAATTGCCGCCCAGGCTGGGATCCCCGAATTCCATGCAGGGCTCCTGCCCCAGGACAAGGTGCGTCTGATGGAAGAAATCCGCAGCCAGTCCGGAACCACCGTGTTCGTGGGCGACGGCATCAACGACGCGCCGGTCCTGGCGGCGGCGGACGTGGGGGTCGCCATGGGCCTGGGGTCGGACGCGGCCATCGAAGCGGCGGACGTGGTTTTGGTGGAGAACAAACCTTCCCGCCTGGCAGGTGCCATCCAGCTCTTCAAGAAGGTCATGCGCGTGGTGCGCTTTAACATTGTGTTCGCCCTGGCCATCAAGGCCGCGGTACTGGTGCTGGCCGCTTTCGGTATGGCGCCCATGTGGGCGGCGGTGCTGGCGGATACCGGCGTGGCCCTGCTGGCGGTGCTCAATTCCGCCCGGCTTTTAAAGTGCAAGCTGTAAGCGGACGAAACAAAAGGGATGCTCCCGGCAGGTAAACCGGAACCTTCCGTCTAAACCCGATGCAAACCATTTTAACAAACAGCCCCGGACCTTTAACTTTCCGGCTTTTTTTTTAAGGTTAAGAGAAAAAGAAAAAAACGTTGTAGGAGTGTTTTTCGACAGAAAATTCCCTCCCCAAAAACACCCGGGCAGGGAG
>CAMLYM010000026.1 GCA_946491705.1 uncultured Clostridia bacterium
CAAGGAAATGACCATCTGGGTTGTCATTGCGGTGTATGCGGTGTTTATGCTGGTCATCGCCATTTTAAACTCCCGCAACAGCCGGGACATCTCCACCTTCACGGTGGGCGGACGAAACGCGGGGGCGTGGATTTCCGCTTTGTCCTACGGCACCTCCTATTTCTCGGCTGTCATGTTCGTGGGGTACGCGGGGGGCTCGGGCTGGAAATACGGTCTTTGGGCGGTGCTCCCCGGCATCGGCAACGCCATCATCGGGGCCATGCTCGCGTGGCTGGTGCTGGCAAAACGCACCCGCAAGGTCACCAGGCGGCACGACATCAAGTCCATGCCGCAGCTTTTTGAAAAGCGCTTTGGGAGCCAGTCGATGAAAATGTTTGCCGTGGCGGTTATTTTCATCTTCCTGCTCCCTTACTCCGCCTCCGTCTATAAGGGGCTTACCAGCGTCTGTTCGGTGCTTCTGGGGGTGGACGATACCATCTGCATGATCATCATTGCGGTGGCCTCCGCTTTGATCGTAATTTTGGGCGGCTATGTGGCCACCCTGAAGGCCGACTTTGTCCAGGGCATCATCATGATGTTCGGCGTAGCGGCGCTTCTTTTCGCGGTGTTCCGCTGCCAGCAGGTGGGCGGCCTTGCCTCCGGCATTGAACGCATGCAGGCGTACATGGCCGAGCATCCCATGGGCACGATGGATTACGTTTCTCTGTGGGCCACGGTGCTGATGACCAGCTTCGGGACCTGGGGCCTGCCGCAGATGATCCACAAGTATTATGCCATTAAGGACGACCACGAGGTTAAGCGCGGCGTCATCATCTCCACCTTCTTCTGCCTGCTGGTGGCGGGCGGCGGCTACGCCATCGGCGCTTTCTCCCATCTGTTCACCTTTACCGGCGGGGAAAACGGTCTTCCGGCCGGAGGGGCGGACTACATCATCCCCCACATGCTCAACGACGCGGGCCTCCCCTACATCCTGCTGGGCGTGGTGCTCGTGCTGCTCATCGCCGCCTCGGTTTCCACCCTGTCGAGCATCACCATCACCGCCAGCTCCACGGTGTCCATGGACCTGGTCAAATCCAAGATCCTCAAGAACATGGGAGAAAACACCACCGCTACCTTTACCCGGGTGTTCTGCCTGCTGTTCATCATCCTGTCTTACTTTATCGCCAATTCCGATACCCCCATTCTCGACATGATGTCCTATTCCTGGGGGATTATCTCCGGCTCCTTCCTGGCGCCTTACGCGGTGTCCCTCTACTGGAAGGGCATCAACAAAGCCGGGGCCTGGGCGGGGATGCTGGGCGGGTTCCTTACCGCCTTTATCCCGGTGGCCATTTCGGGCTTTACCACTCCCTACGGCCCGATCTATGCCTGCGCGGCTATGGTGATTTCGCTAATTCTCTGCTTTGCAGTCAGCGCCGTGGCCTCCAAGATGGGGTTCAAGAGCGGCGCACGCAATGACGCGTTTTACGTGGAAACGCCTGCGGAAAAAACCTGATTCTAATTTTTCAAGGGCAGGCTCCCGGCAAAATCGCAGGTCTGCGTCATCCCTATTACGCTATCTAAAAACCGCGGCGGCCCTAGGGTTGCCGCGGTTTTTCTGCCAAAGTCCCGCAAAAAGAAACCGGCATTTCTTTCGCTATGGCGCGGCCAACTCTCCAGCCGGCTTTCTTTCCAAGGTACGGCCCAATCTGGAAGGTGGCAGGAACGTTTATTACTGGCAGTACACCCTGCATAAACGGTGCGGCCTCCTCTTTTCCTGTCCCTCGCCGAAAAATGCGCGGGACAGGGCTTTTATTGGACGTTGGGCCGTTCCTAAAATCCGGGATAAGGAGCGTTTTTCGGCCTGCGTCCACAAATAGACCAGAGAACGGGCAGCAAAAAAGGAAGGGCGGCGTCTGCCGCCCTTCCTTTCTATCCGCCTTTGGTAAACTCGCTGAACTGCGCCTCCAGCCCCGCCGACGGGACGGACACCTGCTTCAAAGCGCCCGTCTGCCGGTCCATGGAAACGGTAAAATCGCCGGCATCGGTTTTGCCGCGGAGAATCAGCTCGTTTTCCCCGGCTTCGATAGACATGCCGTCCTTTGCCGCGGTTTTGTTGAATACGTCGATAAGGATGCTGCCGAACAGCGAGTCCGGGAGGGTGGCCGGGTCAATCCCAACCGAAAGGCCCAGATACCCCAGCTGGATCTGCTGGCCGGTCCATTCCACTTTCAGTCCCTTGAGGCTCGCCGGTTCCAGCACCTCGATGGTATAAAGCCCCGGCGAGGGGCTAACCACATTGGCCTTGATGTCCATTTCGTTATAATGAATGTCCGCCACGCAGGAAAACTGGCTCGAGAGGGTATCGGGCTGGGACGGGGCCGCGCCCCCTCCTCCCTGGCCGCCGCAGCCGGTCAGCAGCAGTACGACCGCCAGAAGCAGGCCTGTCACCTTTTTCATCAAATGCATCACCCTTGCGTTTCAATCTCGAGAAAGAGCGCGGGCAGCCGGGACAAGAGATCCGAAGGGAGCATGGCTTGTTCGGAGAGATCTTTAGCCGCCCGGTCTCCCGCTTTTCCATGCAGGTACACCCCGCACATGGCGGCTTTCTCCGGGGCCATTCCCTGAGCTAGGAAGGAAGCGATCATTCCGGCCAGAAGGTCCCCGCTCCCGCCTTTGGCCATACCGGGATTCCCGGTGGCGTTGACAAGGCAGCGCCCGTCCGGCAGGCCGATTACCGTTCCCGCTCCTTTGAGCACCAGCACCACGTCATGCTCCACGGCGAATTCCCGGGCACTCTCCAGCCGTCTCGACTGGATTTCCCCAATGGATTTGCCCGTCAGGCGGGCCATTTCACCGGGATGGGGGGTAAGCACCAAAGGCGCGCCGGCTCTTTTCCATATATCTATATGCTTGGCGGCGCAGTTTATACCGTCCGCGTCCAGGACGATAGGGGCGGTGCTGTGCAAAAGCAGGTCCTCTACGATTTTCTGAGTGTCCTCGTTGCAGCCCAAGCCGCAGCCGATCAGGCAGGCGGAAGCGGCGCGCAGGCGGCTGCGCAGCACCGGCGCGCCGCCGGCCGACAACGTTCCGCCTTCCGTTTGGGGTAAGGGACAGAGGACCGGTTCGGTCAGCCGGCCGGCCAGGATGGTACAAACGTCCTTGGGCGCCGCCAGGTACACAAGCCCCACTCCGCAGCGCAGGGCAGCGCTCACGCTTAAGAAAGCCGCCCCGGTCATCCCGGCGCTGCCCACCACGCACAGAAGCTTGCCGAAATCCCCTTTGTTGGTGTTTTGCCTGCGGGGGGAAAAGCAGCGGCGCACTGATTTTTCCGAAATCCCAGAGATTTGGCTTTCTTCCTGCTCAACGATGTCCTCCCCGATGCCCACCGGCGCGACCAGGATCCTGCCGCAGGCCTCTTTGGCCGGGTACACGGCATGCACCGGCTTTAAGGCGGAGAAGGATACGGTCAGATCGGCATGGATGCAAACCTTGGGGACAAAGCCGCTGTCGCTGTCAAGTCCGCTTGGCACGTCCAAGCTTACCACCGGGGCTTTGGCCTCATTGACGGCAAGGACGAGGCGGTCGTAAGGGGCGCGAAGCTCCCCGTGAAACCCGATGCCAAACATGGCGTCCACAATCAGCCCGGCCCGGGAAAGGAGCGCGGCACCTTCCTCCAAATCCTCTGTGACCGATACCGGCAGGTCTGTAAGCAGAGCGCGCATATGGGCGGCGTCCTCGGTTTTGGGAGGGCCGCCGGCCAACACCACCGACACCTTTGCCCCCTTCTGGCACAGGCGGCGGGCTGCCACAAAGCCGTCCCCGCCGTTATTGCCCTTGCCGCACAGGACTACCACCGGGCCGCCTGCTTTCGGATAGGCTTCCCAGATGAGTTCGGCGGCGGCCGTTCCGGCGTTCTCCATAAGCTGCCGGTAACCGGTTCCTTGCTTTACCGCCTTTGCTTCGATGTTTCGGGTGGCTTGTGCCGTTAAGATACGCATCTTTTTTCTCCCTTTCCAATGGTGCAAAAAACGCCCAGGGCAAAGCAATGGCTTTGTTTCCGGGCGTTTTTTCTGTTCTTATACCTGTCAAAACGTATGACTGCCTTGCCAAACCTCTATGCGATAGAAGACGGCCGTATACAGCGAGGGAAATGTTTTCTTACAGTCCTTCCCGGGAAATGTTCCGGTTGAGACAGGGCAGAATGGTTTTTCGGGTGCGCTCGTCCGGCTCGAACACCATCAGCACGTGGCCCATGGTGTCGTGGTTGAACACCGCATAATAAAGCCCGTTCCCTTCCTTTTTGGACGCGACCATCAGCCGGGTAGAAAAACGGCGGGAAGCAAATTTCTGCGCCGAATACCGGCCGAAATCCTCAAAATCCCGGCAACGGACGGTAACCACCCGCTTGCGCTTGCGCTGAGCAATGATCCGGTCCACGTCCAGCTCGCCGTTGGTAATGATGTACTCAAACTCAATGTTCTGGTTGGAAATCAAAACATAGCAGGCGTACACAATGCCGATGATAAACAAAAGCGCCATTTCCGGCATGCCCAGATACCACCAACTCAGATAGGTCAAAACGGCGGCCAATATAACCGCGCCCAAAAGGATCAGAACGATCACCGCAACGTCTTTGCCCTCTTTTTTCCGCTTAACCAGCTGTTCGATAAAAACGTCCATGAATATGTGGCACATCCTTTTTTTCAGGTTCAAAATCCGCCGCCTAGCGCCCGAATGATGCCGAAGCTTCGGAAATTATAGTATAGTATACCACAAAATCTGGATCATTTCAATCGCATTTCCAAACCGCTTGCATTTTTGAAACCGGCGTGGTATAGTAAGAAAAACGCAGTGAAGAAGAGAGTAAGCGCGCGTACACAAAAGCGGCAAAGAGAGGAATCGTCTGCGGCTGGAAGCGTTTCCCCGCCCGTATGAGCGCCGAAGTTCACTTCTGAGCGGCACAGCCGAGCGGTTTTCCCAGGTAGGCTGTGACGGTCCGGCGCCGTTAGAGGCCGCGTGAGTGTTTGCTTATGCAAAAATGAGGGTGGTACCGCGGAAGCTCGCTTTCGTCCCTTTCTTTCCAGAAGGGCGAA
This sequence comes from uncultured Clostridia bacterium, assembly GCA_946491705.1. Classification (GTDB taxonomy): domain Bacteria; phylum Bacillota; class Clostridia; order Oscillospirales; family Acutalibacteraceae; genus Solibaculum_A; species Solibaculum_A intestinale. The sequence goes on from CAMLYM010000026.1 coordinate 5,076, forward strand.
GAGCGGCTTTTTTATTTTATACGAGAGGTGATTCACAGATGAGGCAGCAGCTGGAAGACATCAAGAAGCGGGTGGAAGAAGAGCTTGCGAAAGCCGACGTTCCGCAGGAGCTGGAGAATCTTCGCATCCGCTTTTTGGGCAAAAAAGGAGAGCTTACCTCCATCTTAAAGCAAATGGGCAAGCTTTCCGCCGAGGAGCGTCCGGTCATCGGGCAGCTGGCAAACGAAATCAGGGGCCAGCTGGAAAAGGAGATCGAGGAGCGCGGGCAAAAGCTCAAGGCCATGGAGACCGAGCGGCGGCTAAAGGCAGAACGCATCGACGTGACCATGCCGGGCAAACGGCACGAACTGGGCTATAAGCATCCGTTGTCCATCGTGCTCGACGAGCTCAAGGAAATTTTCTTAGGAATGGGATTCGACGTGGTTCAGGGCCCGGAGGTGGAGAGCGATTATTATAACTTCGAAGCGCTCAACATTCCCAAGGACCATCCCGCTCGGGATACCCAGGATACCTTCTATATCAACGATAACATCCTTCTTCGCACCCAGACCTCTCCCGTGCAGATTCGCACCATGGAAAAGCAGAAGCCTCCCATCCGCATCATCGCCCCGGGCCGGGTATACCGTTCCGACGCGGTGGACGCCACCCACTCTCCCCTCTTTCATCAGATCGAGGGCCTAGTGGTGGACAAGGGGATTACCATGGCAGACCTGAAGGGAACGCTGGAGGTATTCGTCAAGCAGCTTTACGGAGAGGACGCGGTGGTGCGCTTTCGGCCCCATCACTTCCCGTTTACCGAGCCGTCGGCGGAGGTGGACGTGCAGTGCTTCCACTGCCATGGAGAGGGCTGCCGCCTGTGCAAGGGCGAAGGCTGGATTGAGATTTTAGGCTGCGGCATGGTGCACCCGAAGGTGCTCTCCATCTGCGGCATTGACCCAGAGGAGTATAGCGGCTTTGCCTTCGGTGTGGGGCTCGAGCGCATCGTCATGCGCCGGTTTAACATTGACGATCTGCGCCTGTTCTACGAAAACGATCTTCGGTTCTTGTCACAATTTTAGGAGGTGAACATCCATGCAGCTTTCGATGAGATGGCTTCATGATTTTGTAGAAGACATTCCGGTAGGAAACCGGGAATTCGCCGAGCGCCTGACCATGACCGGTTCAAAGGTGGAAGGCTGGGAGGAAGAAGGCAGCGAGCTGAAAAAAGTCGTGGTGGGAAAAATCTTGGAGATTACCCCCCATCCCAACGCCGACAAGCTTCAGGTCTGCCAGCTCGATGTGGGCAGCGGCACGCCGCTGCAGATCGTCACGGGAGCCAAAAACGTGGCGGTGGGAGATCTGGTGCCGGTGGCGCTGGACGGCTCTCATTTACACGGCGGAGTGAAAATCAAAAAAGGCAAGCTGCGGGGCGTGGAGTCAAACGGGATGCTCTGCTCGGTGGCGGAGCTGGGAATTACCACCCACGATTTCCCTTACGCCATTGAGGACGGCATCTTTATTTTGCAGGAGGACTGTCGCGTCGGCCAGGATATCCGGGAAGCGATCGGGTACAATGATACGGTGTTCGAGTTTGAGATCACTTCAAACCGGCCCGACTGCCTGTCGGTCATTGGCCTGGCAAGGGAGACGGCGGTGAGCTTTGACAAGCCTCTCAAGCTGCATACGCCGGCAGTCAAGGGCGGCCACGGGGACGTAAACGATCTGTTGAAGGTGCGGGTGGAAGCGCCTGACCTTTGCGCCCGGTACTGCGCGCGGGTGGTCAAAAACGTGCGGGTAAAGCCCTCGCCCCGCTGGATGCGCGAACGGCTGCGGGCCAGCGGCGTGCGCCCCATCAACAACATTGTGGACATCACCAATTACGTGATGCTCGAGTATGGCCAGCCCATGCACGCGTTTGATCAGAAGTACCTGAAGGAGCAGCAGATCGTGGTGCGCCGGGCGAAGGAAGGCGAAACGATTGTGACGCTCGACGGGGTAGAGCGCAGGCTCAGTCCCGATATGCTGGTGATCGCCGACCAGGAAAAGCCCAGCGCTGTGGCGGGCGTTATGGGCGGCGAATTCAGCGGCATTATGGACGATACCAATACCATCGTCTTTGAATCGGCTTGCTTTGCGGGGCCGTCGGTTCGCATTACGGCGAAGAAGCTGGGGATGCGCACCGATTCCTCCGCCCGGTTTGAAAAGGGCCTCGACCCGCAAAACTGCATTCCCGCTTTGGAGCGGGCCTGCGAGCTGGTGGAGCTTTTGGACGCGGGCGACGTATGCGACGGGATCATTGATGTAAACAACAGCTGCGGCGAACGGCGTAAGCTTGCGCTGGAGTCCGACTGGATCAACCGGTTTTTAGGCATTTCCATTTCCGAAGAGGAAATGGCCCAAATTCTGCAAAAGCTCGATTTCGAAGTGAAGGACGGCGTGGTATCGGTCCCCTCCTTCCGGGCGGACATTGAGCACAAGGCGGACGTGGCGGAGGAAATCGCCCGGTTCTATGGGTACGACAAAATCCCCACCACCCTGGTAAGGGGCTCGGCTCAGGGGAAACTGACCGAAGAGCAGAAGTTCGAGCGGATGGTGAACGGTACCATGCAGGCGCTGGGCTATTCGGAGATCATGACCTATTCCTTCATCAGCCCGAAGTTCTACGATAAAATTGGCCTGCCGTCCGATTCGCCTTTGCGCCGGTCGGTGACCATTGCAAACCCTCTTGGGGAAGACACCAGCATCATGCGCACCATCGCGCTGCCTTCCCTGTGCGAAGCCCTTTCCCGCAACTATTTAAACCGCAACCTGTCCGCAGCCCTTTACGAGGTAGCCACTGAGTACATCCCCAAGGAAAGCGACAACGAGCTGCCCATTGAAAAGCAGAGCCTGGTCATGGGCGCTTATGGGGAAAAGGCGGATTTCTTCACCTTAAAGGGCGCGGTGGAGGAGCTTTTGGACAAAGCGAGGGTGTTTGATTACGACGTGCAGCCGGCGAGCGACGAATACGCCTTCCATCCGGGCCGCTGCGCTCACCTGCTCAAAGAGGGCAAGGTGTTCGGCGTCATCGGCGAGCTGCACCCGCAGGTGCTGGAGAACTACGAGCTGGGAGTGCGGGCCTGCGCGGCGGTGCTGGACTTTAATGCCCTTTTCGCGCTCTCCGACCCCACGCGCCAGTATCAGCCGCTGCCTAAGTTCCCAGCGGTGACGAGAGACCTGGCCTTTGTATGTGACGACGAGATTCCGGTGTTAAAGCTCAAAAGGTCCATTGCGGCGGCGGCTGGAAACCGGCTGGAAAAGGTGACCCTGTTCGACGTCTACAAGGGCAAGCAGGTGGCCGAGGGCAAAAAGAGCGTGGCCTTTAACCTGGTGCTGCGTTCCGCCGACGGGACCTTAAAGGACGAGGATGCGGACGCCATTGTCAAAAAGGTGCGCAAGGCTCTCACCGATCTGGGCGCGGAGCTTAGGTCCTAAGTTCATGCATGATTCGGGGTAAATCTACAGAAAATTCATACACGATATACAAAATTAGGCTTGCAAATCGAGGTTTTGTATCGTAGAATAAAATACGAGGTGATTCCTATGTTTGATAAAACCATGACCTTTTCCATTGCCGGCGATAAGGAAGACGAGTTGCGCCGTACGCTGACGGCGGTCTATGACGCGTTGCGGGAAAAGGGGTATAACCCGATCAATCAGATCGTGGGGTATATTTTATCGGAGGATCCCACCTATATCACGACGCACAACAACGCCAGAAGCCTGATTCGCAAAATCGACCGGGACGAACTGCTGCAGGAGCTGGTCAAATCCTATTTGGGGGACTAAAAAAGGTTGACAGCAAGTCGTTTGGGTGCTATGATTAGCGACAAAGAGAAAAACCTGTGAAGCGAAGTGGTCTTAACAGAGGGTTTCTTTCAGAGAGCCGGGAGGGTGGAAGCCGGCAGAAACGCTGTTAGAAAAGGCCGTTGGGTCGCGGAGGGCGGAAGGAAAGCCGGAATTGGCGGCGAGTAATGTCCGACGTTTGCCCGCGTTAAGGGCGCAAAGCGTGTTGGCGCTTTTGCATGAGAGGGCCGGTTTTTTGCCGGCAATCAAGGTGGTACCGCAGGTCGTATGTAACAGCCTGTCCTTGTTGAAAGGACAGGCTGTTTTTTCTTTTCCCAGTGTCCATTCATAAAAAACGGCAGACCGTCCAAACGAAAGGAGCCTTTCTAATGAAAAAGAACCAGATTCCTCACCAGATTATCTTACCGGCAAGCGAGCTTCCCAAGCAATGGTATAACGTCCGCGCGGACATGCCGAATCTCCCCGCTCCGTACCTGAGCCCCCGCACCCACAAGGAAGTGACAGCGGAGGAATTGGGCGCCATCTTCCCCAAGAGCCTGATTGAACAGGAGCTGACCACCGAACGCTACATCGACATTCCCAAGGAAGTCATGGAAAAATACGAGCTGTTCCGCTCCACCCCCATGCACCGGGCTTACGAGCTGGAAAAGGCGCTGGGTACCCCGGCGCGCATCTACTACAAGTATGAGGGCACCAATCCCTCCGGCAGCCACAAGCTCAATTCCGCCGTGCCCCAGGCGTACTTTAACAAAATCGAGGGCATCAAGCGTCTGACCACCGAAACCGGCGCCGGCCAGTGGGGCACTGCTCTTTCCATGGCCACCAAAATGTTCGATATGGAGTGCACCGTTTACATGGTGAAGGTAAGCTATCAGCAAAAGCCCTACCGCCGCTCCATTATGCAGATGTACGGCGCGGGAGTCATCCCCTCCCCGTCCGACCAAACCCAGGTGGGACGCGGCATTCTGGCGAAAATGCCGGACACCAACGGCTCCTTGGGCGACGCCATCGCCGAGGCGGTGGAGGACGCGGCTTCCCACAGCGACACCAATTACGCCCTGGGCAGCGTGCTCAACCATGTGATTTTGCACCAGTCGGTCATCGGCCTGGAGGCGAAAAAACAGATGGAGATGGTGGACGAATACCCGGACATCGTCATCGGCTGCAACGGCGGCGGGTCCAACTTCTCGGGCATCGCCTTTCCCTTCCTGAAAGATACCTTTGACGGCAAGGAGCATGCTAAGTTCATCGCCGTGGAGGCGGAAGCCTGCCCGAAGCTTACCAAGGGCGTCTTTACCTACGACTATGGAGACAGCGCCGGCATGGCCCCCATCACCATGATGTATTCCCTGGGCCATTCCTTCCATCCCTCCGGCATCCATGCGGGAGGCCTTCGCTATCACGGAGACTCTCCCCTGCTCTCCCAGCTCTATCACGACGGCTTTATCGAAGCGGCGGCGGTGGGGCAGAAGGAAGTGTTCGAGGCGGCGCTGCTCTTCGCTCAGACGGAGGCCATCGTTCCCGCTCCCGAATCCTCCCACGCCATCTGCCAGGCCATCAAGGAAGCCAACAAATGCAAGGAGAGCGGCGAGGAAAAGGTCATCCTCTTCAATCTCTCCGGCAACGGCTATTTTGACATGACCGCTTACGACATGTACCTGTCGGGCAAAATCGGCGACGGCATTCCCGGTCTCGAGGAGGAAATTGCCCGGGCGCAGGGGGAAATCAAGGACTTAGGCCTGTAAGGCTTGCACTTGTCTGCTTTTGTCGCATCCGGTTGACGCATTTTCCTTTACATTGGCGTCAAAATCTGCTAAAATGATTTAGTTATAGATTGTAATACGGATTCGTTTCGTACGAGCTGACAAAAGGAGGTCGATTCCGATGGCAAACGCAGCCAAGAAAGACAAGTTTCTGCTGTATAAGGGCAGGCCGATGGTTCGCTGCGGAAAAACGATTTATTATGGCAATATGTCGGATAAATACGTGGTTATGCTGCAAATATTGAGCACCAAACCCTTCAAGGATATGGAGGTGCCGGACCGGGTTCTGGTCCAGCTGATGGATACGGATCCCCAGGTGCGCATCCGCGACCGGATTGTGAAGAAAACCGAAAAGGATGGCTTATATAACGCCATTGACGTGGGCGCAATCTGGCTGGAACGAGCCTTGGCAGACAAATAAGAAGGAAAATCCCCGTTGGATGATTCCAACGGGGATTTTTTTCTATACCGGGCAGGGAGCGGTATATTTTTTGCGCCGCTTTTAACGGGAAAGCATCTCCAAAAATTGCCCTTCGTCAATCACCGGAATCTCCAGCTTCTGGGCCTTGGCAAGCTTGCTGCCCGCGTCCTCCCCGGCCAGCACATAGGTGGTCCGTTTGGACACGCTTCCGGACACCCGGCCTCCATGCTCCTCAATCATCTTGCCGGCCTGGGCGCGGGTCAGAGTAGGAAGGGTGCCGGTGAGCACAAAGGTCTGCCCTTCCAAACGGGTGTCCGCCATCACCGACAGGTCCGCCATATTCAGTCCGCATTCCCTGAGCTGCGCAATCAGGTGCTTGGTCTGGGGCAAAGCGAAGAAGGCGACGACGCTCTGTGCCATGACGCTGCCGTAGCCGTCAATTTCCGCGATCTCTTCCTCGGTGGCGTCAAACAAGGCGTCCATCCGCTTAAAATGCTGGGCGAGAAGCTTGGCGGCCTTTTGACCGATGTGCCGGATGCCCAGGGCGAAAAGCAGCCGGTAAAGGTCGTTTTGCTTGGTTTTCTCAATAGCGGCGAGCAGGTTCGCGGCGGACTTTTCTCCCATGCGCTCGATTTGCGCCACATCCTCGGCTTTGAGGCGGTAAAGGTCGGGCGGGGACTTCACGAGCCCATTTGCCATGAGCTGCTCGAGCACCGCAGGGCCTAGCCCGTCGATATCCATGGCGTCACGGGAGGCAAAGTGAACCAGGTGGCGCAGCCGCTGGGCGGGGCATTCGGGATTGTCGCACCGGATGGCCGCCTCCCCTTCCTCCCGGAACACCGGCGCGCCGCAGGAGGGGCATTCCTTGGGCATCTGGAAGGGTTTGGCGTCGTTTGCATGGCGGGTGACCTCTACCACCTCGGGAATGATATCCCCGGATTTTCGAAGCATCACTGTGTCCCCGATGCGAAGCTGTTTTTCCTCGATGAAATCCTCGTTGTGCAGGGTGGCGCGGGAGACGGTGGTGCCGGCCAGCGTCACCGGCTCAAAGATGCCGATGGGAGTGAGGGTGCCGGTGCGGCCCACGTTTACTTCCACATCCAAAAGCACCGTCTCCTTTTCCTCGGGCGGGTACTTAAAAGCTGCGGCCCATTTGGGAAACTTAGAGGTACTGCCCAGCCGGCGGCGCTGCTCGAAATCGTCCACCTTTACAACCGCCCCGTCAATCTCGAAGGGAAGGGAGCCTCTGAGCGCGCCGATGCGGTCAATTTCCGCGAGCACGTCCCCCATGTCGGAAAACACCCGGTAAAAGGGGATGATCTTCAGCCCCAGCTCTTTCATCAGCTCCAAAGACTGGGCATGTCCGGTGGGCGTTTCCCCTTCGACGCGCTGAATGTTAAACAGAAAGATGTCCAGGCCTCTCGAGGCGGTCACTGCCGAGTCCTTCTGGCGCAGGCTGCCGGCGGCGGCGTTGCGGGGATTCTTGAAAGGCTTTTCCTCGTTGATCTCCTGACGCTCCACCAGCTTTTCAAAGCTGTCACGAGGCATATACACCTCCCCGCGCACCTCCAAAAAGGCAAGGGGACGGGTTAAGCGCAGGGGAATGGAACGGATGGTGCGCAGGTTCGCGGTTACGTCCTCGCCGGTGACCCCGTCACCTCTGGTGGACCCACGCACCAGCACGCCGTTTTCGTATTCGAGAGAGACCGACAGCCCGTCGATTTTCGGCTCCACCACGTACCGAGGAGATTCCACCGTTTCCCGCACCCGCCGGTCAAAGTCCAAAAGCTCGTCGCCGGAAAAAACGTCCTGCAGGCTCTCCATAGGAACCGGGTGGGTCACCGGGGAAAAAAGGGCGTCCGCCGCGCCGCCCACCCGCTGGGTGGGGGAATCGGGCGTAACGAGCTCCGGGTGCTCCGCTTCCAGCGTTTCCAGGTCCCTGAGCATCCGGTCGTATTCATAGTCCTCGATTTCCGGGTGATCCTCCACGTAGTATTTGTGGTTATGATAGTTGAGCTGCCGGCGCAGTTCCTCAATGCGCTCCTTTGCAGAATTCATGTTTTCTTCCCGTCCTTTTTCTGCGAAATGGAAAGGCAGCGCCCGTTTTCTAAAAACGGGCGCCCGCCAATTTGATCCCGGTTTTGTTTTGTCTTCTCGGGACCCATAGATTTTACGCGATACGCCCGATTGGGCGTGTGTTTGTATTATACCACATTTTTCTGCGAAAACACGGTTAATTTGCGTCCGCCCCATAATCCATGATGATATTCGGCAAGTCGTTGCTGGGAGTGACCACGTTGGTGAAGGCGTCCGGCACTTCCCCGACGATGACGGTTTCGGCCACGAGAAAATTGGTGGTAATTTCGGCGGTAGTATAGTATCCGGGCATTTGGATGTAGATACGCGCTTTCACCGAAAGGGTCAGCTCGTGCTTGGTCTGGTTGATGCCGGCGGAAAGAAACTGGCTTTGAAGCTCGGTGATAACCGTGCCGGCCAGAGTGATTTTCAGCGGAATCAGGGGGCCGCGTCCCACCAGGTAATTGCTCCCCAACAGATTCCCAAGGGGGATGCCGGTACTCTGAATGTCGTTCTCCGAAAGCCGGTCCTGGATGGCGGAGGTAATCTTCGACTTCATCAGGTTAATCTCCACCACGTCCGACTCGATGGAGGTAACCTTTCCTTCGGAGGTCTGGGTGACATGGACCAGGTCCTCATACCCGAGGCCTTGTTTGGCGAGCTCTTCGGTCACCGCGTCGTTGACCGCCTTGGTGGATACGATAGTAGCCTGGCTCTGGGCGGCGCTCTCCAAAAGAGGGCGAAGCTGGGAATCCACCAAAAAGAACAGCACAACTACAATCACCAAGAACAAGAGAAATTTGCCTTTCAGCCCCAGCCTCCTGCGCTTTCTCGGCCAGTACCGCCTCATATCCGTTCCCTCCCCTTCCGTTGATCTCGGGTTCATTCCAGTATATCCGCAGGAACGAAAAGGGTTCCAAAAATTCCGATTTTACAGGAATTTTGGCGCGAAAATGCCGAATATGAGCTGTTTTCCGGTTTTGCGGCTTTGAACTTGGAAGAGCTAATTTGCCTCCACTTCCCGCAGGACCGGTTCTCATTTCTCATAAGGTACGGGGCAGCCATCATCTGAGAAACGGTCATGAGGCAGGAAATCAATGGGACTGGGAAAACATAAGAAAAACCATTGCATAATCGACAGGAATATGCTATGATCTTTTTTCTCAAAATTCACCCGTGTTTTCCGCAAAGGAGGAGAAATTGAAAAAAGAAGACCACCCGCTGACCGATATTTCCCAGCCTCTGCCGGCCGAATACGTCCATTGGCGGCAAAAGGCCGGCTGGTTCCTGTCCAGCCAGGCCGTTTCCCTGTTCGGCTCGTCCATTACCCAGTTCGCCATTGTCTGGTATGTAACGCTGTCCACCTCGTCGGGTGTGATGATCATGCTTTCGAGCCTGTGCAGCTTCCTGCCGCAGATCCTGATTTCCCTGTTCGCCGGCGTATGGGCCGACCGGCACAACCGCAAATACCTGGTCATGATTTCCGACGGGGCGATCGCACTTTCCACGCTGATTCTGGCAGTCATTTTCCTGTGCGGCTATCAGGAGCTATGGCTGTTGTTCCTGGTGGCGGCGGTGCGCTCGGCGGGAACGGGCGTGCAGACACCGGCGGTAACCGCCATGATCCCGCAGATCGTTCCCCAGGAAAAGCTCATGCGCATCAACGGCCTCAACAGCACCATCCAGTCGCTGACCATGCTGGTGTCCCCGGCGGTCAGCGGCGCGGTCCTCTCCCTGGCGGGGCTGGAAGCCGCCTTTTTCATCGACGTGGTGACGGCAGGCATCGCCATTGTCATCATGTCCCGGCTGAAGGTAGCCAAGGTCAAGCGGGAGGAGGAAGAAATGCGCGGCGCCTTCGCCGACCTGAAGTTCGGGCTTACATACGCGTGGAACCACCGGTTTCTGCGGGTGTTTCTCTTCTTCTACGCGGGGCTGATGTTCCTCGTCACCCCGGCAGCTCTTCTTACGCCTCTGCTGACTACACGCACCTTCGGCGAGGAGGTATGGATGCTCACGGCCAACGAAATGCTCTGGAGCTTTGGAACCGTGATCGGCGGGCTGATTATCGCCGCGTGGGGCGGGTTTCGAAACCGGCTCAATACTCTGGTGATGGGTACCGTCGTCTTCGGGATCTTCACCATGCTTCTGGGATTTGCCGGGGTGTTCGTGGTTTACCTGTGCTTTTTGTTCCTGACGGGGCTTTCCATGCCTTTCGTGGGTTCTCCGGGCATGGTGCTGCTGCAGGAAACGGTGGAACCGCAGATGCAGGGGCGGGTGTTCGGCCTGGTGCAGATCGTTTCCTCTTCCGCCCTCCCGCTGGGCATGGCCATCTTCGGTCCTCTGGCCGACGTGGTTTCCGTGGAATGGCTGCTGGTTATCACCGGAATCCTCATGGCGCTGCTGGGAGTCTCTATGCTCCTATGCCCCAGCCTGCGGGAAGCCGGGCGGCACCGAACCCCGGCCTGACCGGAAGGAGAGGGATATGGACCAAGCCGTTTCTAGTTTTTTGCTTTTATTGAAGCGGCGCGATGGGACGTTCATTATTTTTTCACGATTTGTTCTCGGTTTGCTTACGTTTTTTTGCAACTTTTGTCACACTTGCCTGATAAACTAACAATCAAGAGATCAGAACTCTCCCATCCATGTTCCAACAATCCTCTCCTTATTCCCAGAAAACGGGTACCTCCCACAGACGGTACCCGTTTTTCTTGCCTTAAAAAACCACAAAAGGAAAGCCCCGGCCTTCTGTAACAGAAGACCGGGGCTTTTTGGATATGAGAATGGTGTTTAGCCGCGGGAAAGGGTGATCCGGGCGGTATATGCAGTGTCCAACCACTGAGAACCGGCCGCATCCTTGATCTTCAGGGCAAACGTACGCTGGCCGGGCGTACCGACCGCGATGGTATAGGTCCAGATGCGTTCGTCGCCATGGTCCACATAGCTCACGCTGCTGGCGGCCAAGCCAATGCCCGACTCGTTAAACAGCGCTACCTTAGATACCGCGGTGCTGGTCTTAATGGTAAAGGTAAGCGACTGATTGACCGCGCCAAAGGCCGGGGCTTGGATGGAATAGACCTCCGCCGGCACATCTGGAACAACCGCCGCATCACCGATGACAAAGGAGACATTGACGTTCGCATCGGTTTCACTGCCTTCCCCGTCGCGCAGCAGCACGTCCATGACGCGTTCCCCCTTGGTGGAAAGCGAGAAGGTCAGAGTGAACTTAGCGTCGCCATTGCCGATGGGTTCCTTGGTCCACTGGGTGGCCAGGTAGACGCCGTACTCATTGCGGAGCACCGGCCGGGTCCAATCCTCGGACGCGACGACGGTCACGGTGATGGGCTCATTGACCGCATAGACTTTCTTGTCGGCATTGGCGGTCACCGGTTTTTCCTCGACGACAATTTCTTTGGCCAGATTCTCTTCCAGAATCTGCACCTTGATGTGGTCGGCGGTATAGGCGGCTTTGCCGGAAGTACGGAAGCCCACCGAGCCGGTTTGATAGGTATCGTCCTCATACACCATAACAAGCGCACCGTTGACATAGACAATATAGGTGCTGCCGATGGCGTAGATTTCGAAAGCGGCGGTGTCGCCCTCTCCTAAGGTAGCATAGGGAATATTCTGAATCTGAGTATAGGTTCCGTCTACACAGGTATAGAAGAGCAGGGATTTATAGCCGAAGCTGACCATCATGTGGTTCTTTTCATCCTGGGCGCGCAAAATCACATCAGGGCTCAAATCCCCAAATTTCACCGTGCCGGAATACTTATAATTTTTCCATTCCTTCGCGCCTTCTCCGTCGTAATAGGCGGTGACGCCGTTACCCACATTGAGAATGCCGCCGCCGACAGAGAGATTGCCCGTGTTCTTGCCTTTGAAGGCGCTCAGATCGCCGGAGGAGAAATCGTTCGAATAGAGCGTTTCCGCCGTCAGGCAGTGAAGATAAGTGGAGAGAAAATCGGCCGGGAGCGCGGCATAGTCGTCATAAAACCCGCGCAGCACGGTAGAACCGGCCTTTTTGGCGGTGACGCTGCCGTCGGCATTGACGGTAAAGAGGTCATCGTCCGCCCGCAGAGAAGAGGTATAGGGCAGGTCCTCAAGGGCGCCGGTACGGGTGGTAAGCTTGAGAGCGGGGGTGAAGGTGTCGCCCCGGGTTACAGACGCGGGCGCCTCCAGCACCACTTGGGGAACAAAGACCACCAGCGCGTCGATCGCGACCTGCAGCTCTCCGACCGCAGTCATCACTTCGTCTTCCGTGACGTTTTCCTTGTCCATCACCTTCTGTGCTTCCAGGATAGCGGCCTGCAAAGCGGCAAAGCTTTCGACGGTATAGGCGTCTTCCTGGATGGCTCGGGCTTCTGCCAGCTTCTCCTTGAGCGGATCGGTGGGAAGCGTTGCCTGTTCCACGACGATTTCCTGCGAGAGGCTGTCGTTTAAGGCTTCCACTTTGATATCGTCGGCGGTGTATTTTGCTCGCGAAGAGGTGCGGAAGCCCACCGAACCGGTCTGATAGGTGTCGTCCTGATAAATGGTAACCAGGGTGCCGTTGACATAGACGATGTAGGTGTCACCGATGGCATAGATTTCGAATTCGTCAAACCCGTCCGCCGCCAGGCAGGAATAGGGAATGTCCGCTTTCGACTCATAGGTGCCGCCGATGCACGTGTAAATGATCAGAGATTTGATGCCGAAGCTGACCATCATGTGATTCTTTTCGTCCTGGGCGCGTAGGATCACGTCGGGACCCAGGTCGCCGAACTTGATCTTTCCGGAATACTTGTAGTTTTTCCATTCCTTCGCGCCTTCGCCGTTATAGTAAGCGGCAACGCCGTTGCCAACGGTGAGAATTCCGTCGCTGACGGTGAGATTACCTGGATTTTTCCCTTTAAAGGCGCTCATATCCGCAGACGAGAAATCGTTCTCATAAAGGGAATCTGCGGTGAGGGCCTCCAGGTAGTAATAGAGCGCGTCACTGGGAAGGGCGGCAAAGCTCGCAAAGGAGGCGTGCAGGGTAGTAGCGCCCTTGTTCTGGGCGGTCACACTGCCGTCGGCCCCGATGGAGAGGAGATCCGGGTCTTCCACGGATAGGTTGAGGGCATAAGGAAGATCCTGCATCTCGCCGGTGCGGGAGGTGAGCTTAATGGAGGGGGTGAAGGTCTGGCCACGGGTCACAAAGTCCGGCGCTACCAGCACCGCCTGGGGAATGTAAGCCTTCAGCCCGTCGATGGCCGTTTGCAGGTTCGCGATGGCAAGGAGGATTTCGCTTTCGCTGGCGTCCGGCTTGTCATGCACCGCTTCGGCGTCATGAATGGCCGTCTGCAACGCCGCGTAGCTTTCGATGGTATAGTTGCCCTCCACGATGGCTCTGGCCTCGATCAGCTTGGAATTGAGCGGGTCGGTGGGCACATTGAAGTCGATGGTGAAGGTTTCATTCTTGGTGTTGGTCACGGTGACGATCCCGCTGCCGTAGACGCCCTTGACGTAGGGGCTGTTATACATGAGCTCCGGCGTCAGGTCCAGGGGAACGCCGTTTTTCTTGGGCAGGACGTTTTGCTCAGTGGACAGCTCCAAAACCTCGCCCTTGAGGTTTTGAAAGAAAAATGTATTCCCCGTCCAGCCGGACTGCGTCCCCTTAACTGCGGCCTTGAAGGCATCAAACGAAGCATAGTCCGCCTTGGAGGCGCACTGGATGATAATCGGCACAAAGTCCTCGGTAAAGTTGATATATTTGCCGCCGATGAAATCCGAAACGCTCTTGATGGAGCCACGGCTGGGCTTGATTGCCACGTAGCTCGTGCCGTCGGGGTCGTAGGCGAAGAGCCAGCCGTCTTCCTCTGCCTTGGTGCTATAGAGGTCATTGGAGATGTAAACGAGGGTATCGTCGCAATTGGTCCGCTCCGGGATGCCCTGCACAAGCAGCGCGCCCTGGGAACCGATGCCGTCGATCTCATTGTAGCCGGTAGTGCCCCGGTTTTCATACCCTTCGATCTCGCCCATATGGGAGGTGCCGTTGCCGGTGACATAGACGCGGGAATCGTACTTGCCTTCCGCCAGGCCCCCTTCAAAGATCACGCCCATCCATTTGTTCTGGCTGTGGATCTTCATGTACTCCTGGGTCCGGTCAATGGTGACGGCACCTAGAATATAGTCGGGGGTAACGTAGGTCTGCTTTAAGGTCATGGAAGGCAGTAGCGCCTTATAGGTCGAACCGTTTCCGCCCCGGCCCAAGGGGGTGGACTCATACAGATAGCTGCCCTTGGCCTCAGGATGAACGGCAAAGTCATAGAGCACATAAGGAGCCTGGTAGGAGGTGGCGCAGGTGCTCAGCATGGAGGGATGGCATTTGGAAGTGCCGGTATTGTAGGCTTCCTTGTATTCGGGGATACCGAACTGGACATAGTTATAGAAATTGCCCGCGTCCGCAATGCCCTGGACGGAATAATAGTTCTTATACGAACGGCTCTTCGCCCCGCCGCGGCTTTGGTAAGTTTCCATAATCAGGTCGGTGTAATAGTTGTCAAGGAAAGCTTCGCAGAGTTCGTGGATGTCTGTTTCCTTGCCGAAATCATAGATGGAAAGAAGGGAATCCATGGTAAACTTCGGATAACTGGGAGATGCAGCCTCCGCAATCAGGCCTTTGCGGCCGCGGATGCGGAAATACTCGCGCAGGTATTCCGCCCAGGTATCATGATACTGCTGCAGCGTCCGTCCGCCCACCTTGTTATTGGCGTAATTGCCGGAAGAAAGGAGCAGCTGGGACCCGATGTAAAACGACGAGCTCTGCACCAGATCGTGGTTACCGGAATCCTTAATCAAGATGTGTTCCTCGGAAAATTCGGCTCCGGTGGGGATGCCGTCGTTGATGGTCAGGTACTGCCAGAACCAATCCTCCAAAGCGGCCTGGGCTTCCTTTGTCAGGCGGCCGGGATACAGCTCGCTTTTGTCTGAGAAGGAGAACCAGGTGCGCATCATCAGGTTCATGCAGAAATAGGTTAGGTAGGACTGGGTGCCGGGGGTGGGTGGATAGTCCTTACACAGGCTTACCACAAACTGGTTGGCCCGGTCCACATCCCGGTTGGCCCAGAGCGCCGCAAAGGCATAGCCGGCCTTCGACCAGGCGGCGCTGTCGGCGGCTTGTCCCCATTCGCCGGTGCCGCCCTCACCGTCCACAATCGGAACGGAAGGCTGGTCCACATAGTGGTTGATTTGCTCCATCTGCCGATCTTTGAACGCGTTGAACACGGCCACGGTTTCGGCATCCGCCCCTTCCCCCGGGAGGCGGGCGCTGTCCACAACAGCCGATGGCTTTGGCTGGTCGGCTGCCACGGCCGTGAACGCCATGGTGCCCGCCAGCAGCTGCACGCTCAGCACCAAAGCCAAGCAGGACTTAAATAACGATCTTCCTTTCTTCATCCCAAATACTCCTTTTTCTTTCTCTTCTTTGTGAATGCGATCGGGTTCTTCCTGCTGCTTCCTCCTTTCTCACCTCTTTAATATGCACAATAATTCCATAAATATGGATAAAACTATTATTATAATATCACATTAGCATGCGAAAAGCAACAAAAATAGTCATAAATAGAGTGAAAATCAAGCTATTTTTCCAGTCTCCCTGGGCGCAAGAGGGCGGCTGGAAAGCCGTTTCTTCCTTTGGCCGAAGACGCCGCCTGTTTCTTGCATTCCCTGGACCTGTCGGAAAACAAGCTTCTTTTTCTGCTGGACACGGGAAAAGCTCTCCGGCAAAGACTGGGCAAATAGCTGCAATTGCGGCGGCTGGTCCGGAAGATTGGGTTCATGCCGATATTTTTCCCCGAGCACCAATCATGAAAAAAGAGCGGCCGGCAATGGCAGAGGAACATATAGAAGTATTAGAAAAATACTAACCTATGCCAAGTGAACGGGAAATAAGAAAACTCTATGTGAATGGACGAACCATTTGC
>CAMLYM010000027.1 GCA_946491705.1 uncultured Clostridia bacterium
GCGGTCATGTTGATGTTGATTCCTAAGGCTTCCAGTACGTCCGCCGCCCCGCTCTTGCTGGACACGCTGCGGTTGCCGTGCTTGGCCACCTTCAGGCTGGCCCCGGCGATGACGAAGGAAGCGGTGGTGGAGATGTTAAAGGTGTTGGCCATGTCCCCGCCGGTGCCCACAATGTCAATAACCGAGGTGGAATGCCCCACCTGCACGGCGTTTTTGCGCATCACCCGGGCAAACCCGGTGATTTCGTCGGTGGTTTCCCCCTTCATGCGAAGGGCGGTCAGGAAGGAGGCGATCTGCGCGTCGGTGGCGCCGCCGCTCATGATGCAGTCCATCGCCTCGAAGGCCTCCTCCTGGCTGAGGTTTTCCCCGTCGATGGCCTTAAAGATGTAAGGCTTTAAGGCGTTACGCTTGGCAGGGGGAATTTCCGCCTTGGGAGTGCCGAAGGAGGTGACGGGAAGGCGGGCTACCTTTCCTAAGAAGTTTTCCAGCAGCTGCTTGCCGCAGCTGGTCAGGATGGATTCGGGATGAAACTGCACGCCGAAGGTAGGGTGCTCCTTATGCATGACCGCCATAATCTGCCCGTCCTCATCGGTGGCGGTGACTTTCAGGCAGGAAGGAAGGCTCTGCCCGTCGGTAATCAGGGAATGGTACCGAGCGACCGGGACGCTTTTGGGCAGGCCGGAAAAGAGCGGGCAGCGGGGATCCAGATTTACCGTGCTCGCCTTGCCGTGCATCAGCGTTTTTGCCGGGACCGTCTTGCCGCCGAAGGCTTCCCCGATGGCTTGGTGCCCCAGGCACACGCCCAGAATCGGGATGCGCCCGGAAAAACGCTTCACCGCTTCGATGGTGACGCCCGCTGTTTTCGGATAGCCGGGGCCGGGGGAGAGAAGAAGGGCTTCGGGCTTGAGCCTCTCGATGTCGTCTAAGGTAATCTCGTCGTTTCGCACTACTTTTACGTCGCTGTAAAGCTGGCCGACGATCTGGTAAAGATTATAGGTAAAGGAATCGTAATTGTCGATGAGTAAGATCATAGCTTCGCCGCCTCCTCAATGGCATGGATGACTGCCTGGGCCTTGTTCCTGGATTCTTCGAACTCTTTTTCCGGCACCGAGTCGGCCACAATGCCGCCTCCCGCCTGGATGTAGGCTTTGTTGTTCTGAAAGAGCGCCGTGCGGATGGCGATGCAGGTGTCGATGTTCCCGTCGAACCCTAAGTATCCTACCGTGCCGCCGTACAGGCACCGTTTCTTGTTTTCCAGCTCGTCGATGATCTCCATGGCCCGCACCTTGGGCGCGCCCGAGAGAGTTCCCGCAGGAAGCACCGCCATCAGCGCGTCCACGGCGGTTTTGCCCTCCTGTAGAATGCCCTTGACGTCGCTGACCAGGTGCATCACCTTGGAAAACCGCTCTACCTGCATCAGCCGGGTGACCTCCACCGTGCCGAATTTGCTGACCTTGCCCACGTCGTTGCGACCTAAGTCTACGAGCATGGTGTGCTCTGCTTTTTCCTTCGGGTCGTTTAAGAGAGCGTTCTCATTCTGGGCGTCCAGCTCCGGGGTGACCCCTCTCGGGCTCGTGCCGGCGATGGGGCGGGTGGTAACCACCCCTTTGGTGACGTTTACCAGCATTTCCGGAGACGCGCCCACAATCTGATAGGAAGGGCATTGCAGGTAATAGAGATAAGGGGACGGGTTGGTCGCACGCAGCACCCGGTAGACGTCGAAGGAATCGGGGGGATTCTCCGCCTCGAACCGCTGGGAGAGCACTACCTGGAAAATGTCGCCCGCACGGATGTATTCCTTGGCCTTCTCCACATTGGACATGAATTCCTCTTTCGTTAAGTTGGAGGTGATGCGGCAGGGGCGGGAGGGCTTTTCCTGGGCAGGGGCGGGGACAAAGGTGCGAATCTGCTCGGCAAGCTCCTTTGCCCGTGCTTCGCAGGCGGCGTACTGGGCGTCCAGATCCCCGTCCTTATAGATGTTGAGGATGATTACGGTCTTGTTGCTCAAATGATCGAAAGCCACCACCTCGTCAAACAAAAACAGATGGCAGTCCGGCAGATGCAGGTCGTCTTCGGGGACACTAGTTAATTTTTTTTCCAGATACCGCACCGTATCGTAGCCGAAAAAGCCCACCAGCCCGCCGGTGAATTTGGGCCGGTTGGGAACGCTGGGGGAATGGGTGCGCTCAAGAATGCTCTGCAAAAAAACAATCGGATTGCTTACCGGCTGTCTCGAGGCCTTGCCGTCTCGAACCGTGACGCCCTCGCCATGTTCGATCCTTACTTCCAGCTTGGGACGGATGCCGATGAAGGAATACCGGCCCCATTGCTGGGAATTGTCCACGCTTTCTAAGATAAAGCAAGTTTCGTTGCCCGCTTTTAAGGCGTTGAAGAGGTGCACCGGCGTGTAGGTATCGGAAAGAACCTCGTAAAAAACCGGCGCTAAGTCATAGTCGTTTAGAAGTTCCTGAATTTCGTGTTTGGTCGGATACATAAAAAGCTCCTTCTCTCCGCGCTTAAGATTTCCCAAGTCTCCGCTCCTTGCGCGGGCACAGAGCGGAGAAAGGCAACAAAAAAAGCCGGTCGTCCAAACCATGGGACGATCGACTCGTGGTGCCACCCAAATTCGAAAGCTTAGAAAGCTTTCCTTCTTTACAAGGGTACGCGGCAAGTTTGCAAGGTACATTGCGTCAAATGCAGGATACCCCCTCCGCGTAACGTGCGGATCACGGCGTCAGCTACTCCGGCCCTTTCTTTTGAGGCCGTTTCCCCTTGCTCCTCACAAACCCATTCCTCCAAAGCAGCGTATGTACCGGCTTTCCACCAGCCGCCGGCTCTCTGAACACCGTATTGCGGAGTACTCACTTTTGCTCAACGGATTTTTTCTATCTGATTTTGTTGCTATTATATGCGCCCAAAAACCATTTGTCAACCTTTTTTTCGGCCAGTAATAAAGATAAAGATTGGCGGCAATAGCCCGAAGATCAACAGCTTCCCTTGAAAAAGACGGGGGTTTGGATGGGCAGACGGTCCAAAAAAGCGCCGTTTTGCCGCCAGGGTAGGGCGATAAAGACAAACCGAAATGGTCTTTTGGTTGCGTCACCTTGCCTGCGAAAAAGTACGCCGTTACGGCTGCAGGCGGGAAAACTCCTCAGCCATGTCCGCCAGTGTGAAACCGGACAGCACTTCATCGATCTTTTCATCCATCCGGTCCCATACCTTCTTTCGCACGTGCCTGGCATACGGGGATTCTTCCTGCGAGCCGTCCGCGCCTACGATGGACAAATCCCCTTCCAGCACCTCCAGCACCTGCCGGATGGTGATGTCCGAAGGCGGGGCCGCCAGCCGGTAGCCGCCCTGAGAGCCGGACATTCCCCGTATCAGCCCCGCGTTTTTTAAAGCCGCAAAGCTGTGTTCGAGATAGTTTAAAGAGATGTTCTGCCGCTGGGCGATGCTTCCTAACGTCACGTAATCCCCCTGGTCGTGAATGGCCAGGTCGATCATAGCGCGCAGGCCGTACCGCCCCCGGGTGGATAGCTTCATTCCGCTCCCTCCTTTGGAAAGGATTGTGCCAGGTCAAAAAGCGTCACCCCGTCCGCTACCCCATCGATGGCGGCGGCGAGCCTCGTCCAGACCGGACGAGTGGCGCACCGGGAGGCCATGGCGCTTTGGCAGAGGGAAGGGTCACGGATGCAGGCCACTGGGACGAGTTGCCCTTCCACCGCCCGCAGAATCTCACCCACCGTGATTTCGCTAGAAGGCCGGGCCAGCAGGTAGCCGCCCTTCTGCCCGCGCACCGTGGTCAAAAGTCCCGCCTTGCGCAGCCGGAAGAAAAGCTGCTCCAGATACCCTTCGGTAATCCCGGTTTTACCGCTCAGTTCCCGGACCTTTTTCGGCCCTTCCCCGCAATTGACCGCCAGACAGCACATGGCCTCGACCGCGTATTTTCCTTTGGTGGACAGCTTCATCCAGTTCCCTCCTTCTTAGGTTTCTGCTGCTATGATAGCGCAAAAAGGACAGCGGCGCAAGAGAAATTTTATAATTCCTATTGACATAGTAAAGATAAAAGGCTATAATCTTTATCAAATTGATAGGAAATACAGGGAAAGGGGAGACCGGCCGTGGAAAAAACAACCGTTGCCTTTACCCGTCTCGTGCATGTCACCAGCCGGCGAATGTGTCTGTGTTTGTTCCTAGCATAACTGGATGAACCGCACAGGAGGTAAGAAACATGAGCCAATTTCGTTTTGAAACCAACCAGCTGCACGCGGGCCAGGCGCCGGATCCGGTGACCAAGTCCCGTGCAGTGCCCATCTATCAGACTACGTCCTATGTTTTCGACGACACCAACCAAGCCGAGAACCTGTTCGGCCTGAAGGAACCCGGCAACATTTACACCCGCATTATGAACCCCACCACCGATGTTTTCGAAAAGCGCATCGCTGCGCTGGAAGGGGGCGTGGGGGCGTTGGCAACGGCTTCCGGGTCGGCTGCCATCACCTATTCCGTTTTGAACCTGGCTTCGGCAGGGGATGAGATTGTCGCCGCCTCTACTCTGTACGGCGGGACCTTTGCTTTGTTTCACTCCACCTTACCAAAACTAGGCATTCGCACCACCTTTGTAAATCCCGACGATCCGGGCAACTTTGAAGCCGCTGTTACCGAACGGACCAAGGCCTTGTATATGGAGTCCATCGGGAATCCCGGCATCAATCTCATTGACATGGAAGCGGTGGCGGACATCGCCCACAGGCACGGCATTCCCTTGATTGTGGACAATACCTTCGCCACTCCGTATCTGCTTCGGCCCATCGAGTTCGGCGCGGACGTGGTGGTCCACTCGGCCACCAAGTTCATCGGCGGCCACGGCACCGCCATCGGCGGCGTGATTGTGGACGCGGGGCGGTTCGACTGGGCGGGGAGCGGGAAATTTCCGGATTTCACCGAGCCGGACGAAGATTACCACGGCATCCGCTACGTGCCGGACACGGGGGACGCGGCCTATATCACCAAAGCCCGGGTTCAGCTTCTTCGGAACACCGGCGCGTGTTTAAGCCCCTTCAACGCCTTTCTGCTTTTGCAGGGCCTGGAAACCCTGTCTCTGCGGGTGGAGCGGCACGTGGAGAACGCCCAGAAGCTCGCCCGGTATCTCCAAGGACACGAAAAGGTGGCCTGGGTGAATTATCCGGGCCTTCCGGGGAATCCTTATCATGCCCTCGCGGAGAAGTACCTGCCCAAAGGCGCCGGTTCCATTTTTACCTTCGGTGTCAAGGGAGGCGAGCCCGCTGCCCGCAGGCTGATCGACAGCCTGCACATTTTCTCCCAGCTTGCCAACGTGGCCGACGCCAAGTCTTTGGTTATCCACCCGTCGTCCACCACCCACCAGCAGCTTTCCCCAAGCGACCAGGAAAAGGCCGGGGTCACCAAGGATATGATCCGCCTTTCCGTCGGCCTCGAACACATCGACGACCTGATTGCCGATCTGGAGGGAGCTTTTTCAAAACTCGACTAGGAGGCGCTTTTATGCCAAACATCGCACAGGATTTGACCCAGTTAATCGGAAACACCCCCCTTCTCAAGCTGTCCCGTTATGGGGAACAGGAAGGGGTGAAGGGAGAGCTGGTGGCGAAGCTCGAAAGCTTCAACCCCCTCTCTTCGGTCAAGGACCGCTTGGGCTACGCCCTGATTGCCGACGCGGAGGCGAAGGGAATTTTGGGCCCCGGTTCCACCATCGTTGAGCCCACCAGCGGGAACACCGGCATTGCCCTCTCCTTTGTGGCGGCGGCTAAGGGCTACCGCGTTATCCTTATCATGCCGGAAACCATGAGCCTGGAACGGCGCAGCCTGCTCAAGGCCCTGGGCGCCGAGCTGGTGCTCACCGAAGGAGCCAAGGGCATCAAGGGCGCCATCGAAAAGGCCCAGGAGCTGAAAGAGGAGATCAAAGGCGCGGTGATTCTCGGCCAGTTTACCAACCCCGCCAATGTCCGCATGCACTACCATACCACCGGCCAGGAAATCTGGCGGGACACCGACGGCAAGGTGAATCTCTTCGTGGCGGGCATCGGTACCGGCGGCACCATCACCGGCGTGGCAGAGGCCCTCAAGGAAAAGAATCCGGCGGTGCGCATCGTAGGGGTGGAACCGGCCGCATCGCCAGTGCTGTCCGGCGGGCAGCCGGGCCCCCACAAGATCCAGGGCATCGGCACCGGCTTCGTCCCGGAGCTTCTGAGAAGGGACCTGATTGACGAGGTCCTTCCCGTGAGCAATGAGGACGCCTTTTCCACCGCCCGCAAGTTGGCTTCGGCGGAAGGCCTTCTGTGCGGCATTTCTTCGGGCGCGGCCCTGTTTGCGGCCACCCAGGTGGCGAAACGGGAGGAAAACGCGGGCAAACGCATTGTGGTGCTCCTGCCCGATACCGGAGAGCGGTACCTTTCCACCGGCCTCTTTGATGCGTAATCCTGTGCCTGCTCGGAAAGAGGCATTGTCCATCCCCCTGATTTTGCATGTCTATGCAAAATCAGGGGGATTTTGCTGTCCGCCTTAGATTCGCCGACTTTCTTCACACGGCATGCCTATGAAAAGCAAAACCACTTGCAGACCGGGTTCTATCCACGCCAAAGAGGGCGGCTGACTGGCTGGGAAACCAAAGGGATTGGAATGGTACGTGCAGAAATGCAGTTCGGCATCAGAGCGCTGTCATACGTTTCGTAAAAATGAAAAACGCTTCCCGCTGGGACAAGCAGGGAAGGAAATGAGATGGGAATGACTGGAATATCAGCCTTTCAAGCCGGTTTTTCCTCTGTCCTTCTCCTTTTTGGTGGATTTGCAGGGCGTCGATTTTTCAGCAAATTAACGTTTTTTGGAACAAACGGACCTTCTTTTGCATAAAATAAAGTACAAATGACCATTATGTAAACTTTTTCGAACAATTGCTTTCGTCGCATTGAGATGGTCAAAAAAATATGGTAAAATAATAATAAATATTTGCATTTTCATACAGAATGGAAAGGGTGCGATTTCGAAGAAAAACAGGTGAAGGAGGGACTGCGGTTTGATCACAATGATGTTGGTTGGGTCGTTGATTCTGCTGGTGTGTGTCACGTCCAGCAAGCTTTTGTACCGGTTCGGCGTACCGGCGCTGCTTATTTTTTTGGTGCTGGGTATGTTCTTTGGTTCGGATGGACCGGGCGGTATTTATTTTGACAATTTTGATCTGGCCCGGCAGCTTTGCTCCTTCGGCCTGGTTTTCATCATGTTCTACGGCGGTCTGGGCACCAATTGGAAGATGGCCAAACCCGTAGCGGTACCGTCCATCCTGCTATCCACGGTGGGCGTGGTGGTCACGGCGGTGCTGACGGGGCTTTTCTGCCATTTTGTTTTGGGAACCACGTTGCTGGAAGGCCTTTTGGTGGGCTCGGTGGTGGGCTCCACCGACGCCGCGTCCGTCTTTTCCATCCTTCGTTCCCGCAAGCTCAACCTAAAGGGTGGCCTCGCCTCCATGCTAGAGGTGGAAAGCGGAAGCAACGATCCCATCGCCTACATGATGACGATGGTGATTTTGTCCCTCATGTCCGCCGGAGGCGGGAACTCCATCGTGCTGATGGTGGTGTGCCAGCTGGTGTTCGGCCTGGGGCTGGGCTTTGGCCTTGCCAAGCTTGCGGTATGGATTCTGCGCCGGGTCAAATTCGAGATCGAGAGCTATTATCTGATTTTTGTGGCCGCTGTGGCGATCTTAGGTTATTCTCTGTGTGAATTCATCGGCGGAAACGGATACTTGTGCGTGTACATCGTAGGCATTGTGGTGGGCAACAGCAAAATCGTCCACAAGCGCAGCCTGGTGCATTTCTTCGACGGAATTTCCTGGCTGATGCAGATCATGCTCTTTTTTACGCTGGGGCTCCTCTCCTTCCCGTCTCACCTGCCAAGCATCCTGCTGCCCGGCATTCTGGTTTCCCTCTTTCTTATCCTGGTGGCGCGGCCGGCGGCGGTCTTCGGCATCCTATGCTGGTTTAAGCGCCCGGTGAAGCAGCAGTTGTTCGTTTCCTGGGTGGGGCTGCGGGGCGCGGCGTCCATTGTGTTCGCCATCTTCGCGGTAACCAATGTGTCCGGGATGGAAAACGACCTGTTCCACATGGTTTTTTTCGTGGCCTTGTTCTCAGTAGCCGTCCAGGGAACTCTGATCCCCTTCTTTGCCAAAAAGCTCGACTTGGTAGAGGAATCCTCCCCGGTTCTCAAGACCTTTACCGACTACCAGGAGGAAACCGGTGCCGTGCTCAAGGAATACCTCATTGAGCCGGACAGCGTGTGGGCGGACAAAGCCATCGCCGAGGCGGACATTCCCGAGGAAATCCTGGTGGTGATGATCAAGCGAGGCGGCGAGGTGGTGGTGCCAAAGGGCTCCACGGTAATTCTGCCGGGAGACCGGCTGGTTCTCAGTGCAAACGATTTCGATGGGCTGCCTTCCTGACGCGAACGCGGCGGGTGAGGAGAGTTTTTCCAATTTGCACTCATAATTTGTCTTTCTTACGGGACAATAAGAAGAGAACTGGAAGGTTTTTCTCCGGGGAAACGGCGGATGAGGTTGAATTCGGGGCGGCGATGTTGTATGATAAGGTTTATGGAATGCGCAAATATACAAATTATCCCAAATTTCAGCCTTTGCAAACCGGGACGTTTGAACGCGATGGCTCGCCATCCAGGATGACGGATAGAATATGTGTAGTAGTGAGGACAACATGAGATTTCAGTTTAAACAGACGATCCGCACCATTATGGTGCTGTTCGATATCGTAATCTTGTCCGGCGCGTTTTATTTTCTGTGGATCAGCCTTTATAACAGCGATATCCCCAATCCTTTCTTCCGCAACGGGAACTATCTGCTGACCATCGTATACGCGCTGATTGTGACGGTGACGGTCATCCTGATGAAAGGCCATCAGGTGGGGCAGAACCGAATTACCGAAATTCTTTTGTCCCATGCCATTGCGCTGGGCCTTTGCAATACGATCATGTTTTTGCTCGCGTCCCTGCTTTCCTATGAGTTCGTGGATTTTGTGGGCTTTATCTGGCTGACGGTCATTCAAATGATCATCGTTACCTTCTGGGCCTGTATAGCAAACCGGGTCTATTATCAGATTTACCCGCCTCACGATATGCTTCTTGTCTATGACGACGAGATCAACCATGCCATTAAGAAAAAGCTCAACCGGATTGTGGATAAATACCGGATTTTGAAGGAAATCAACGTAAGCGAGGGCCGGGAGGCCATTGAGGCGGCCATGGAGCCCTTCGATTCCATCGTTCTCTCCGTCAACAGCACGGAGCTTCGGCAATGGATGATCAATCTATGCTATCAGAAAGCCAAGCGGCTTTATGTGGTCCCTTCCATTACGAACATTTTGGTCAACGGCGCCACCGACATCCGGGTGGTGGATACCCCCATGCTCTTTCTGCGCAACCAGGGCCTGACCAATGAAAAGCGGCTCTATAAACGGCTTTTGGACATTGTGGGTTCCTTTTGCGGCATTTTGGTGCTGTCGCCGGTCTTTTTGGTAACGGCGCTGGCCATCTGGGCGTACGACCGCAGAAATGTGTTCTACACTCAGGAACGGCTGACCATTGACGGAAAGGTGTTCAAGGTGCTGAAGTTTCGCTCCATGATCGTGGACGCGGAGCGAAACGGCGCGCAGCTGGCTACGGTGGACGACGACCGGATTACGCCTGTGGGAAAAATCATACGCAAGCTACGTATTGATGAAATTCCACAGCTTTTTAATGTCTTAAAAGGGGACATGTCGCTGGTGGGTCCCCGCCCGGAACGGCCGGAGATCGCTGCGGAATATGAAAAGTCCATGCCGGAGTTCGCCTATCGCCTCAAAGCCAAGGCGGGCCTGACCGGTTATGCCCAGGTTTATGGAAAATACAACACCACCGCCTACGACAAGCTCCTGATGGACCTGATCTATATTGAAAACTATTCCTTCCTGCTGGATTTGAAGCTGATGATCCTGACCCTGCGCGTGGTGATGATGCCGGATAAAACCGAAGGCATCCAGCAGGGAGAACGGATGGCGCAGACGAAGAAAACCACCGAGGAATAGCCTTGCGCCGAAATTTGCGAGCAGGAGTGTGCCATGTGGACGTATCGGTAATCATCATCAATCACAATACGAAAGACCTGACGGCCCAGACGGTGGAGTCGGTGCTTGCCGCTACCCATAAAGCGTCCTTTGAGGTGCTGGTGATGGACAATTCCAGCAACGAAGCCCAGCGCTATCTGGGGATGAAGGACGAGCGGGTGCGGGTGTTTTCCGGTGTGGAAAACCACGGATTCGGCCATGCGTGCAATCTGGGGGCAAAGAAGGCACGGGGCGATCTTCTCTTGTTTTTAAACTCGGATACCATCGTGCACGATGGCGCCATCGACGCAGGCGCTGCCTATCTAAAGGAGAATCCGTCCATCGGGGTGCTGGGCCTTCGCACCGTGCTGCCGGACGGGACGCTGGACAGCGGCTGCAAACGGGGATTTCCCACGCCCTTAGCCGCCCTTTATTACTTTATGGGAATGGATAAAAAGCATCCCGACAATCCCAAATACGGCGCTTATCACCAAACGTTTATCGACCCCGGAAAGAACAGCGACGTGGACGCGGTGTCCGGCGCATGCATGCTGGTGCCCAAAGCCGTGTATGAGCAGGTGGGCGGGTTCGACGAGGACTTCTTTATGTACGGAGAGGACCTGGACCTTTGCTACCGCATCAAGGAAAAAGGGTACCGGGTGGTATACTTTGCCGATGGGACCATCACCCATTTGAAGGGGCAAAGCGGCCTGCACCAGAAGTCGAAACCTATTATTTATCACTTTCACCACGCCATGCTGCTTTTTTATCAAAAGCATTACCGAAAGCAATATAACCCCTTTGTCACCGGGCTTGTGTATACCGGGATTTATGCGAAGTACGGACTGACCCTTTTGAAAGGAAAGATGAGCCGGGGAAAAGGAGGGACGGCCGGAGCATGATTGACATTTTGATGGCGGTCTATCAAGGGGAAGCCTATGTCGCCGAGCAAATCGAGTCTATTTTACAGCAGACTTACACCGATTGGACCCTGCTCATTGGGGACGACGGTTCCAAAGACCGCACCATGGAAATCCTTTCGGCATATGAAGCGAAATACCCGTCCAAAATACGGGTGATTCCAAATAAAGTAAATTCTGGCAGCGCACAGGCGAACTTCTTTCACCTCCTTTCTCTGAGTAAGGCTGCTTATGCCATGACCTGTGACCACGACGACGTGTGGCTGCCCGACAAGGTGGAAAAAACCATGGGGGAGATGGAACGCTTGGAGCGGGAGAGCCCGCCGGGCACGCCGATTTTGGTCCATACCGACCTTGAGGTGGTGGACGAGAACCTGCGTACCATCGCACCTTCCATGTTTCAGCTGCAAAACTTGGACAGCCGCCGGGTTTCCCTTTCGAGGCTTCTGGCGCAGAACGTGGTCACCGGCTGCACGATGCTGGCGAACCGCCCGTTGCTCGACTTAGCCAAGGACCCGCCCGCCAGCGCCATCATGCACGACTGGTGGCTGGCGCTGGTGGCGGCGGCTTTTGGAAGGATCGGGTTTGTTGACGATCCCACCATCCGCTACCGGCAGCATGGGAACAATGAGGTAGGGGCCAAGAACGTCCGGGACCCCAAATATGTGGCGGCAAGGCTGTCGAAAACCGAACAGATTCATAAGGTATTGACCGACACCTACCGGCAGGCAGCCGGCTTCTATGGGCGCTACCAGGATAAGCTTACAGAAGAACAGGCCAAGCTGGTGCTGGGCTACGCGAAGATGCCCGAGTACGGCAAGCTTCGCCGCATGGCGCATCTTCTGCGCAACGGACACGGTAAGAATGGGCTGGTCCGCAAGGCCGGGCAGCTCTTGTTTGCATAAAGAAACGATAGGAAATGAGGTTTTTGTATGAAAGGCATTATTCTTGCGGGCGGCGCGGGAACCCGGCTTTATCCGTCGACCATCGCCTGCTCCAAGCAGATTCTGACCGTCTACGATAAGCCGATGATTTATTATCCCCTGTCCACCTTAATGCTGGCCGGGATTCAGGAAATCCTGATCATCTCTACCCCAAGAGATCTGCCGGTGTTTGAGGAGCTGTTTGGAGACGGAAGCCATTTGGGGCTCAAGTTCTCCTACGTGGTGCAGGAAGCGCCCCGCGGCTTGGCCGAAGCCTTCATCCTGGGGGCGGACTTTATTGGAGACGACAATGTTTGCCTGGTGCTGGGGGACAACATCTTCTACGGCTACGGCTTCTCCGGCCGGCTGGCTGCGGCGGCGGGCCGTAAGGAAGGCGCTACCATCTTCGGCTACCACGTCAGCGAGCCGAGAGACTTCGGCGTGGTGGAGTTCGATAAGGACGGCACGGTCCTTTCCATTGAGGAAAAGCCGGAGCATCCCAAGTCCAACTATGCGGTCCCCGGCCTGTATTTCTATGATAACCAGGTCGTGGAGATCGCCAAGTCCATTAAGCCCTCCGCCCGGGGTGAACTGGAAATCACCGCCGTCAACAACGCTTATCTTGAACAAGGTAAGCTGAAGGTGGAGCTCTTCGGCAGAGGAATGGCGTGGCTGGATACGGGAACCCACCGGGCCATGCTGGACGCGGCCAATTTCGTCGAAGCGGTGCAGACGAGGCAGGGACTGTATATTTCCTGTATTGAGGAAATCGCCTACCGCCGCGGCTTTATCAACAAGGAGCAGCTTCTCGTGCAGGCCGAGCGGTTTAAAAAGAGCGAGTACGGCGATTACCTGTTCCACATTGCTAACACCATCGAGGTATAAGGAAGGACGGAGACGTTTTCGTGAAAATACTGATTACGGGCCGAAACGGTCAGCTTGGAAATGAGCTGGCGAAAATCTTAAAAGAGGGACGGTCGGAGCTGGGAGCCATCCCGGCATGTTATCAAGACGCCCAGGTTACTGGTGTGGACTTAGATGAACTGGACATTGCGGATCAGGAGGCGGTCAACCGTTTCTTTGAGGGAAATCCCTTTGATTTGCTGATCAACTGCGCCGCCATGACCAATGTGGAAGGCTGTGAGGACAATCAGGACGTGGCGTTTAAGGCAAACGCCCTGGGTGCCCGGAACATGGCGCTGGCCGCCGACAAGATGGGTGCGAAGCTGGTGCACGTATCCACCGACTATGTGTTTTCCGGGGACGGAAGTGTTCCCTACGTGGAATGGGATCTGTGCAACCCCCAGAGCGTTTACGGCAAAAGCAAGTATCTTGGCGAGCAGTACGTGCGGGAATTCTGCAAAAAGTATTTCATCCTGCGCACCTCCTGGCTTTACGGTTATGTGGGGAAGAACTTTGTCAAGACCATCCTGCGCATCGCCAAGGCAAACGAGGAAATCACGGTGGTCAACGACCAGCGGGGCAATCCCACCAACGCCGCCGACCTTGCCCATCATATCTTAAAGGCTGCGGCTACCGAGCAGTACGGCATTTACCACTGCACGGGGACAGGAGAATGCACCTGGTACGATTTCGCCTGCAAGATCGTGGAATACGCGGGGATTGACTGCAAGGTCCGTCCCGTCACCTCCCAGGAATACGTGCAGAAGGCCAAGCGGCCCGCCTTCTCGTCTTTAGACAACCGGATGCTGCGCTGCACGGTGGGGGACGAAATGCGCGATTGGCAGGAAGCCCTGGAATGCTATCTGAAAAACCTCAAGGACATGTAAGAAAGGCGGACAAGGATGATGAAAACCTATCTGGTAACCGGAGGCGCGGGCTTTATCGGCTCAAACTTTGTGCTATATATGCTCAAAAAGTACGACGATGTGAAAATCGTCAACATCGATAAGCTGACCTATGCAGGCAATCTTGAAAATCTCAAAGAGGTGGAGCACCACCCGAACTATGTGTTTCGGCAGGTGGACATCTGCGACCAGGCGGCGGTAGCGGCGTTGTTCCAAGAGTTTGACTTTGACTATGTGGTCAACTTTGCTGCGGAAAGCCATGTGGACCGCTCCATCGCCGACCCGGAAATTTTTGTCAAGACCAACGTTCTCGGTACGGTCAACCTGTTAAACAACGCAAAGCGCGCCTGGCAGACCGGCGACGACCAGTATAAGGACGGCTGCAAATTTTTGCAGGTGTCCACAGACGAGGTGTACGGCTCTTTGGGCGAGACCGGCTATTTCATGGAAACCACGCCGCTCGACCCTCACAGCCCTTATTCCTCCAGCAAAGCCAGCGCCGACCTGTTTGTGAAAGCCTATCACGACACCTACAAGTTCCCGGTGAACATCACCCGCTGCTCGAACAACTACGGCCCCTTCCAGTTCCCGGAGAAGCTCATTCCCCTCATCATCAACAATACCCTGGCCCACAAGGACCTGCCCATCTACGGCGACGGCATGCAGGTGCGCGACTGGCTGTATGTGGAGGACCATTGCAAGGCCATCGACATGGTGGTGCGCGGCGGCAAGGTGGGCGAGGTGTATAACGTGGGCGGCCACAACGAGCGGCCCAACATTTTCATCGTCAAGACCATCCTTGCTTACATCAAAGAGCATGTGGACCAGGCGGTGGGAGAGCACATGATGAAGCATGTAGAGGACCGCAAGGGTCACGACCGCCGTTACGGCATTGATCCCGAAAAGATCAAGAAGGATTTGGGCTGGTACCCGGAGACCTGCTTTGAGGACGGCATTAAGCTAACCATCCAGTGGTATCTGGACCATATGGACTGGATGAAGAACGTCACCAGCGGCGAATACCAGAAGTATTACCAGAGGATGTACGCGGGCAAATAAGCGGTGTATTTGGTGTTTGGCTGTTGTATGCGAAGGCAGGCAGAAGCCAAACCTATCCATATCACGGCGGTTTCGCCGCCAGGGCACAATTTCCATGGAAAGGTGAGAAAGAAAACATATGGGACAGTTTACCTTTATTAAAACCGACATTGAAGACTTATATATCATTGAGCCGAAGGTATTCGGCGACAACCGGGGCTACTTTATGGAGACCTACAACTACAACGACTTCAAGGCCGCCGGTCTTGACATGGTCTTTGTGCAGGACAATCAGTCCCGCTCCAAGAAGGGCGTGCTGCGGGGCCTTCATTTCCAGAAGAAGAACCCCCAGGGAAAGCTGGTGCGTGTCATCGAAGGAGAGGTCTACGACGTGGCGGTGGACATCCGCCCGGGCAGCAAGACTTACGGCAAATGGCACGGCGTTCTTCTTTCCAAGGAGAACAAGCGCCAGTTTTACGTACCCGAAGGGTTTGCCCACGGATTTTTGGTGCTGTCGGACGTGGCGGAGTTTGTGTACAAGTGCACCCGCTTTTATGACCCAACCGACGAAGGCGCCCTTTACTACGCTGACCCGGACATTGGTATCGACTGGCCGATTCCCGAAGGAATGGAAGTCCTGTTAAGCGAGAAGGACAAAAAGAACGGGGCGTTCCAAGACTTGAATAGATGAGGGTGAAAACGATTTGAAAGCGTATTTGCAGACATTCACCCGGTACCGCCATCTGCTGATGGACTTGGTAGCCAGGGATTTGAAGGTGAAATACCGCCGGTCGGCTTTGGGTTTTTTATGGAGCATCCTCAATCCGATTCTGATGGCGCTGGTTATTTCGGTCGTGTTCAGCCAGATGTTCCGGTTTAAACAGGAATACTTCGCCTCTTATTACCTCACCGGTGCGCTGATTTTCAATTTTATGTCGGAGGCCACCTCCAATTCCCTGACGTCGGTGATCAGCGGAGCGTCACTCATTAAAAAGGTATATCTGCCTAAGTACATTTTTCCGCTGCAGAAAACCGTGTTTGCCTTTGTCAACATGCTGTTTTCCCTGGTGGCGGTGCTCGTCATGATGCTCATTGACGGGGTGCCTTTTCACTGGACGATTCTGCTTTTCCCGATTCCGATGATCTACGTGTTTGTGTTTACCGTGGGTCTGAGTCTGCTGCTGGCTACCTTAAACGTGTTTTTCCGGGACGTAGGGCACCTTTATTCGGTTTTCATCACCGCATGGATGTACCTGACCCCCCTCATTTATCCGGAAAGCCTGCTGACCGATACCAAGCTTGGCAGTCTTACGCTCATGTCCATTGTGCAGTTCAACCCCATGTATTATTATGTGACCTATTTCAGGCGGGTCGTGATGGACGGTGTGATTCCGGGGCTTGAGGTGAACCTCATTTGCGCCGCCTGTTCCCTGTTCTTTTTGGTGCTTGGCGTGTGGGCGTTTAAGCGCAAGCAGGACAAGTTTATTCTGTATGTGTAAAGAGGAGGGGATTCGGGGTGCCCAACGCGATTGAAGTGAGCAATGTGACCATGAAGTTCAACATGTCCAAGGACAAGGTGGACTCCATTAAGGAATATTTTATCAAGCTATGTAAGCGCCAGCTGCGCTTTGAGGAATTCACGGCGCTTCAAAACGTCAGCGTCAACATTGAAAAGGGCGACGTGTTTGGAATCGTGGGTCTCAACGGTTCTGGAAAAAGTACGTTTTTGAAGGTGGTTTCCGGGATTTTAAAGCCCACCGAGGGCTGGGCGAAAACCTACGGGACGATTTCGCCGCTGATTGAGCTGGGCGCGGGTTTTGATATGGACCTGACCGCCCGGGAGAACGTGCTTTTAAACGGCCTGGTGCTGGGATACACGAAAAAGCATATGAAGGAAAAGTTCGACGAAATCATTGAATTTGCCGAGCTGCAGGATTTTGTGGATGTGGCGCTCAAGAACTTTTCTTCCGGCATGGTGGCGCGCTTAGGGTTTGCCGTAGCGACCATTACGAAACCGGATATCCTGATTGTGGACGAAATTTTATCGGTGGGCGATTTTTTGTTTCAGCAAAAGTGCGAGGAGCGCATCAAAGAGCTGATGGCCAACGACACCACGGTGCTGATTGTGTCCCATTCGATTGAACAGATTGAACGGCTCTGCAAGCATGTGATGTGGCTCGACCACGGGCATGTGAAGATGTTAGGGGATATGAAAACCGTCTGTGACGCCTATAAGAGCATGTAGACCAAAGGCAGAGGATGGCTCGGGAGGAATTATACACAGTTGAAAAGGGACGAACAGACATATCAGATAAAAAACCATGCGCCCCATCCAGCGACCGATGCGGGAAGGGGAGAGCCTGTGCATGCGAAAAAGGGCGGCTTGAAAAACAGCCGGTACGGCAAGATCCTCTGCAAGGGCTTTTCCAGCATTCAGCACTATGGCATCCGCGCCACCTGGCAGAAAGTACGCCGGCGCAGATTCCGCCGGATGCGGGAACGGGAGTTTATGGCCCACTATGTGTTTACTCCCGAGGAACGCCGGATGCAGGAGAACGCGGTCTTTGACCGGGACATCACCTTCAGCATCCTGGTCCCGCTTTACAATACCCCGGAACACTTTCTCACCGAAATGATTGATTCGGTGAGGGCGCAGACCTATGGGAAATGGGAGCTATGCCTGGCGGACGGCAGCGACGGGGCCCATGCCTACGTGGGAGACATCTGCCGCCGGTATGCGCAGCAGGACGCGCGCGTGCGGTATCAGGTGCTTGCGGAGAACCTGGGGATTTCCGGGAACACCAACCAATGCATTGCGATGGCCACAGGCGATTACATCGGCTTGTTTGACCACGATGATTTGCTTCACCCGGCGGCGCTCTATGAGGTGATGAAGGCCATTGCCGAGCAGGACGCTGACTTTATCTATACCGATGAAATGACCTTCTCCGGT
Source organism: uncultured Clostridia bacterium (assembly GCA_946491705.1). Classification (GTDB taxonomy): domain Bacteria; phylum Bacillota; class Clostridia; order Oscillospirales; family Acutalibacteraceae; genus Solibaculum_A; species Solibaculum_A intestinale. The sequence continues at coordinate 17,761 of CAMLYM010000027.1, forward strand.
ACCATCCAAAACCCGGTGGCAACCCATTTTAAGCCAGATTTTGCGTTGGATAATCTGCGCGCCAACAATTATATCTGTCATTTTTCGGTGTTCAGCCGCGCGCTGCTCGACCAGGTGGGTTATTTCTCCGGCGATTACGACGGCAGCCAGGATTTTGACATCATATTGCGCCTGACGCAAAAGGCAAAGCATGTGGTGCATATTCCAAAGCTTCTCTATTTCTGGCGCAGTCATGCGGGGTCCACGGCGGGAGACATCAGCGTCAAGCCCTATTGCGTTGCATCCGGGATTCGGGCGCTGAACGACTATCTTAAGCGGGAAGGCATCGAAGGCAGAGCCATGGAGGCGCCCAATGCTCCGCTGCTTTACCGGATTGCATATGCGCTCAAAGAAACGCCTCTGATTTCCATTGTAATGCTCAGCACCGGCAGTGCGGCAGCGAGACGGCGGTGCATCGATTCCATCTACCGGAATTCCACTTATCAAAATTTCGAGCTTCTCCTGGTGGGAACGGATGGCGCAGAGGAGGGTAACCATTCCAATCTTCGCCTGCTTTCCTGGGAGAAGCCTTTTCACCGCGCGAAGATGCTCAATTTTGCCGCAAGCCAGGCAAAGGGAAAATATCTGCTCTTTTTGGATGACGATACCAAAGTGATTTCTCCGAAGTGGATAGAAGAAATGCTCATGTACGCCCAGCGTGACGACGTGGGTGCGGTGGGGGCCAAGCTCTATTTTCCGAACAATACCATCGAGCATGCAGGGCTTCTCATCGGCATCCGAGGAAGCGTCGGCCATGTTCATTACCGGGCGGCACGGGGAGACGCCGGTTATATGGGCCGGCTGATGTACGCCCAGAATTTCAGCGCCGTATCCGGTGCGTGTATGATGATTTCTAAGGAGAAATTTGAGCAAACGGGCGGCTTTTGCGAAGACTATGCGGTTGCCTTTCACGATGTGGACCTTTGCCTGCGTCTGCGGGAACAGGGTCAATTGATCGTGTTTACCCCCTACGCGGAACTTTACCATTACGTGCCCAGGGCAAAAGGCAAGACTGCCACGGATAGTTCGGCCCAATTTCAGAAGGACGAAGCCAGGTTTCAAACCAAGTGGAAGGCCTTCATTGAGAAGGGAGATCCCTATTACAACCCGAACTTTTCCTTGGAACGGGATGATTTTACCTTATAAGTAAGCCATAAGAGGGGATCGGCGCAGCTGCGCCGATCCCCTCTTTAACGTCCGAGACAGTCGTTGGTTTGGATGGGTTTGGGCAACCCTTGATGGTTTAAGCAGCCGGAGCATTAACCCTTTTGATTCACTAAAAGAGCCGGGAAAATTCAGCTACCAAAAGAATAGGATAGGCAAAAAAGGGAACCCCCGGTACAAACCGAGAGTTCCCTTTTTACGGAGACGAAGGATACCATGGCCCTTTGGCCGCCTGAAAACAATCGGGAAAACGCCGTTTTGGATGGGGAGAGCAATCTGCGGAACATGCCGTTATGCCTGTCCTGGCGTACAACAGCCTCAGCGGTTGAGCTCGCCGGTATCGTGATCGCAATTATGAAGGTCGATCACCCGCTTGATTTCCCCGAACTCGCTGGCCGGCATGTCGCCTAAAATGGTGTTCTTGACGGCCGAGGAAGCGTTTCCGAATTCGATGGCTTTTACCACCGAGTTATACTTAACCAGGCCGAACAGCACGCCCGCCACATAGGCGTCGCCGCTGCCGATGCGGTCGATCACGTCGATGTCCTCATAAGTTTTGCCGGTGTAGCATTTGTCCTCCTCGGCCACATAAATGGTGGAATTGAAGGAATGACATTTGGGGCTCTTGACCACCCGGTGGGTGGACGCTACGATCTTCGTGCCGAATTCCGTGCAGTAGCTCTTCATCATTTCCTGAAGAGTGCCGGTTTTCTGCATCATGCGCCGGGAGGTTTCCTCGGAAACAAACAGAATGTCCACATAGGGCAGGATGGAGAGGATGGTTTCCCGCGCTTCCTTCTCATCCCAAAGGTTGGCCCGGTAATTGACGTCAAAGGAGATGAGGGCGCCCTGCTCTTTAAAGGCGCGGATCATCTTGACGGCGGTTTCCCGGGTATTCTGCCCGAGAGCCAGGGTAATGCCGCTGGTGTGGAAGATACGGGTGCTGGAGAAAATCCGCGGGTCGATTTCGTCAAAGGAAATGTGGTTGATGGAAGAATGGCGCCGGTCGTAAAGTACCGACGGCTTTCTCGGATAAGCGCCGCTTTCGTAATAATAGATGCCCACTCGGGTGTCCGGAGTGGTGTCATAAATCAGATAGTCGTCGCTGATGCCGTAAAACCGGATCTTATTTTTGATGAACCGTCCCATATCGTTGTCCGGCACCTTGGTGACGATGGCGGTGCGCAGCCCCAACAGAGAGATGCCGGAGACCACATTCAGCTCCGACCCGCCCGGCCGCTTTTCCAGCACCTCGCACTGGGCCAGCCGCTCCTGCCCCATGGGGGACAGGCGAAGCATAATTTCACCCATACTGATGACGTCGAATTCCTTATCGTGGTTGAAAAAGTCCATAACCATTGCGCTCCTTTTGCAGCAGGATTGGCGGCAGGGCCGCCTGGTTGAAACCAAAGGGAAGCCCCACAGGGCGTAATTTTTCTCATTATACCATATCTTTTACTCATAAAAAAGAGCGTAGGACCAAGAGCCGCGAAAAAGGTGGAAATCCCGCAAAGTCCCTCTTGATTCTATACAAATTTGGTGGTAAAATAAATGAAAAGCCTGACATCAAAGGAATTTGCCTGCGAGGAAGGTCGAAACGAAAAGAGAGCCCGCCATAAGTGGGCGTTTTCTGTCTTGTTTCCTCCCTTTGCGCGTGCAGGCGTAAAGGGAGGATTTTTTGTTTTGATTCGGCCGGAGGCTCCCGGCTTCCTTAAGAAAGAGGGGACAACGAATATGGAAACCAGAATCGCCGTTATGGGCATCATCGTGGAGGATACCCAGGTGACCGAGAAACTCAATGGAATTTTGCACGAGTACGGTACGTACATCGTCGGGCGTATGGGGGTGCCCTACCGGGACCGGGGCATCTGCATCATCAGCGTGATTGTGGACGCGCCCGGGGACGTAATCAGTTCCCTGGCGGGAAAAATCGGTATGCTCGACGGGGTCAGCATCAAAACGGTGTATCAAAAGGCGGGGAATTCCCATGCCGATTAGCGTCCATCCAAGCGTAGAGGAGCTGGCGGCCCTGTTGCGCCTGCCGGACTTTTCTGAGGTATACGCCCAGGCC
>CAMLYM010000028.1 GCA_946491705.1 uncultured Clostridia bacterium
CGATCAGCCTTCCGACACCACCAATCCTCAGACCGGGAACAGCAGCAATATGATGGTATTGGTTGTCGTTATGCTCATGGCCGGCGCCGGAATGACCGGCACCTTAGTTTACAGCAGAAAGAGAAAGCACAGCAGATAATTGAACGCATAATAGACCGGGGTACGGATATTCGGTATCTGTACCCCGGTTTTTTATCCCTGTTCAGCTTCCGTCATACTAATAGCAGAAGGCAAAGCCTTCAAGAAATCAGCCGGAAACCCAACAGGGTAACACAGGACGGGCCTTTTCGCAGAAACAAAGAAGATATCCGGCGGAAAGGAGGCCAGATGGAACACAACGGGAAGGAGCCGCAGGAGTGCCTTTATCTTCCTACCATAGGGACGGGCAGCCTGAAAAGCCGTCTGCTGCGCCTGATGGAAGCGGATATGGAGCGGCAGGAGAAGGGGAAGGGCTGAAGCCTTTCCCTTTTTCCCTGTCCTGTGGTATGGTATCCTTACCTTATGACAGGTTTCCCCTGCTAGAAAGGAGCGTAACATGCAGGGAAACCAAACAGAAAATATACATTGCTCTATGGTCGGTTATCCAACGAGGACAGCCGGGAAGGCACCAGCCTGAGCATACAGCACCAGGAGGAAATGCTGCGGGACTATGCGGCAAAACAGGGCTTTTGCAATCCCTTGTTTCTGTATGACGACGGCGTTTCCGGGATAAAGAGCAACTACCCCGGCTTCCAGAAGGTGCTTGCCATGATACGGGACGGGCAGGCCGCCTACGCTGATTGTGACCGACCTGACCCGCCTGTACCGCAACCAGTCGGAGGCCAACAACCTGCTGGAAATCGTGTTCTCCTCCTTGGACCTTCGGTTTATCGCCATTACCAACAACTATGACAGCGCCACCGACACGGAGAGCGACGAGGATTTAGCCATATTCTCCAACCTGTTTAACGAGTGGTATCCCCGGCAGACCAGCCGGAAGATGAACGCCGTTATCCAGCACAAGGCGGAAAAGGGGGTGCGGATTGCCTCCGTTCCCCCTATGGTTACCAGAAAGACTCGGCGAACAAGTTCAAAATCATTCCAGACCCGGAGGCGGCGGAAAGGGTGCGGTATATCTTTCGGCTGTGCACTTCCGGCATGGGGCCGGAACAGATTGCAAAGCGTTTGCAGCGGGAAAAGGTGCTGGTGCCTACGGAATACGCCTACCGCAGGTTTGGGCGGGGCCATTCCAGCCGTAACCCGGATTTTCCCTATCGGTGGCAGAACAGCACGATTGCCCGTATTCTGGAAAACTCGGACTATATCGGCATACAGACAAACTGCAAGACGCACAAGCCGTCCTACAAAAGCGACCTTGTGGTTGAGGTGCCGGAGGAAAAACGCTACAAGGTAGAAAACGCCCACGAGCCGATTATTGACCGGGAGCTGTGGGACATTGTGCAGCGTGTACGGGAAAACAAGAGGCGGTCCACCAAACTGGGGGAAATGGATATGCTGGCGGGCGTGGTACAATGCGCCGACTGCGGCAGCACCCATTACCTTTGTCGCTGCGGGAGCTGGGACGAGAGCCAGTACAGCTATTTGTGCAGGCGGTATCACAGGCACAAAGAGACATACACGCCCCACACGGTAAAGGCGAAGCAGTTGCGGGAAACGGTTCTAAAAGCCATACAGGGCGCTTGCGCGGCGGTACGAAGAGACCGGGAAGCGTTTACCGCCCATCTGACAGCGAAGAAATCCGGGCAGTTGAAAAAGGAGCTGGCGGCAAAGCGGAAGGAACTGGAACAGGCGAAAACCCGGCAGGCGGAGCTTGACAACCTGATAGCGGCCACCTTTGAAAAGCTGGCAACCGGCATACTGACAGACGGGCAATTCCAGCAGTGAAACGGACGGTATCTGGCGGAGCAGGAAGCCTTGAACGGGCATATTAGCTTGCCGGGCAGCAGGACGAACTGGACAACGTGGGGAACTTCCTCGCCATTGTTAACCGGCATTTGGAGGTGTCGGAGCTGAGCCCGGAAATCCTGGGGGAGTTTGTCCACCATATCACGGCGCTTACAGGAAAAAGTTTTACTCACAGAAGATTGACATTCGCTTCAATTATATTGAGATAATACAATAAGCGCAGGACACATTTTTGCGTGTCCTGCGCCATCAGAATACTTCACTTCCCTATCAAGCCTGTGCATTGTACAGGCGGGTTTTTGTTTCACCGGCGTTAGATGGAGGCATTCCCCGGTCCTATGGCTTTTCTCAGCGATAAATGGTCTTCCCACGGCTTAAATCTTCTGCTTTCCGGGCGGTTTTGGCCGCAGCAAACGCAAAAAAGCCTATCCTTCAACCGCGAACCGAAGGATAGGCCTAAAATGCTCGGATGGACTATTTGCGAAGATCCTCTACAGTACGGTAGTTGTATACGCCGCCCTGAAGCTGGTCGATGTAAGGGAGAGCCTCGCCGGTTCCCTTGACCACGCAGGAGATAGGATCTTCCGGAATACGAACCTGCACGCCGGTTTTTGAAGTAATCAGCTCGCTCATGCCGCCCAGCAGCGCGGAACCTCCCGTCACCACAATGCCGTCTGAGAAAATATCTCCGATCAGTTCCGGAGGCGTCTGTTCCAGTACGGCTTGAATGGCCGACATTAGGGTTTGCACCGGTTCTTCGATGGCTTCCATAATGTCGGTGGAGGTCACCTCCACTGCCTGAGGAAGGCCGTTCATGGCGTTGCGGCCCTTTGCGATGGCCATGCGCTCCTCGTTCAGCGGATAAACCGTACCCGCTTCGATTTTCAGCTTTTCCGCCATACGGTTGCCGATGTGAATGGAGTACTTGCGCCGGACATAGCGGATGATAGCTTCGTCAAAGTCGTTGCCCGCCACCTTGATGGATTCGGATACCGCCACCCCATAAAGGGAGAGTACCGCAATGTCGGTGGTGCCGCCGCCGATGTCCACCACCATGCTGCCGTGGGGGGCGGAAATATCCACTCCTGCGCCGATGGCCGCCGCCACCGGTTCCTCTATCGGGTATACCCGGCTGGCGCCTGCGGCAAGAATGGCGTCCAAAAGGGCGCGCTGCTCCACGCCGGTAACCCGGCTGGGCATACACACCACCACCTGGGGCTTAAACAGTTTATTGCCGCACACCCGCTTGAGAAAGGCGGTGAGCATCTGCTCGGCCAGATGGCAATCGGAAATGACGCCCTGATCCAGCGGATAAACCGCTGCGATTCCCTTGTGGGTGCGGCCGAGCATTTTATGGGCTTCGTCACCGACCTTTAAAACCTCATCGGTGTAGGTGTTGGTCGCCACCACCGACGGCTCGTTGAGTACCACGCCCCGTCCCTGAATGTAGATCAGAGTGGTGGAGGTGCCGAGATCAATTCCAATATCCGAGCCGAGCATATGTTTTTCACCGTTTCTCCGCGCCAGATTTTTGTGAAAAAGCCGCCTGCTTTGCGCGGCAAACAGGCGAATTGAAAAGAAGCTTATGCAAGCGGCTCGGTATGGTTACCCTTGCCGATTTGTGCCATGGGTTTTACGCCGGCGGGCTTCGCCGTACCTACTTGAGAGGAATAGATTCCCTTTGTTACCAAACCCACAGGACTCTTTGCATTATACGACATTTTTATGGCTTTTACAAGCGTTCTCGCGCGGGTTACGGTACAAACCACGCAAAAAACTTCCCTTGCCCCGGCCTCCTTGAGCACTTTAGCGCATTCGTTGAGGGTAGCGCCGGTGGTCATGATGTCATCCACTAGAAGGACTGCTTTTCCCGTTACCGCTTGGGCGTTTTCGACGCCGTACGCGCCCAGCACGTTGGACCACCGGTCCCGCGCGCCCATGGAATGCTGAGGCGGGCAGTCGAGAACCTTCGAAAGGGCGTCGGCGGCGAAAGGTTTTTCCAGCAAAGCGGCCACCTGCTGGCCCAAAAGCTCCGCGTGGTTATAACCCCGCTTTTTGAGCGTGCTTTTCCCGGCCGGCACGCAGCACACCACGTCTGCGGGGTTGCCGCCGTATTCCCGCACCACCGCGTCGTACATCTGAGCGCCCAGCACCGCCGCCGCTTCCGTGCGTCCGTAAAACTTCAGCCGCAGAACGGCGGACTTGGCCCGGCCTTCATAATAAAAGGGAGCGACACAGCGGCAAAACTGATAGCGCTTGCGGCATTTGCAATAGGGCAGCCCTCGTCCGCAGGTTTTGCAGATGGGTGCCTGAACCCACGCCAGCTTCTTCACACAGTCGGGACAGATGGTTTCCTTTGGGGAGATCACCGCGCTGCAAAACGCACAGCGCCTTGGATAGATCCAGTGCAGGAAGGTGGATTTAACGCGATCGAAAAATCCCAATTATGCATCCTCCTCTCTTTGACAAAGAAAGGTCTTCAGCCCAGAATACCGTTTGGTTTTACGGTTATTATGCACCATATCGGCGACGATCTGTGCCTGCCCGACTAAAATAAGCAGGGTTTTCGCCCGGGTAACCGCCGTGTACAAAAGATTGCGATAGCTCAGCAGAGGCGGCACCGAGAAAAGAGGCAGAATGACCGCCTCAAACTCACTGCCCTGGCTTTTGTGCACCGTGGTGGCATAGGCAAGCTCCAGGTCGACGGCGGCCTCCGCCGTATAAAGCGCCACCCGGTCCTCAAACCGGATGGTCATGCTGGCGCTGGCCCGATCCACCTCTTCGAGTACGCCGATGTCGCCGTTGAATATCCCTTCTCCCTCAGTGCCGTCGTCCCGGGTCCAGGGGATGGAATAGTTGTTTTTGATCTGCATGACCTTATCGCCCTGGCGGAACAGGACGGCGCCCACCTTGATTTCCCGCTTTCCGGCATCGGGCGGATTCAGCGCCTCCTGCAGCCGGAGATTGAGCTGCACCGTACCCGTTTCCCCTTTGCGCCCAGGGCAGAGCACCTGGATTTGGGCAAACGGGGAATACCCGTAGGCGACGGGCAGACGGGCGGAACACAGGTCGCACACCGTTTGTACCACCCGCTCGGGCGTCTGGGCGGGGAGAAAGAAAAAGTCGCTGTCCTTTTTCGTGAGCTCGGGCAGCTCGCCGCGGACGATCTTGTGGGCGTTTGTGATAATGGTGCTTTCGCTTGCCTGGCGGAACACCTCCGTAAGCGCTACCACCGGCAGCAGCTTCGAGTCAATCAAATCGCCCAGCACGTTGCCCGCGCCCACCGGCGGCAGCTGGTCGTTATCTCCCACCAGGATCAGCCGGCAGCCCAGCCGCAGCGCCCGCAGAAGGCTTTCAAACAGCAGCGCGTCCACCATGGACAGCTCGTCCACCACCACTGCGTCGCAGTCGAGAGGGTTTCTCTCGTTGCGGGAAAAGACCGGCCGGTCGTTCTGGTCCCACTCCACCTCCAAAAGCCGGTGGAGAGTCTTGGCTTCCTTGCCCGTTACCTCGGAGATGCGTTTGGCGGCCCGGCCGGTAGGGGCGGCGATGACTACCTTTTCGCCGTTTTCCTCCAAGAGGCGGATGATGCCGTTTAAGGTGGTGGTCTTACCGGTGCCGGGTCCGCCGGTCAGGATAAGAAGCCCTTTGTTGAGCGCCTGGTCGATGGCGCTGCGCTGCAGGGGATCGAACGTGATCCCCATCTGCTGTTCGATCATCGAAATGCCCTCGTTTACATCGGAGCAGGGGGGAGGGGTGAACTGCAGCATCAGCTTGATGCGCCCGGCGGCGTAGGATTCTGCCCGGTGGGCATTTGGCAGAAAGACAAATGAACCGTTCGGAAATTCCTCTTCCTTGAGCTCCATCCCCTCGATCATCCCGCTCAGCGCCGCGAAGCACAATTCCTCCTCCACGCCCAGCCGCCCGGCCGTTACCTCGGCCACCTTCTGCAAAGGCAGGCAGGTGTGGCCATTGCCGAAGTTATGCCGCAACACATAGAGAATGCCCGCCTTAATACGGGTTTCGTCGTCCGCCGGGCGTTCCATCGACCGGGCAATTTCATCCGCCCGGTCAAAGCTGATGCCGATGCCTTCCACGCAGAGGTTGTAGGGGCTTTCCCGCACCTTATCCACCGTGGAGGATCCCCATTTTTTCCAGGCGTTCATGGTTTCGTTGGGAGTCAGTCCATACTGGGACAGGCTAACCATGGCTTCCCGGATCCCGAACTTTTGGGAATAATCCTCTCCGATGGCCTTGGCCTTGGCGAGGGAAATTCCCTTGATTTCACTTAAGCGCTCCGGTTCGTTTTCGAGGATCTGGAGTGTTTTATCGCCGAACTTCATGACGAGCCTGGAGGCGGTGGACGGGCCGATCCCCTTGACTGCGCCCGAGGACAGGTACCGCAAGATCGCGGTTTCGCTCACCGGCTGGGAGCGTTCCATATATTCGGCTTTGAACTGGGCACCGAAGTTGGGATGGGTGCCCCAATGGCCCAGGAGCTTGACTTCCTCTCCTGCGTAGACCTCCGGCAGCACCCCCACCACCGTCACCAGTTCCTCATAGGCCTCCAGCTCCAATACCGTCCAGCCGGAAACCTCGTTGCGGAAGGTCACCGTATTTACCGTGCCTTCCAGGCGTTCCATATCGTCCCTGTCCATTTGCTCGTCCCTTCCGCATGTTAGATGATACATCAATAAGTATAAGCCAAAGCGCTGCGCTTGTAAACCTCAGGACGCCAAGGTATCCTCCAGGATGGTGCAGAGCTCTTCCTGGGCTACCAGTTCTGCGCCCAGCTCGCTGCAGAAGAGCCGGCACAGCTCATAAGTGTCTTTATCCATCCCGCAGTCCACGATAAATACCAGCGTCTGGCGGGTGTCCGACCATTTTGCCCGCGCCACCGCGCTGCGGATCATATATTCTACATCCTCCCGGTGTCCGGACAGCGGGACGGTGACCACCATGCGAAGCCCGCGTTTGGGCTTTAATAAGGCGAACACGATCATACGGATGACATCTACGATTCCCAGTATGGAAAAAAGAAGAAAGATCAGGCTGGCAATGGTTTCGGCTGACATATGAAAAACCTCCCGGTTGGCCGCGCTGCCTGTACGCGGCAAGATCAAAAGGGCCCCTTCGTTCCAGTCTATGAAAAATACGCCCGTTTGCCAGTCTTTTTCCCAAAAAAGAGAGGAAAACTGGATTGCCTGCAGAAATCGAGCGGATTCGTTGCAGCCGAAAACAAATCGGTGTACAATGATGGACAAAGAAAGGAAGTGTATTTTATGGCAGGAAATCAGCAGCGAGAGGTCCAGCGGGTGGAACAGATGGCCGGCGGTAAGGGCCATGTCTTGATTGAACGCCTTCTCTCAGAGAAAGAGCTCGACGGCAAATGCCGCATGTACGCAAAGGTGACCTTAGAGCCCGGCTGCTCCATCGGCTACCACGAGCACCATAAGGAAAGCGAAACCTACTATATCCTGTCCGGTACCGGCCGGTACCAGGATGACGACCGCTTCGAAGAAGTGGCCGCAGGCGCGGTAACTTTTACCGGAGACGGCCATGGTCATGGCCTTGCGAACACCGGAACGGATAACCTGGTGTTCATGGCGCTGATTATTTTGGGCGATTAAGAAGAAGGCTGGGACAATATTCCGATTGTCCCGGCCTTCTTCTTTTTAGGTCAAAACCGTGCTTTTCTTTTCCTTCCTTTTGACAAAGGAGGAAGACGGAAAAACGTCCTTCTTAACGGAAAAATTTCATACAAAAATTGTGTTTTTCTACATTTGAATTAAATAAATTAATTATAAAATTAAAAATATTAATTTTAATGTTGACATTTTTGATTATAGGGTTTATATTAATAGCAGCAGAAAGGAAGTGATGGCGTGAATCAGGTGATTAGCCGATGCCCGGTGTGCAGCCGCGAATTGACCGTGACCAGGCTCAGATGCGATTCCTGTGATACGGTGATTGAAAATAACTTTAGGCTCAGCAAATTTGATTATCTTTCGGACGAGGAGCTGTATTTCACAGAGACGTTTCTTCGCTGCCGGGGGAATATCAAAGAGGTGGAGAAGGAACTTGGCATCTCTTATCCCACAGTCCGCTCCAAGCTGGACGCGGTCATCAAAAAGCTTGGCTATGATGCCGGGAGCGAGGAACGGGCGGTTCGAAAAGAAGAGATTCTCAAAGCCTTGGAAAACGGAGAGATTACGGCGGAACAGGCCATTGCGCAGCTAAAATAACAGCCAATTGAAAGGGAGGCATACAGGTATGGATGAAAAACTGAGAGTACTGAAAATGGTAGAAGAGGGTACGATAACGGCGGAGGAAGCGGCGGAACTGATGGCGGCCATGCAGGCAGACCTGCCGGCGCAGGAAATGAGGGTGGTCAAAAACAGCTATGACAAAAAGCTGTTTCGTGTTCTTGTTGACAGTACCTCCGGGGATAAGGTAAAGATTCAGTTTCCGGTCGGGGCCATCAAAAAGATACTCAAAGCCACGGGGAAGCTTCCCATCCCGGAGAAAGACCTGCAGGGCGTGGATCTTTCCAGCATGATGGACGCGGTGTCCGAATGCCTGGATGAAGAGATTGAAGGAGATTTCGTCAATGTGGAGGCGGCGGATGGAACCACGGTACGAATCTTTGTGGACCAATAAGAGAGAAGCAATGAACGTAAAGGTAAGAACCAAGGACTTTCGTCTTTTTTTGCCTGTGCCGGTCTCTTTGGCCGGATGGGCGGTCCGCTGGATTCCGGAGCGAGTTTTCGAAAAAATGAGAGAAAACACACCCGAGCCTTACTGCGCGCTGATTACGAAGGAATCGGTATGCATGCTCCTGCGCGAATGCGTGGGGGTATTGAGGGAAAACAAAGGGCTGGAAATGGTCCATGTGGAGGCGCAGGACGGTACCTTTGTCTCCGTCAAGCTTTGAGAGGCCTTTATCGGACTTAGAAGAGAAAATGAGCGGGGGGCATTTGCCCGCCGCTCATTGCTTTTTCAGAAGCGGTTTCCCTTAGGCTTAGGCGGTTTCCTTGGCCGCCGCCAGCCGGTCGCGAATCATCCTCGTACATTTATAAATGTCACCGCCGCCCATGGTCAAAACCAGGTCCCCGGGCTCTGCGTGCTCCGCCACATAATCGGCGATGGCCTCAAAGGTAGGCAAGCATACGCTGCCCGGAATGCGCTGGGCCAGGTCTTCCGACGAAATGCCCCAGGAGTTTACCTCACGGGAACCCATAATAGGCGAGAGAATCGCATGGTCGGCCAGGCGGAGAGTCTGGGCAAATTCTTCCAGCCACATGACTGTCCGCGAGAAGGTGAAGGGCTGGAATACCGCCCATACCTTTTGATGATGCAGGTCTTTGGCGGCCTGGAGGGTCGCCTTAATTTCGGTGGGATGATGGGCATAGTCGTCCACCACTGTTACCCCGCCAAACTCGCCGTAGATTTCAAACCGCCGTCCCGCTCCACGAAACTGGTCGATGTTCTGCTCAATGTCCTGCGGCGTGGCGCCAGCCTTGAGTGCGGCGGCGCAGGCGGCCAGGGCGTTTAGCACATTGTGCCGTCCCGGAACGCCCAGGCGCAGATGGGTAACCTTTTCCCCTTTGTGCATCAGGTCAAATTCGTAATAGGACCCGTCAAACCGCTCTAAATTTTCGGGATAATAATCGTACCGGTCGGCAAAGCCGAAGGTGAGGATTTCTTTGCCTTCCATGCCTTCCATAGCCTTGGCTACATTTTGGTCCTCGCCGTTTACAATGAGCGTACGGGAAGTAATCCGGGCAAACTTATGAAAGGACTTGATGATGTTTTCCAGAGTACCAAAATAGTCCAAATGGTCGCTGTCGATGTTGAGAATAATAGAAATATCCGGTGAGAGCTGCAAAAAAGTGTCCACATATTCGCAGGCTTCGCAGACCATCAGATCGGTTTTGCCCGCGCGGCCGTTGCTTCCGATGGCCGGCAGCCGGCCCCCGATCACGAGAGTCGGGTCCAGTCCCGCCCCCAGCAGCACCTGGGAGAGCATGGAGGTAGTGGTGGTCTTTCCATGGGTGCCCGAAACGGCTACGGCCGTTTCATACCGGCGGGATACCATTCCCAAGAGCCGGGAACGCTCCAAAATCGGGATGCCCTGGTCGATGGCTGCTTTGAGCTCCGGATTGTCGAGCTTGACGGCTGCCGTATAGACCACCAACTGGGTTCCTTGGATATTTTCCGCCTTGTGCCCCATAAAGACTGGAATGCCCAGGCTGCGGATGCGGGCCAGGTTATCGCTCTCGTTGACATCTGAGCCGGTGAGCTGATAGCCGCGGCTGTGGAGAATTTCCGCCAGCGGGCACATGCCCGATCCGCCGATTCCAACAAAATGGACCCGTTTGACTGTATTTAAAATCTCATCTGTGATCGGTTTAGACACTTCTGTCATGGTTGGCACCTCGGTTTTCTCAAAATTATGTACCTTCCTATTATATGACAATACGACGTTGAAATAAACAAGTATTTTGCGTTTTTTCGAGTTAGCGTCAAATTATTGAGAGAGTTTCCCGTTGTACCGGCGGGGGATGACTGGTATAATAAGAAAAAAGCAGGGAGGGGAGATCAATGCGGCTGCCGGATGCGGTGCTTGCCTGTATAAAGACGCTCCAAAAAGCGGGATATCAAGGATATGCAGTGGGCGGCTGCGTGCGGGATTGGCTGTGCGGCCTTACTCCCAAGGACTACGATGTAACCACCTCCGCCACTCCCGCGCAGGTAACCGCCCTATTCCCGAAGGTAGTACCCACGGGGTTACAATACGGGACGGTTACTGTTCTCTTTGGGGAAGAACCGGTGGAAGTTACCACCTTTCGGGCGGAGAATGGGTATTCGGACGGGCGGCGGCCCGATCAGGTCCGCCTGATCGACAACCTGACCGAAGACCTGGCACGGCGGGATCTGACCATCAACGCTATGGCCTTTTCTCCTGCTGCCGGGTTAATCGACCCGTTCGGCGGGGAGAAGGACGTCCGCCGGGGAATCATCCGGGCGGTAGGGGACCCGACGGTGCGCTTTGAAGAGGACCGGCTGCGGATTTTGCGAGCTTTCCGGTTCGCCGCCACTCTGGGCTACCGGCTTCATCCGGATACCTTAAAAGCCGCGCTGCAAAAGGCGGAAGGCCTTTCCTCGGTCAGTGCCGAACGGGTGACGGCAGAGCTGATGCGCGCGCTGACCGGGAGCTTTCCCTCCCGGCTGAGGCCGCTTGTGGAAAGCGGCGGGCTGCTTCCCTGGGGAATCCGACCGGTTTCCACGCTGTTTGCCTTGGATTTCACATCGTCCCAAAGGGCTGTGCGCCTTGCCGCCCTGTGCCTTTTGACCGGGTCGGACCTGGAGGAACTGGGCCTTCGCCTTCGTCTGGACCGGCGCACTTACAAGGAAGCGGCCGGGCTGCTCCTTGAAGTGTCGCAGCCGATTCCCACTGCCGAATACCAGATGCGCCGTCGCCTTTGCAAAGCAGGCCCCACCCTTTTGTCCTGTGCCCTGCGGTTGCGGGGAGACCTTTCTTCCTCTGACGCCCCCGCTGCTGCGTCTGCCGCACAGATGATGAGACGGATTCTCCGCCGGGGAGACCCCTATCGGTTGGAAATGCTTGCGGTTACGGGAGAAGACCTCATCCAGGCTGGTCTGGTTCCGGGTCCCAGAATCAAGCGCACGCTGCTGGAATTGCTCGATGCGGTTTTAGAAAATCCGGGCTGCAACCAAAAGGAGACGCTGCTGTGCTTGGTCCATGCCCGAAAGAATAAAGAAAGCGCACTGCGGTGAGAAAGGAAATACAGGCCCGGAAATTTTCCAGGCCTGTATTTTGGCTTGAGCGCTTTGGAAGTACATCTGCCGTGTTGCAAAGAGAACCCCCGTGTGGTCACAGCTGTGACCACACGGGGGTTGTGTTTTTTTAAAAAAGGGTCTTACAGGTCGGCGGTATAGCCGAAGCCGAAACCGTCCTGGGTGAGGGTATAGCTGCCCAGAAGACCTTCAATGTACGAAGAATACTTGTCGTTTGCCAGATAGCTGCGCGCCTGCACCTTCCAGTAAGGATCGCCCGTGCCCACAAAGTACATAATATGCGCGCCGTAGCTGCTGTAAACAATACCGGTGTCACCAGGCTTACGGGCAGGATCAAAGCACCAGTCGTTAAAGCTTGTCACCATCTGGCCGGGATACACGCCCTTATACAGGCCGCCCATATAGGCCGAACCGGTATCGGTGGAGTTTTCTTTCGCCAATTGGGCAAAGGAGGCTTCGGTTGCCTCGCCGCTCTTCCAGGTGTTGAGCAGGGCGGAAGCCGCCTCGCCGACCTCTACCGTTTGCTCGGCAGTCAGGCCGGTTGACTGATCGACCGTGGTGCTGGGGGCAAGCAGGATATGACGTACGTCGACCACATTGGTGGTGTTCCTTCCCTTGCTTACCAGATAGATCACCCGATAGCCGGAGGTGGATTCGAGAACCGTCTTGTTCCCAGCCGCACGCGTATTGTCGAACAGCCATGCACTCAGGGTGGAATCGGTCACGTTGGCTTTGCTCTGGTCACGGGTCAGGGAGTGATCGGGGCTGTCCTGGTAATCCGCTTTGCTGGCTTCTGGCGCGTACTCGATGCACAGCTCGTTAAAATTGCTGCCGTCTTCGGCGATCTTGCCGAGCATTTCGTCCGCCGCCGCCTTGGCCGCTTCCTTGGCCGCTGTCTTCTGTTCATCCGTTGCGGTGGAAGAAGTCACCGACTCGGGATATTTGCTTTCGGTGGATATCAGCAGGGAATGATAGGTAACCTGGTCGATGGAAGCCTTGTTGGAGATATAAGAGGCGTCGATTTCATCGTCGGAGAAGTTATAGTTGTCCACCAGGTACTGCTTATAGCTGCTTGCCAGAGTTTCCCGGTCCATCTGGGCGCGGAACACTTCCATGTTGACGCCGGGACCGTAGTAGTTTTCCACAATCTGTTCCGCAGTCACCTTCTGTTCGGCGGCGGAATCCTCGATGGACTTCAGATTCGTTTCAATATAGGACTTGTCGTCCTCGGTCAGCTGATAGCCTTCCTTGGCGGCGGTGTCCGCCAAAGCATAGGTGGTGCGGATGGTGGTTTCCGCAGACTGGCGGAAATAATCCTCCCAGGTGCCGCTTTCCAGCAACGCGCAGGTCTGATCCTTGAGGGGCTTGGAAGTGTCTAGGCCGAACGTGGAGAGCGACTGGCCGTATTGATTGACAAAACTGTTGTAGCTTCCATAATAGTAATAATTATAATCCGCAGCGGACAAGGAATAGTCCCCTACCTTTACGGCGGTGACCATCCGTGTAAAGCCGCCGCTTTGCATAAACACTGCGGCAATAATGCCTCCGATAAGCAGCACGCAGATGACGCAGGAAATTACCGTAATGGCAACCTTCTTGCCTCTTGACAGGCCTTGGCTTTTTTTCTTCTTCTTGTAGGCTTCGGGATTCTGCTCCCGTTCCAGCTTTCGGAGCTGTTTTTCTCTTGAACCGCTCATGTCGTATCCGTCCTTCCGATTTTCATGATCCCGCCGGCATGACGCTCGCTTTCGGGAACGAACCCTTCCTTCCGTCTTGCTGTCGCGGAGCCGTTTCCCATTATATCATACATTTTGCTGATTTTGCAAACATATTGTAAAGGTTTTTGTGAATCTTCGTGTGAAATTCACAAAAAAGCCTGCCGGAACCTTGTCATTCCGGCAGGCTTTGGAACGGGATGCTTCCCGCTTATTCGGCGATCAGGCTTTTGCCGTCCATTTCAGGAGGCTGGGGCAGGCCCATGATTTGCAGCATGGTAGGCGCAATGTCCGCCAGCCGGCCGCCTTCCCTGAGCTTGCAGGGATAGCCCTTGACGGTCAGCGGGACCGGCCAGGTGGTATGGGCGGTGAAGGGAGAACCGTCGGGCTCCTTCATCTGGTCGGCGTTGCCGTGGTCGGCGGTCAGAACCAAAACGCCGTCCATCTCTTCGATGGCCCGGGCGGTGCGGCCTACGCAGGTATCCACCGCTTCCACGGCTTTGATGGCCGCGTCCATAAACCCGGTGTGGCCAACCATATCGCAGTTGGCGTAGTTGAGGATAACCACGTCGTATTTGCCTGAGCGGATACGCTCGCACACCGCGTCGCACACCTCATAGGCGCTCATCTCCGGCTTTAAGTCGTAGGTAGCAACCTTCGGAGAGGGGATGAGGACCCGGTCCTCTCCCTCATACTGCTTTTCCACGCCGCCGTTGAAGAAGAAGGTAACGTGGGCGTATTTCTCCGTCTCCGCAATGCGAAGCTGGGTTTTGCCGTGCTTGGAAAGGTATTCGCCCAGCGTGTTCGTAAGCTTTTGAGGTGCAAAGGCCACCTTTACGTTGGGCATGGTGGCGTCGTACTGGGTAAAGCAGACATAGTAAAGCGGGAAAAAGCCCTTTTTGCGGGCAAAGCCGTTAAACTCCGGATCCACGAAGGTCCGGGTCAGTTCCCGGGCACGGTCGGGACGGAAGTTAAAGAAGATTACCGCGTCGTCCGTTTCCACCTGCTTGCCGCCGGCGATGACCGTGGGCACCACGAATTCGTCGGTAACTTCCTTTTCATAGGAATCCGTCACCGCCTTCACCGGATCGGCAGCTTCCTCGCCCTCGCCGTAGACGATGGCAGCATAAGCCTTCTCTACCCGCTCCCAGCGATTGTCCCGGTCCATCCCGTAGTACCGTCCGAGGACCGTGGAGATTTTGCCTACACCCAATTCCCGGCACTTATTGGAAAGCTCCGCCACAAAGTCTTTGCCCGAGGTGGGGGGCACGTCGCGCCCATCCAGCAGGCAGTGGACATACACCCGGTCGAGTCCCTTGCGTTTACAAAGCTCCAGGATGGCATAAAGATGGGAATTGTGGCTGTGCACCCCGCCGTCGGACAGCAGGCCGATCAGGTGAAGGGCCGTGCCCTTTTGCAGGCAATGGTCAATGGCGCCGGTGAGCGCCTGGTTTTCAAAGAAATCCCCGTCCTGGATGGACTTGGTAATCCGGGTCAGCTCCTGATAAACCACCCGGCCGGCGCCCATGTTGGTATGGCCCACCTCGGAATTGCCCATCTGCCCGTTTGGCAAGCCCACGTCCATGCCGGCTGCACCGATGGCGGTGGTGGGATTTTCCGAAAAAATTCTATCCAGATTGGGCGTGTTGGCCGCCTTGACGGCGTTGCCGTATTCAGAAGGGTTAAGGCCGAAGCCGTCCATAATGCAAAGAACCAGAGGTTTTTTCATAGTACGCTCCTTCCATTTCGTAACTGCACGACGACGTTTATTTGCTTGCCGCTTCCACGATTTTTGCAAAGTCCGGCGCCTTCAAGGACGCGCCGCCGATGAGGCCGCCGTCCACGTCCGGCTTCGCCAGAAGCTCGGCCGCGTTGCCCGCGTTCATAGAGCCGCCGTACTGGATGGTCAGGGCGTTTGCCGCGTCGGCGCCGTAAAGAGCCGCCACTGTGGCACGGATGGAGGCGCAGACCTCGTTTGCCTGGTCGGCAGTGGCAGTGCGGCCGGTGCCGATGGCCCAGACCGGTTCATAGGCGATGATGATCCGGGAAAGCTCGTCCTTAGATACGCCGCCCAGCGCAATCTTCGTCTGCATGGCGACCAGCTCCGCTGTAATGCCCTGCTCGCGCTGCTCCAGGTACTCGCCTACGCACAAAATAACGGTAAGGCCCGCATCCAGCGCCGCGCGTACCCGCTTGTTGACGGTTACGTCAGTGTCGCCGAAATAGGTGCGGCGTTCGCTGTGGCCGATGATGACGTATTCGACGCCCATTTCTTTGAGAGTAAAGGCAGAGATTTCACCGGTGAAGGCGCCAGACTTTTCCCAGTGGCAGTTCTGCGCGCCCACGGAAATGTTGCTTCCCTTGGCCGCCTCCAGCGCCGCGCACAGGTCCACAAACGGGACGCACACAATCACGCCGCAGTCCGCGTTTGCCACCAACGGCTTCATTTCGTTGATCAGCGCCGTGGTCTCGGCGGGGGTTTTGTTCATTTTCCAGTTGCCGGCGATGACCGCCTTGCGAAGGGTCTTGTTCATGATATTTGCTCCTTTGCCAAAAGTTATTCGTGTTCCTGGGAAGGCTCGGCAGGACCGGTCAACTCCTCCACCAGCGATACGCTTTTGCGGTATTCGCCGTAAGGGACGAAGAACCGGTAGGTTTCCATGGCCGTCCCCACATACAGAGTGACGGCGGCGCCCAGATTACCGAACTTTTCATAAGGAATGTGGTTGTCTTTTAATATGGATTCCACGCCGAAAGCGATCGCCGGTTCAAAAACGCCCAGCAAAACCGGGTCGTTTGCCTGCGGCTTACGCAAACTGCGGCTGCCGCATTGGGGGCATTCCTGCTCGCACAGGAGCTGACAGTCTTTGCAATAGAGCACGACGCTTCCTCCTTTGCCGCATCGAAAGACACACGGCGTTGCAACGGGTGAAACAGGCGGGAAAGATGCCTCTCCCGCCTGTCTTTTCTGCAAAAATTAGTCCTTGTCGTTGAGGGCCGCGATGCCCGGCAGCTCCTTGCCTTCCAGGAATTCCAGAGAGGCGCCCCCGCCGGTGGAAATGTGGGTCATCTTGTCGGCAAAGCCCAGCTTCTCAATCGCCGCCGCAGAATCGCCGCCGCCGATGATGGACACGGCGCCGCTTTGAGCTACCGCCGTAGCCACTGCGATGGTGCCCGAAGCAAAATTCTTCCACTCGGATACGCCCATCGGGCCGTTCCACACCACGGTGCCCGCACCCTTGATGGCGTCGGAGAAGAGCTTCTCGGTCTTCGGGCCGATGTCAAGGCCCATCCAGCCGTCCGGAATGTCGTCGGAATCCACCGTCTTAAACTGGGCGTCCTCGGCATACTTGTCCGCTACCCGGTTGTCAACGGGAAGCAGGAAATTGACGCCCTTATCCTTGGCCTTCTGCAGGGTTTCCTTAGCAAGCTCCAGTTTATCTTCTTCGCAGATGGAGGTGCCGATGCTGTGACCCTGGGCCTTGAAGAAGGTATAAGCCATACCGCCGCCCACGATCAGGGTATCCACCTTTTCGAGAAGATTATTGATGACGCCGATCTTGTCGGACACCTTCGCGCCGCCTAAAATGGCCACAAACGGGCGCTTCGGGTTCTCCAGCGCTCCGCCCATGACGCTGATTTCCTTCTGGATCAGATAGCCGCAGACCGCCGGCAGATAGTCGGCGACGCCGGCCGTGGAAGCGTGGGCCCGGTGAGCGGTGCCAAACGCGTCGTTTACATAGATATCCGCCAGGGATGCCAGTTCCTTAGCGAAAGCGGGATCGTTCTTGGTTTCTTCTTTATGGAAGCGGACGTTCTCGATGAGCATAGCCTCGCCGTCCTTAAGCTCGCTTGCGAGCTTTTTGGCGGACTCGCCCACCACGTCGGACGCAATCTTGACTTCCTGGCCGAGCACCTTGGAAAGGTACTTGGCTACCGGCGCCAGAGAATACTGCATGTTGAACTCGCCCTTCGGACGGCCCAAATGGGAGCAGAGGATCACCTTCGCGTTGTGGGAGAGAAGGTACTTGATGGTGGGGAGGGCTTCGGTGATGCGCTTGGGATCGGCAATGTTGCCCTCGCCGTCGAACGGGACGTTAAAGTCGCACCGGACCAGAACCCGCTTGCCGGCGACATCGATATCTTCGATGGTCTTTTTGTTGAGAGCTGCCATAGAAAAGAACACCCTTTCCATATTAAATTCGGTTTGTGAAAAACGAGACAAATTCTAGAGGATATTTTATCCCAAAATTTGATGCAATGCAAGGGCGGGCCGAATTTTCATGCATTCGTGCAGAAATTTAGGGCAAAAGGCCCGCGATTTGTACGAAACCCCTTTCCATTTCGACCGTTTCTTGCGGGCGGGGGCCAAATCTGGTATACTGGAGAAGAAAAACGCGGAGCATACACCTTGTGCGACGGCTGCCTCAAAAGGCGGCTCACATTCCCTTCCGTGCGGGGAAAGCCATATGAAACTGGAGGAAACGGCAAGGAGGCGCCGGGGATGACGAAAAAAGGAAGCAAGCGCTGGCGTACCGCATGGCGGTGGACGGGAATCGAGTTCTTTTTTGCAGGGCTCATGTCCTTGGGCGCTGCTGCGGCATTTTGGATGGACTTTCGGGACTTTTACGGGTATGACCCTTATCGAACCGTGCATCAGGTTTTTCTTTATCCGCGGGAATGGGTGGATGTCTTTTTATATGGCGGGCTTGCTTTGCTTTTCGCGGGATGCGTGGCCTTTGGCCTGATGCAGCGGTTCCCCGTGCAAAAGCGGGAATCGCTCCGGTCTTGTTACGTCCCGCCTCAAACGGAGCGCCCGCAGATTTCTCTGGATGAAAATGCACCCGCAACATCTTCTACACGTCTGTTGCTGGAACAATTCTTTGAAAACGCCGGCTTCGACGGAGAAAAGGAGCCATTGGACGCCATCACCGAGGTCGTCTGTGTCCACTGCCGCAAAGAGTACGACTGGGACTATCCCAAATGTCCCCACTGCGGCGCGGTCAACGACGTATTGCTGCGAAAAAGGAGAGAATGACGGTTGCCAAAGAAAAGAGTGCTGGTAGGAATGAGCGGCGGGGTGGACAGTTCCGCCGCCGCCGCTTTGCTTTTGGAGCAGGGCTATGAGGTGGTGGGTGCCACGATGGACCTGCTGCCGGACGGGCCGTCCCCCGATCTTGCGGACGCGAAGCGGGTGGCGGCGGCTTTGGGGATCGAGCACCATGTCCTCCCCTTCCAGAAGGAATTTGAGAAGGAGGTCATAACCCCCTTTTGCGGCGAGTATTTGGCCGGGCGGACGCCGAATCCATGCATTTTCTGCAACCGGTCCATCAAGTTCGGAGAGATGGTCAAGGCGGCCGACCGGCTTTGCTGTGATTTGGTTGCCACCGGGCATTATGCCAGGATCGAGTTTGACCAGAGCCTGGGCCGCTGGCTTCTCAAGCGGGCCGATACGCGCAAGGACCAAAGCTACGTGCTTTATCACCTGAGCCAGCGCCAGCTTTCCCGGGTGCTGCTCCCTCTGGCGTCTTACACAAAAGACGAAATTCGCGCCATCGCCGTCCGGTATGCGCTTCCCGTGGCCCAGAAGGGAGAGAGCCAGGAAATTTGTTTTGTCAAGAATCAAGATTACCCGTCGTTTGTTACCGCCTTTACCGGGAAGGACACTCCGCCGGGCGATTTTGTGGACGAGGAAGGCCGGGTCATCGGCCGGCACAAGGGGATTCTCCACTATACCATCGGCCAGCGCAAGGGGCTCGGGCAAAGCTTCGGGCGGCATATGTACGTGTCCCGGATCGACCCGGAAACGAACACGGTTTGCCTGGTGGAATCCGGCCGGGAGTATTTTTCCGGCCTGACGGCGGCCCGTCTCAACGCCGTCGCGTTCGACCGTTTTCCGGCTGCCTTTGAGGCGCAGGCCATGATCCGTTACCAGGCGAAGCCGGCGCCTTGCCGGGTGGAGCTCACCGGGGAGGACCGGGCAAGGGTCACCTTTCAGACACCTCAGCGGGCGGTGACGCCGGGGCAGTCGGTGGTGTTCTATGAGGGCGGCACGGTGCTGGGCGGCGGCATTATTGACGCGGGAATTCCCGTGCAGGAAACGGACTTGCCGCTGGAACACACCTGAGAAATGTTTTTTTGCACTGCTTAGGGTATGTTTTGCCGAACATCCGCGCAGGGGCTTCTGGACGTTTCGAAAAAGGAACGATTCCTTAAAAACCATCGGTTTCGACGGGCGGGAGAGGCACCGCAGCGTCCTTATGCTGCGGGCCAATCGGCCCCATAGAAAAGTGCGTCGACTTGTCTTTCCTTGCGGCGCTTTTTCTCTTTTGTGCGCGGTGCTTGACGAAGCGGGAAAAAACCGGTAGTATGTTGGACAAGAAAAGCGGATAGCTTGATAGGCAGGAGGAATTCGATATGGCCATTTTGGACGATCTGAGCGAGCTGCTCCAAAAAGGAAAAGTTAAGAACGTGGTGGCTTTGGTTACCCAGGCGCTGGAGGAGGGCATCTCCCCGGCGGACATTTTGAATGAAGGCCTGCTCAAGGGAATGGGCGAGGTCGGCGTGAAATTCAAGAATAACCAGGTGTACGTTCCCGAGGTGCTGATTGCCGCGAGGGCTCTTAACAAGGGCCTTGAGGTACTCAAGCCCCGGCTGGTGGAGGCCGGGACTAAGCCGGTAGGCAAGGTGATCATCGGGACGGTACAGGGAGACCTGCACGACATCGGCAAGAATTTGGTGTCCATGATGATGGTGGGCGCGGGCCTGGAGGTCGTGGACCTGGGGGTGGACGTGTCTGCGGAGAAATTCGTCGCCGCCGTCAGGGAGCATAAGCCCAACATCGTGGCCATGTCCGCGCTTTTGACCACCACCATGGGCCATCAGGGCGATGTCATCGAAGCCCTCAAGGCGGAAGGCCTGCGTGATCAGGTAAAGGTAATGGTAGGCGGCGCTCCGGTGACCGATTCCTTCGCCAGGCAGATCGGCGCGGATGCCTATACGCCGGACGCGGCCACCGCCGCGGAAAAAGCCAGGGAACTGGTCTGTGCATAACAAAGAAACAGACAAGAGGCCGGATGTAAGTTCTACATCCGGCCTCTTGTTTTGCCTATTTTCCCATTGGCTGGAGGAGGGGCTGCTTGCAGCACTTTCCGAACGGGAAGGGAGCCAATCGGAAGACACAATTGGACATTGGAAACGCCTGGACCCTCGTGTAATAGAGAGCCCCGTCGCCTCCAGTTCTCCAAAACGAGCGCCCGCCGTTTACAGAGGTCCTGCCTATCGTGGCGGACCATCATCG
>CAMLYM010000029.1 GCA_946491705.1 uncultured Clostridia bacterium
CCCCCCCGGGCTCCCCCCTTCCCTTTTTTCCTCCCACAGCCCCCCCCCAACGGCCCGCAGGGAGGCGTGGGGGGAGACGCTTTCTCATCAGACTTTAGCCGTATGGTTCTTTTTGCCCTCCGTCTTCGTTTGGGACGGATCTTTCGGGACGCTCTGCGCGTTTTCCTGAATCTTTTTGCTATGGATCTTCCCGCCCACGCCGGAACCCAAAATGCCGCTTTCAATGCCGTTTGAAATGGTTTTAGCGATCTCCACGAAATCACTGGGCATCACCAAGGTGCGGGTATTCTGGTCGGAGCTGACCTCCGTCACCATCTGAATTCGGCGCAGCTCCAGGGCAATGGGATTGCTCTCAATTTCTTCGGCCGCCGCTTTGAGTTTCAGGGACGCTTGATATTCTCCGTCCGCTTTGATGATGCGCGCCCGGCGCTCGCGCATAGCCTGGGCTTCCTTAGCCATGGCCTTCTGCATAGCAACCGGGATATCAATGTCCTTCATCTCAATGGACTTGACCATCAAACCCAAGTCGCCCGCTACCACGTCCACGTTTGCCTTCATGGCCCGGTTGATGGCCTTGCGGTCGCTGAGGATTTCCTCCAGAGTATGCTGGCCGATTACATTTTTTAAAGTGGTGACCGCAATTTGAACGATCGCTTGCTCATAATCATGGGCAATCACCACCACGCGCTCCGGCCGGGTGATCTTATAATACAAAATTGCATTGATCTTGACCGTCACGCTGTCTCGGGTGACAACCTCCTGGCTGTCGATGTTGATGATGGAAACCCGCAGATCCACCCGTACTCTCCGGTCAAAGAAGGGGATGATCCAGTAAAGGCCGGGGCCCTTGCAGCTTTTGAGCCGGCCCAGGCGGAAAATCACGCCTCTCTGGTATTCCTTGTCCATGCGCAGGCCGGCAAAGAAGAACGCCAACACCAAAACGCAGATGGGAATTACGATGTAGACTTCCAAATAACAGCACCTCATTTTTGCTTATATTGGTATATTGTACGTCTTTTTATTCCATTTTTCAAGCAAATCTGAAAGAATTCCCACTTTTCTGCGGTTTTTATGCCATTTTCGCCTGCATCCCGTGCTTTGTCTGCTTTCTCTTACAGCATTCTGGATTGGTTGATGACCAGCTCGAAGGTAAGGCCGAGAGAATCCGCGGCCTTACGGCACAAAAGCATTCTCGATAGAAAAATTTCAAAATAATCCATCACCGGACAGATGGCGGTGTCGATGGACATTTGCAGCAAAACTGCCTTTTCCTCCCGCCTGACCTGCAGCTCGGTACGCTCTACAGCGTAGTTGACCCGGTCATGAATATCGGTCATAATGCCGCTTTTATTTCGTACACGGCTGCGGCGCACGTCGCTTTTGTCCGCCAGGATGAGCGCCGCCGCCACCTCGTTGACCGGGGCAGCCGTTCCTTCGTCATGGTGGCCGATGGCGGAGGCCACCACCGCCACCTCCTCCGGCGGCATCCCCAGGCGGGATAGAATGGAAAAAGCCATCAGCGCGCCGGACTGGGCGTGGTCCACCCGGTTGACCGTGTTGCCGATGTCGTGCAGATACCCGGCAATGGCGGCCAGCTCGCAGGTGCGTTCCTCGAACCCCAGCTCCCGCAGAAGGTTCGCGGCCACTCCCGCCGCCCGGCAGACGTGGGGCAGGCCGTGCTCGGTAAACCCGATGGCTCCCAGCACCCCGTTAGCCGCTTCGATATAGGCGCCGATCTCTTTATTTTTGCGGATTTCTTCATAGGTCACCGTGCGGTAAAAATGTTCCATATGCCGCCTCCTTCTCTTTTCGCGTCGCATTTTTTCTTGCATACCCGTGGCTTTCGATTTATTATAAGAATAAGCCTGTTTCCTGTCAAATAGGCTTTCTTCTTTGTGTGTGCATCAATCTTCCATAGGAAACGAGGGAATAGTAATTGACAGAAAACGAAAAAAATAATACTCTGATAACAGTGGATAGACGAATGGAGGAATGGCATTCATGACAATCCTAGTTGCCGGCGGCGCCGGTTACATCGGCAGCCACACCTGCGTCGAGCTGCTCAATAACGGCTACGACATTGTGGTCGCAGACAATTATTACAACAGCAGTCCGGTCGCTACCAAGCGGGTCAAGGAACTCACCGGCCGTGATTTTCCTGTTTATCAGGTGGACATTCTGGATCGGGACGGACTCTCCAAGGTGTTTTCCTCTCATCAAATCGACGCGGTTATCCATTTCGCCGGATGGAAGGCGGTGGGCGAATCGGTCCGTCTGCCTTTGACCTATTACCGAAACAATTTTACCGGGTCTCTAGTCCTGCTGGAGGTCATGAAGGAGCACGGGGTCAAAAACCTGGTGTTCAGCTCTTCCGCCACCGTTTACGGTACGCCCAAGCGGGTGCCGCTACGGGAAACCGACCCGGTGGACATCGCCACCATTACCAACCCCTACGGACGCACCAAGCTGATGATCGAAGAAATGCTGCGCGATTTGTATGTCAGCGACCCCGCCTGGAACATTGCGCTGCTTCGCTATTTTAACCCCATCGGCGCCCATGAAAGCGGCCGCATCGGGGAGGACCCCAACGGCATCCCCAACAATCTGATGCCCTACATCTCTCAGGTAGCCATCGGCAAACTGCCCGTCTTATCGGTGTATGGGGACGATTATCCCACGCCCGACGGCACCGGTGTGCGCGACTACATCCATGTGGTGGACCTGGCGGTGGGCCATGTCAAAGCGGTGCAGTGGCTCAACACAAACCCCGGAATCGACGCCATCAACCTGGGCACCGGCGTGGGCTACAGCGTGCTCGACATTGTGCACGCCTTCGAGCGGGTCACCGGAAGCGCGGTCCCCTATAAAATCGTAGGCCGCCGCAGCGGCGACGTACCCGCTTGTTATTCCGACCCCTCCAAGGCAAAGGCGGTCCTGGGCTGGCAAGCCCAGCGGGACCTGGAAGACATGTGCCGGGATACCTGGCGGTGGCAAAAGAACAATCCAAACGGCTACAACGAGTGACGGTGTACTGTCCGCGCCGTCCCTTTTCGAATAAGGTTCCCGGCGGGTTTCGCAAGACATAAGCGGAACCTGCCGGGCCTTTCTTTTTTTGCGGATAATTTTGAGTAAGTCTGGACAAACTAAAAATAAGGAATATAATACTATTTAGGTATACTTATTTATAACAGAAAGAAGGGAAAACCTATGAACAGTATTACCATTCGCATTGGAGGCATGCATTGCGCCGGCTGCGCGCTGGGCGTGGAGGCAGCGCTGGAGGACCTGCCCGAGGTGAAGAGCGCCGCGGTGGACCTGGCCAGCAACTGCGCGAAAATTTCCTTTGAAGGAGACGCTCTGGACATGACCCGGATCAAAAAAGCGGTGGAGGACACTGGCTTTACCGTAGAAGGTTAATGGGCACCCTTTCTCTCTTCTCTTCAAAAGGGAAGGGAGAAAGGATATTTTTCGACGAAATCTACTCTGGGTAATAGGAGGGTTGCCGATGAAAACGGCTTCTGTGAAAATCGGCGGGATGCACTGCGCCGCCTGCGCCACCGGCCTGGAACGAGCCTTTAAGAAAATACCGGCGGTTTCCTCCGCCGTGGTCAATTATGCGGCGGAACGGGCTACTGTGACCTATGACGAAAAGGAATTTTCCGATCAGGATATACGGAAAGTTGTCGAAAGTACCGGATTTTCCGTGATTGAGGAGGAGCGCGACCGGCCGGAGGAGAACCAGGCGCGCAAGCACAGGGAGGTTGTGATCTTCCGCACGAAACTGATTGTCTCTGCAGTCTTCACCCTTCCTCTTCTGTACATCGCCATGGCGCCTATGATCGGCCTTCCCCATTTTCTCGACCCGATGGAAGACGCCCGGGTGTTCGGCGTGGTGCAGCTTCTGCTCTGCCTGCCGGTCATCGTCGCAGGGTACCAGTTTTACACGGTGGGGTTTTCTTCCCTCTTCCGCGGCCGGCCCAACATGGATTCCCTCATTGCCATCGGCACCACCGCGTCCTTTCTCTACAGCCTCTATTCCATCTATTTGATCTTTCAGGGGGACCATATGTCCGCCCACAATCTGTACTTTGAATCCACCGCCACCATCATCACGTTGGTGCTACTGGGCAAGTTTCTGGAAATGCGCTCGAAGGGTAAAACCGGGGACGCTATCCAGAAGCTCATGGGCCTCGCGCCCAAAACCGGCCTGGTACTGCGGGACGGGCAGGAGCTGCAGATTCCCATTGAAGAGATTGTGGTGGGAGACGTGGTGCTGGTCAAGCCCGGCGAAAAAATCCCGGTAGACGGTCAGATTGTGGAGGGCTCCACCAGCATCGACGAATCCATGCTCACCGGCGAAAGCCTGCCGGTGGAAAAGGGGCCGGGGGACTCGGTGGTAGGAGCCAGCATCAACAAAAATGGGTTTATCAAGTTCAAAGCCACCAAGGTAGGAAAGGACATGGCCCTTTCCCAGATCATCAAGCTGGTGGAGGACGCCCAGGGCTCCAAAGCGCCTATTGCAAAGCTGGCGGACGTGATTTCCGGTTACTTTGTCCCGGTGGTGCTGGGCATCGGCCTGCTGGCCGGAATTGCCTGGTGGATCGGGGGCGAAGGCTTCGTCTTCGGGCTGACGGTGTTCGTGTCGGTGCTGGTCATCGCCTGCCCCTGCGCCCTGGGTCTGGCGACACCCACCGCCATCATGGTAGGGACCGGCAAGGGCGCGGAAAACGGGGTTCTCTTTAAAAACGCCGAAGCGCTGGAGATTACCCATAAGGTCAACACTGTGGTCTTTGACAAGACCGGCACCATTACTGAGGGAAAACCGGATGTGACCGATGTTGTAACCGCCGAAGGCGTAGATCAAAACCGGGTGCTGCAGCTGGCGGCTTCGGCCGAGCAGGGGTCGGAGCACCCTTTGGGCGAGGCGATCATCCGCGCGGCCCAGGAAAGCAAACTCTCTCTGCTGGAAACCACTAATTTTCAGGCAGTGACCGGTTTGGGCATCCAGGTCACGGTGGAAAACCAGGCGGTCATTCTCGGAAATCTCGCCCTCATGCAAAAGCACGGGGTGGATACCGCTGCCTACGACGACAAGGCCGCCGCCCTTGCAAACGAGGGAAAGACCCCTATGTATCTGGCGGCAAACGGACGGTTTTTGGGCCTGGTGGCGGTGGCAGATGTCATCAAACCAGGCAGCAAAAAGACCATCGAACAGCTTCACAAGGCGGGGATCAAAACGGTGATGATTACCGGCGACAACCGGCGCACCGCCGCCGCCATTGCAGGTCAGGTGGGGATCGACCAGGTGCTCTCCGAAGTCATGCCCCAGGATAAGGCGAAAACGGTCAAGGAAATCATGGACCAGGGCCAAACGGTGGCCATGGTAGGTGACGGCATCAACGACGCACCTGCACTGGCACAGGCGGATGTGGGCATTGCCATCGGCTCGGGCACGGACGTTGCCATCGAGTCGGCGGACGTGGTGCTGGTCAAGAGCGACATTCACGACGTATTAACCGCCATCCTCCTCAGCCGCGCCACCATCCGCAACATCCGGCAGAACCTGTTCTGGGCCTTCTGCTACAACACGGTTGGCATCCCCATCGCGGCGGGGCTCCTTTATCTGTTCGGCGGACCTCTGTTAAATCCCATGTTCGCTGCCGCGGCCATGTCGTTAAGCTCGGTGTCGGTGGTACTAAATGCATTGCGGCTGAATACCTTTAAGGTGAAAGAATAAGAAAATCTTGTCCCAATTAGGCTGGTTCGGGAAATTCCCGAACCAGCCTTTGTCGTAAAACGTCAACGCGGTGCTTTCTTCCCTTGCTCCCACTTACCATGAGGACGGTGCTTTGGAAACACTGCTGCTGAAATAAGGCTGTTTTGCAGCATATCCTCTTTTTCAAGACTCAGCGCATTTATCGCTAAATTCAATAAATAAAATTCGATTTCATTGAATCATTTCCGATTTTCTGGTAAACTCATGTATAATGAAACTGGTTTTTTTCATAAAAAACAAATTAGCACTAGCAGACATACGCACCACCTCCCAAAGGCTTGCCAAAGCAAAAAAGCCGTCCTCTCATAAAAGGGCGGCTTTTTTCTATGCAAACGCAGTACTTCGTTCGTTTATTCTTCGCTCTTGGCCATATTCTTGACCGCATCGAATTCCTTAAGCATCTCCGCAGAGGGCTTCTTGGTCAGGAAGCTGAAGAGAACGATGCACACAAGCGACAGGGCAAATCCAGGCACCAGCGAATAAAGTCCGGTGGCGGTGGAGAGAGTGGCGACACCCGACGCCATGGGGATCATCGGAATGTATTCCCACAAAATCACAGTCAAGCCGCCGGCGATGATTCCGGCCGCTGCGCCGCCGCGGGTGGTGCGCCGCCAGAACAAAGACAGCAGCACCAGCGGGCCGAAGGCTGCGCCGAATCCGGCCCAGGCGTTGGACACCAGGTTCATGACACTGGATTCCGGGTCGCGGGCTATGAAGTAGGCCACGACCGCGACCACTACGACCGCTACCCGGCTGAATTTGACCAGAAAATCATCGCTGGCCTTTTTGTTGATGAGGCCTTTGTAAATATCGTCCGAAATGGAGGAGGCCGTCACCAGCAGCTGGGAATCCGCCGTAGACATAATGGCCGCCAAAATGCCGCACAGGAACAGCCCGCCGATAAAGGCCACCGGTACAATCGCCTGTTCTCCGCCCAAGCCCATGAAGATCTTTTGGATCATCTGAATGAAAACCGTCTCGCCGTCGCCAGGCACGTCCGGGACAAATACCTTGCCCACAATACCCACGATCGCCGCAAAGGCCAGAGAGATAACCACCCAGACCATGGCGATGACGCGAGAGCGCTTGATTTCTTTGTTGGAGCGGATGGCCATGAAGCGCACCAGAATGTGAGGCATACCGAAGTAGCCAAGGCCCCAGGCAAGCTGGGAGATGATGGAGATGGCGGAAACATCCGCCCCGTTCTCCCGGAAAGGGTTGAGGAAGTCGGCCGGCAGCGCGCCGGTTACCGACTCGATGCCTCCTATGGCGGCCAGCGCAATGATCGGAACCGCCAGGATGGCCACAAGCATCATAATGCCCTGGATCAAATCGGTCCAACATACCGCATGGAAACCGCCCAGGAAGGTGTACACCAGGATAACCATCACGCTGATGAACAAAGCGATCTGATAGTCCACCCCGAACACCTGGGCAAAGAGCTTGCCGCCCGCCACAAAGGCGGAAGCAGTATACACGGCGAAAAAAACGATGATAAAGATGGCCGACGCCGTGCGCAAAATCCGGCTGGAATCCCGGAACCGGTTTTCAAAATATTCCGGCAGCGTCAGGGAATTGCCCGACTTGATGGTATACCGGCGCAGACGGCTGGCGACGAAAATCCAGTTGAGCAGCGTGCCCAGGCACAGGCCTACCGCAATCCAGACCTGGCCGGTGCCCATCAGGTAGATGGCGCCGGGAAGGCCCATCAGCAGCCAACCGGACATATCGGATGCCTGGGCGGACAGGGCGCCGACCCAAGCATTGAGCCCACGGCCTCCCAGAAAATAGTCGGACAGGTTGCTGGATTTCTTGTAGAAAACCCCTCCGATGGCGATCATCACACCCGTGTAAATCACAAAGGCAATGATGGTCCAAGTTGTGTTTGACATGTACACCCTTCCTTTCAATCTTCTCTTTTCCTTCTTCCTTTCCCCAAGCAGAAGGAACCCGCATTATTGCAGTAATGCGGTAAAAGATAGGAGTATTATACCGTATTTCTCCTCTTTGCACAAGCAATTTCGCCAATCTTCCACAAAAACGTCTCCCATTCTGTGTGTTGTGCAATTTTCCAAATCCCTTTTTAGTAATTATGAACGAATTATGACACATTCACAAGCTGGTATTAAAATTATTTATGCAACAGAAACGGTTTGTTACAATATTTTTCACATTTATCTCATATACTTTAATCGTGCTCTTAAAGAACGCCGTCACCCACCCAACACATTACATAAAGGAGCGAATCGACGTGAGCAAGCTGCAACAAAAAGCCGGCATCCTCGTATGCGTGACCGATCAGCCCTCCTGCGAGCGGTTAATCAAAGCCGGACGTCAGCTCGCAGATTTGATGGGATTGCCTTTGCAGGTCTTAAGCGTCCTGCCGGACCGAACAAGCGTGCAAGAAAGAGGAGAGGTACTCGAATTCCTATATAATGCGGCCGCCGAAAACGGCGCATCTATGACCATCTATTTCCATGATGACTCCGCGCTGATGACGGCCGGACATGTGCGCAAATACGGTGTGCGCCACCTGGTCACCGGAATGCCGCAGGACACTGGCTCCGGATTCGTCGGCGTGCTGCACAATCTGTGCCCCGACATTCCCATTACCATGGTATCCACGGACGGACGGTTGTTTACCCTGGCTCCTTCCTTCGAGTTTGCCCCTCATGTGAGCATGTCGAGCAAATGAAGGGAAAGAGCCACAATTGAAAAAGACTGCAATGCGGAAAATCCCCTGACGTAAATAAGGGAAGCGGGTGGCATATGCCAGCCGCTTCCCTTATTTATTCGTGAGAAAAAGCGTGTGTACAAACGTATTCCAATCGGGTGCATCCACCGCTATTCCATCAAATCTTCCACCGTTACGAAGGTATATCCCTGTCCGGGCAGTTCCTCCAGGAGAAGCCTGACCGCTTCGGCGGTGGCAGGGAACTGGTCGTGCAGCTGAATGATACATCCGTCGTACACCGAAGCCAGAATCTCGTCCGCCAGAGACCGCCCGTCCTCCGCCCGCCAGTCAGCGGGCTGCAAATCGGGCAGGACTACCTGCATCCCGTCGAGGGTCTTGACCTTGGCGCCCACCGCTTCATAGGGTGGACAGATCAACGTGGGAGAAACCCCGGTGACGTTCGAGAGAGCGGCATTCGCTTTTTTGAGCTGGGTGGACACGTCCCCCGGCGACAGGGTTTCCAGCTTCTTATGGGAATTGGTGTGATTGCATACGGCATGCCCTTCCAGCGCCATGCGCCTGACCAGCTGAGGCTGATAGGGTACCCGGTTTCCTAGGGGACAGAAGGTGGCCCGGGCCCCATGGTTTTTCAACTGGTCGAGGATCTCGCCGGTAGTGTCTGCAAAAGGCCCGTCGCAGAACAGGAGGGCCACTTTCTTCTCGTCCGGCGAAACCGGCACGGTATCCCGCTCAGGGGCAAGCGGAGGATTGGGCGGGCCTTCTTTCTGAAAATCACTTGTATCGGGAAAAGCAAAGAGCGAGACGCTATGCAGCAGACGCAAAGGAATCCTTGCCTGCAGCGTCTCGCCGTCCTCCTGCGGAAAATACAGGCACAGCATCTCTCCGTCCAGAACAAAACAGTCGATCTTCTCCGGCCCGGCCAGCTGCTGCCATTGCTCCTGGGACCAGGAAGTTTTGGAGGGGTTTTCCTGCCGCAGGCGCTCGATGGCATAGTCGGACAGACGCTGCAAATAGTCGGACTCAGGAAGGAAAAAGTCTCGAAGCTCCAGGGAAGCACCGGTATTCAAATCATAGGTGCGGGTCAGAAGGCGGTGATCCTCCGGCCCATCGGAAACCGCCGAGAAACAAACGCTTACCAAGGACGGATTGAACCGGGTCAGCTCATAGGACAGGTTTAGCTCCCTGTAAGAAGGATCCTGCCCCTCCCCGGCCGCCTCGTACCTTTTTTTCTCCTCCTTTACCAGTGCGGCAAGCTCCTGGTCAACGGCTGCATTCCCGGTGACCGGATAGGAGACTGCCACCGCGTCCGGCCGGCCGTAGGAAATCTCCGTCTGGATGGAAAGTCCGGTTTGGGGATGAGCGGCCGCGGCAGGATCGTACAGAAAGGGCCTTTCTTTGGTATCCGGCCGCGCAAATACCGCTAGGAGCACGGCGGCCACAAGCAAAAGCACACCGCCTCCCAAGGCCAGTATTTTTCTTTCCCGTTTCACAAGCGTTTGTTTCATCCGTCTTCTCCTAGCCTTTGCATTCTTAGACAATTGTACTGTATGCCGCACTTCCAGTCAAATGGAATTCGTGCTTTTTTCTGTGTTTTTTGCGAATTGCCGTCCTGGTATTTCTTCGTCATTCTGCGTCCTTTTCAGACGAAATCCTGATTTTTTGCACATCCGCGTGAGATACTCTTACAATTTAATTGCGCAAATTGCTTTACAACAGGGCGAATTTCGTTATAATAAAAAATGTGTCGAATTTGTAACCATTCTAGAAATTATTCATTTCATATCCGCTCCAGAAATGTCTGAATTTTACGGTCATTTGCCGTTATCGGAGGTATCTTATGAAACGTTCCCTCTCTCTGCTCTTGTGTGTCCTGGTACTGCTGACCGGAATCTCCGGCCTGGTCTTCGCCGCCGACTCCGGTTCGGTCAACATCGCCGACCCGACCCTTGCCGCGGCGGTACGCCGGGAGCTGGGCCTTTCCCCCTCCGATTCACTGACCCTGACGGAGCTTAGGCGCTTGGAGGTGCTGGATGTAAGCGGTCAGAGCATTGTGAGCTTTGCGGGGTTGGAAAGCGCGGTCAACCTGCGCCGCCTGACCGCGGCTAACTGCCAGCTGCAGGACACCACCGCTCTGACCGGTATGACCGGCCTGGAGGCACTGGACCTGTCGGGCAACACGCTGACCGATTTAAGCTTTCTGACCGACGCCCACCAGCTTCAGCAGCTTTACCTAAAAGGCACCTCCCTGACCAGCGTAAGCGGCTTGGAAAAGGTGGCCTCCTCTCTGCTGGTGCTGGACGTTTCGCAAAACCAGGTGGCTGATCTTTCTCCCCTTGCCGGCCTTTCCAAGCTGACCATGCTGGACGTTTCCGATAACCCCGCAACTGACTTAAGCCCGATAACCGGCTTTGGGAAGCTGGGCGTGCTGTACGCCAACTCCCTGTCCCTCTCCTCTGTGTCCGGCATTTCCAGCCTTGCAGGGCTCAAATCCCTTCAGCTCAAAAACAATGCCATTGCCGACCTTTCTCCCCTGCTGTCCCTGGAAAGCCTCATGGACCTAGATGTGACGGCCAATCCCTTGGACTTTACGTCGGAGAATTCCTCTAAGGACGCCATTGCAGTCCTGGAAAGTAAAGGCGTGCTCGTCCAGTACGATCCTCCGGAGGAAGAGAAGCCGATTTTGTCCAACAAGCTCAAATCCTTGTCGGTCAAGGACGTGGCTCTGGACCGCCCCTTCGACCCCGACGGCGAAAGCGACACCTATTCCTGCACCGTGCCTTATGAAACCGCCTCACTTACCATTACCGCGGTGGCGCAGGACAGCGAAGCCACGGTCCGGATTTACAACAACGCCCTTGTTCCCGGGGAAACTACCGATGTAATCGTAGAGGTTTCCCGAGACGGAGTGGATCCCCGCAAATACACCATTGCCGCCACCCGGGAGAATAAGGCTCCCGATCCGGTGGCCCCGCCTTCCAACAAGCTGACGGCTCTGGCGGTGGACGGCGCCGAGTTGGATCCCCCCTTCGATCCCGAGAGCGAGAACCTGGAATATTCCTGCACCGTTCCCTATGAAACGACGACTCTTTCCGTGGTGGCCAAGGCCGAACATCCGGACGCGGTCATTATGGTGTACAACAATACCCTGCTGGCCGGAAAAACCACCGATGTGAAGGTGGCGGTATCCTTAGCCGGAGTGGGCACACGCAACTACGTCATCCACGCCACCCGTGAGGCAGCGCCGCCCACCCCCTCCGAGCCTTCCTCCTCCGAGCCGGAACCCTCCGTTCCCAGCTCTTCTCAGAGCCCCTCTTCTTCCGAGCAAAACCCCTCTCAGCCATCCTCCGTTCCCAGCTCTTCCTCCCAGCCGGGCTCCTCTTCCGCTCCGGGCAGTTCTTCCCAGGGGAGCGGCGGTTCTTCCACCGAAGCGTCTTCCAAGCCCTCCGGCTCTTCCCAAGGCGGCAACTCTTCGAACTCCGGTTCGTCATCTTCTCCCTCCGATTCGCACGCGCCCTCTCCCAGCGATCCGGGCGTTTCTTCCCAGTCGCCCAGTTTGAACACCAATCCGCCCTCCGGTTCTTCGGGCAGCCAGCCTACACAGGAGCCGGACCCAGTTAAAACTTATTCCACCAAGCTTTCTTCCCTGACGGTGCTGGGCGCTTCCGATTCCTCCTACCGGCAGGCTGTGCCGGTACAGGAAGACAGCATCCTGCTCACCTGCACGGTGCCCAGTTCCGTTTCACAAATTGATATCGACGCCGCCTGTATAGACGAGGAAGCGTCCATCTCGGTAATTGGGAGGGAACTGCCTCCCGGCAAAACGGTGCCGGTCTTCATCGGCGTCTCCCATCCCCAGCTTCGCACCCGGTTCTACATCCTGTTGGTGACGCGGGAAGCGGAAGAGACCACGGCCGCCGGGCTTTCTCTCCCTTCGGATGTGGCTTCCACCCGGTTAAAGGAACTGTCGGTGGCGGAGGCTTCCTTAAGTACGGCATACAGCATGTATAATCCCTTCGAAACCTATTCGTGCATCGTTCCGGCCGAAACGGACGCGCTGACCATTCAGGCGGCGCCGGCGGACGACAAGGCCACCGTCACCATTGAAAACAATGATCTCAAGCCCGGAGCCACCACCACGGTGCGCGTTACGGTTTCCCGGGAAGGGCTTCCCTCCCGGCATTATGAAATCAAGGTCACACGGCCCGCGCCGCCCGTGCAGACACCCAGCGCCCAACCGGAGGCCACGGCCTCCAACCGGCTCGCGGAGCTTGCGATTGCAGGCGTTACCCTCGATTACCCCTTCCGGGTGCAAAACCGCGGAGAAACCTATACCTGCACTGTTCCCTACGATATGAATGCCCTGGACATCAAAGCGGTTGCGGCCGACCCGGAAGCGACGGTGACCATTCTCAACAACGTCTTGGTCATCGGGCAGACCACCACCGTTTCCATCAAGGTGCAGCGGGCCGGGCTACCAACGCTGTATTATTCCATCCTGGCTACGCGTCCCGCCAGTCCTGGAGGGGGGACGGGTGGTACCTCTTCCACGCCTGCGGATTCCTCCGCCACCTCCAATAAGCTCAAGGAGCTGAGCGTGCGGGGAGTGGAGTTTGACTTTCCCTTCCGGGAGAATAACCCCGGCGAAACCTACGCCTGTATTGTTCCCGCTTCCATGTCGGCACTGGACATTACGGCCGTGCCGGTTGACCCGAACGCCAAGGTAAAAATCCTGTTTAATTCCTTGGAGCCCGGCAAAACCACCAATGTGGTGATCGCGGTCACGCCGGTAAGGGGAGATACCCTTTATTACACCATCAAGGCCACCCGGCCTGCAACCCGGGCGGTGCCCAGCGGAGCTCCGCCCACGATGACTCCCACTGCGCAAAAGGCGTTACCTGCACAGGTAACGCCTGTCACTCTTTCCGGGCATTCCAACAAACTCAAGTCTTTGGAGATTGAGGGCGCCACCTTCGTGGGGGTTCCCTTTCGCCCTACAAACTCAGGGGAAGACTATGAGATCATCGCCCCGGCAGGCGCTACAGAACTGAAAATCACCGCCGTTCCCATGGACAGCGAGGCCACCGTCAAGGTATATCGCAACCAACTGACCCCGGGCACCAGCTCTACCGTATCCATTGGGGTCTCTCACCCTGGGATGGATACCTTGTTTTACACCCTTAGAGTCACCGTGCCCGCCGGGGAAGCTTCTTCCTCCAAGGCCCCGGTGGTAAATACCGGTGTCAATGCCCTGAAGTCTCTATCGGTGGAGGAAGCGCAGATCAGCCCTGTTTACAGCACGGAGGACACCATGCGCATTTACTACTGCACCGTCCCCCATCATGTGGAGTCCCTCACCATTAACGCCGTTCCCTTCGAAGAGGACGCCAAGGTTACCATTACCGGGAACAACTTGGTGGCCGGTCAGGAAACCGCCGTCACCGTATCGGTAGCACGGCACGGGAAAACCACCCAGAATTACATCATCATGGCCACACGGGAGGAGGGATATGTTCCCCAGTCGCAGCAGGAGGCTTCTTCTTTGCCGGAGTCCTCCCTCCCGCCTTCCGAGCCTCTCCCGGAAAGCAGCACGCCTTCCCTGCCGGAGGAACCCTCCCAGGACAGCGCTTCATCCAGGCCGCCGGCCAATTCCAGCCGTTCGGCCTTGGGCATTTCCATTGCGATTCTGCTGATTTCCGCCGCCGTGGCGGTGACCGTGGTCTTTTTCAACCAGCGGCCCAAGCAGAAGAAAAAGTTCCCGAAGAATAAAGAATGATGCACCCGAAAAGGCCGCTCGGCTAAAAAATAGAGAACGACAAGGATGAAAATCCTCGCCGTTCTCTATTTTGCTTCATTGGTCTTATCCATGCAGGCCAACCGAATCCATTATTCTTTCGGCAGTGGAATCAGACAAAAAGGATGGCCGGCAGGATCTTTCATTGTAATCATCCCAGGTACAAACTGGGCACTCGCTTTTTGGCCCCAAGTTTTTCTGCAATGGCTACCGCCTCGTCGAGATTGCCCACCACAATGTCCAAATGTGCCATCTGTTGCTGTTTTCCGGCTTCTTCCGGCCAGGTAGGCGGACATCTCTGCATTTTGAAAGGTCAAACGAAGACGGCTAGGCAATTCAATCCGTATATAATGTTCATTGCTTTCGATCATCTTCCCATCAAGAAGCTTTGTATAAAAATCGGCCAACGCATTCTTATCGGCAGAATCCAATACAACGGCGCCTACAAAAAATTCGTTCATAAACGGTGCTCTCTTTCTTTTTTATCAATTTTGTTATCCAGCCAAATGCTGTGGCTCCTTCATCGCCGGTATCATCCTTTCCATTCCGCTCGTTTCCCGTTTTCTACAGCCGCAATGTGCAAAAGAAAATCAAGGATTGGGAACGCCTCCCAATCTAAGTTTTCGTATGCGGCATCGTTACGGTCGAAACACAAAACACGTCATCAAATGTTCCCAGTATTTTTACCCGAAAGGAACTGTAATCTTTTGTGCAACGCCCGGTTTGGTTGGAGAACGGCAGCCGCAAACAGAGCCTTTCCCCATATCCCGCAACAAAACACAAACGGATCAAGCATCGCAGATCTTCAGGAGAAAAATGCTTGCAGCACAGCCGTGCTCTTTGCAGGCCATAGTGCTTGCGCCTAGCAAAACAGGAAGGCCGGATGCGAAACTGCATCCGGCCCCTTTGTCTCTTTTGTTATTCCGCTTCCACATCGGTCTGCGGGGCGGGGGCCACAAAGCAGAACCCGGGCTTGCCGCCGTTGAGCTCCAGCGGCGTTCCATCCTTGTTCATCAAGGTTAAGGGATTGTTTGCATCTCCCTTGCTCCACTTGATTTCCTCACAGCCGCCCATAGAAATGTACAGGCCTTCCCCGCCTTCCAGTTCAATGTTCATATGTCCCGCAGCATCATGGGAGTTCTCCACCTTGGTTTTGAGCACCAGAACGTTGGTGACCGCCACCTGCTTGTTGGTCCCATAATCCACCTGGGGCTCGCCGAACTGGGACTTTTTATAGACCTGGTTCTTCTCGTCGTAATCAAACACAGAGGTATAGCTGGCCGAGAAGGGAACCGTCACTGAGGTGCACGCTTCCCCGGAGGGAACGCGGGTCTTGCCGTTTTCCAGGAAGGTAAAGGCGTTGGCGCCGGCCCGGATGTCGGTGCGGATGCCTTCCGTTGTGATCTTCTCCATCAGATGCTCGCCGTCGGTGACACAGCTGTGCACCGAGCCGAACTCCGCGATGCGCCCCTTGTCTCTCCAAATGGTTTTGGTATCGTAGTTTCCGTCCACATCGTCCACACCCATGGATTTGATCATAGCGGCCGCCTCGTCGCTGCCGCCCACGTGACAGTAAATCAGGTCATGGCCCTTTGCCAGCTCCACGTAACTGGGCCGGGCGCTGCGGATGGAACCGGTCTTGGGAAGGGACTGGATATCTGAATAGATGGCCAGAATTCGGGTGATCCCGCCCTCTACCAGCATTTCATAGCACAGGTCTGCGCCGGCGATGTTATTCTGGGGCACGGCGGAACGAATGTTGTTGATCATAATTCCCACCGGACGTTTGCCGATGCAGTTGGCAGGCAGATCGTCGAGCCCGGTCAGCGGATTAATCTTGGTATTGACGTTCTTCGGCTCCTCCTTGGAGGAAGTCGACTGGCCGGATGCGCCGCCGGAAGGGGCCTCGCTGGGCTCTGACGCCGGGGTGCATGCGCTTACCGACAGACAGACCGCCGCCGTTAGCAGAAAGGCCAGAAGTCGTTTTCCTTTTTTCATGTGCAGTTCTCCTTTTATTCAATCAAAATGGAAGATCATCCGACCAGAATCCGGCCCTCCGGCAGCACTTCGCTTTCGTGCTTTTGATCCCGTACCGTCAAAGCGAGCGCCAACGAAACCGGGCCCACGCGGCCGGCGAACATGGTGACAATTAAGATGAGCTTGGAGCCCAGCGTCATTTCCGGCGTGACCCCGGTGGAGAGACCCACCGTTCCAAATGCGGAAACCGCTTCAAAGAGTGCGTCAATGCTGGCGATGCCCTGCTCCTGCTGGCAATACATGATGACGAAAAACGCCACAAACACGATGAGACCTGAAATGGCCGCAATGGACAGAGCCCGGTACACCACCCGTTTGCTCACCTTGCGCCCCAGGACGATGGTGTCCTCCCGGCCGCGCACCACGCTGAGCACCGTCATCACCAGTACAATAAAGGTGGTGATCTTGATGCCGCCCCCGGTGGAACCGGAGGCCGCACCGATGAACATCAACGCGCACATAAGCATTTTGGACGGATCGTACATCGCGCCCACGTCCACGGAATTAAAGCCCGCCGTACGAGCGGAAACCGACTGGAAGAAAGACGCGAGGATCTTCTGGTCCATAGGCAGGTCCTTGATGGTGCCGGCATTGTTATATTCTATGAGGAAGAAGAGAAGCGCGCCGATTACAATCAGCACCGTGCTGAAAATCAGCACCACCCGCGTATGCAGCAGCAGGCTGTGCCCTCTGCGGTAGGACAGGATGTCGTTAAAAACAATAAAACCCAGTCCTCCAATGATAATGAGCGCGGAAATGGTCAGTAGGACCAGCGGGTCGTCATTATAATTGGTGAGACTGGAGAAAGGGCCCTCCCGCCCCAGGATATCAAACCCGGCGTTGCAGTAAGCGGAAACGGCGAGAAAAATTGAGATCCAGATCCCCGCGTCTCCATAAGCGGGAACAAAACGGAAGCTCAGAAGCAGCGCCCCCAGGCATTCTACCGTGAAGGATACTGCCACTACCAGACGCAAAAGCCT
The DNA here is from genome assembly GCA_946491705.1 of uncultured Clostridia bacterium. GTDB lineage: Bacteria > Bacillota > Clostridia > Oscillospirales > Acutalibacteraceae > Solibaculum_A > Solibaculum_A intestinale. The sequence goes on from CAMLYM010000029.1 coordinate 17,280, forward strand.
GGGGACGTCTTTGAGGCTGCCGTTGGAAATGTACTCGTTGGCAAGCTGCAAATCCCGGATTCCCAGCTTGCGGCGGATGGTCAGGGTAAAAAAGGTGGTAAAAGAGATCAGGCCCAGCCCGCCCAGCTGAATGAGCAGCAGGATGACCGCCTGACCAAAGCCGTTCCAATGAGCAAAGGTATCGAACAACACAAGGCCAGTCACACAGGTGGCGGAGGTGGCGGTAAACAGCGCGTCCTCCGGCGGGGTAAAGCTGCCGGAATTCGACGAGATGGGAAGCATCAGCAGAAAAGTCCCCACCACGACGATGGCGGCAAAGCTCAGCATAATCAGCCTTACATGAGGCATGCCACGCTTTTTTTGTTGCGCAATCCGCATTGTTCTCTCAACACCTTTTCTTTACTCAAAAAAGCCCCGGCGCGAAACCACTCCGGCTATTATACCACCGACCAATTTCAGATTCAACCATAGAAATTCCCATGTTCCGCCCAGTTTGCTCCATTGGATGCAATTGACGCGCTGTTTTCACCCAAAACTCGTCTTACACGAAGGCATTCGGCAGGATACCGCGAATAAGTGAAAAGAATTTACTCTTGCCCTCTTTTCCCCGCCAGCCCGCTCAAGCCTTGGTATCGCTTGTATATGCCGCAGAAGTTTTTCTGAAACCAGAACAAAGGTGGAAGAATGTTGATTCTTCCACCTTTGCTGGGACGTCTGTGGTGATTACTTGCTGGAAAGGGTCGAGCTGAGGTCTGGCATACTGGGAAGCATGGATTCCACCGGCGGGATGGAAGGCACGTCGGAGACCTCGGACGAAACGTTCTGCGAGGTGGTGTTGGACGCGGCGGAACCTGCGGAAGATGCCTTCGAAGAGCTGTTCGAGTCCGCACCGTCCGAGCAGCCGGTGAAAACCGCTGCGGTCATCGCCGCGAGAACGGCGAAAAGCACGATGCCTTTGGCGGGTTTTTTCATGTTGGTTTCACTCCTTATTTCGTTCCCGGAAAGCCGGGAATTTTCTGCAAGAATACACAGCGTTTGGGGCCAAGCTGTCTTGACCGGTATTAGTGTGCGCCGAAACCGGTATTTTATAACCGGTTTTTACAACGTGAGCACGCCGCCGTCCGATTTAAGCAAGATGAGGATTCGCTCTTCCGCGCCGGTTTTCACGTTGACATAGACTAAAATTTCCTCCTCGTTCTGGCCGATACAGCGGAATTCGTAGCACTGGGCCTCCGTTCCGCCGGACAGCGGAATCAGGGCCTGGGACACCTGGTGGACGGTGAGCAGCTCGCTGAGCTTTTCTCTGGCCTGGTCTTCGGAAACCGCCGGCGTCTCCAGGGTTCGGTCGGTGTGGTTCATGACAAAGCCGCGGGCATCGAATAGGACAATGGCACCGTCGTCCAGGGCGACGCCTACCTTAATCAGATCGGTATAGCAGGTCACGCCCGACTGGGTATAGGCAAAATTGATGGTACAGATGCCGTCGGAGGTGAAATAATAGGTTTCCTTCATATCGGGCATGCCGTGGTTTTGCAAAAATTGAGTCGCCTTTTCCACCGCTTCCTCCATGGAAAGCTTCTGCTCGCCCACATAGCGGGAGTCCAGGTAATAGGACACGAGACCGCCGGGCTTGGTTACATTGATATACACGTCGCCGCTGGTGAAGTTATAAGACGGGATGACGCCCGCTTCCTCTCCCGCGTCGGCTACGCTCCCCGCGTCCACCGACAAGAACTGGGCGGCTTTTGCGCGGCAGTCCTCCTTGGAGGCCTCCCCGCGGCCTTCCAGGTATTTGGCGCGCTGCTGAAGGATATGGTCGGAGAAAGGCCCGTCGTAGATGAGAGAGGGATATTCGGCGAAGCTGTCCTCAATTTCAAGAAAACCGTCGTCTATAGAGGGATCGGGCTGTTCATTCATCAGCTGCATGGTGGACTGCACGCCGCCGAGCTGGATGGTACCGGCGTAGATTTGCTCCATGAGGGCCTGGAGAGCGTCATTGAGCTGACGGGCGTAGTCGGCTAGCTTCTGCATGCTCTCCCGTTCCTGCTGGCTGATCTCCCCGCCGGTTTGCAGCTTCTTGGCCAGGGACTTGGTAAAGTCCCCCACCTGGGAGATGAACTTGGTGGTGTTGTCCAGGTGCAGGTCGGATACAGGAAGCTGGCTTAAGCAGCTCTTTGCGGACGCGGCGTCGTTTGCGAGGACGCTGGCGATGCTGCCAAACTGGCTGGCAGTGCCTGCGTACATCCCCTTGCTCAGGGAGATGTTGATGTTGTCAATATACTGGGTCAGATCGTCCAGCGCTCGCTGGTAGGTGTATTCCACACTGCGCTGATACTGGTCGGCGCGGGAGTAGCCGATGGCGGTGTAGATGGAGAGGGCGGTTATGATTGCTAGGGTAAACGTAACCACGCGCACAATGGTGCGGCGTCTGAGCTTCAGGAGGAATTTCCCCATTGCGGATTCATCCTTTCGTTTTGGGCGCATTTGCTTTTGCGCCTGCATTTCGTCCTGCCTATTTTTCCCGGCCTATGACGGATTATACACTGCGTTTTCCCTCCCATCTGCCGGCCCGAAGACCGCGTTTTTCTTGACTTTTTTGGTTGCAGGCTGTACTATGTTTTCATATGACTGAAAATCAAGCGGAGGGGACGCATCATGCTTTCAAACAGCGAAAAGACCATGGAAAAAATCGTAGCGCTCTGCAAGGGCAGAGGCTTTGTTTACCCGGGCTCGGAAATCTACGGGGGACTGAGCAACTCCTGGGACTACGGCCCTCTGGGTGTGGAGTTTAAGAACAACGTCAAGCGTGCCTGGTGGCGCAAATTCGTGCAGGAATCGCCCTATAACGTGGGGCTCGATTCCGCCATTCTGATGAACCCGCAGGTGTGGGTGGCTTCCGGCCATGTGGGCGGCTTCTCCGACCCGCTGATGGACTGCCGGGACTGCAAGACCCGCCACAGGGCCGACAAGCTCATTGAGGATTCCGGTGTTCTTCCGGCGGGCTGGTCCGACCAGGAGATGCAGGATTATATTAAGGAGCATCACATCTGCTGCCCGGAATGCGGCGGCTGCAATTTTACGGAAATCCGCAAGTTCAACCTGATGTTCAAGACCTTCCAGGGCGTCACTGAGGACGCCAAGAGCGAAATCTATCTGCGTCCGGAAACCGCCCAGGGCATTTTCGTCAATTTCCAGAACGTCCAGCGTACCACCCGCAAAAAGATTCCCTTCGGCGTGGGGCAGGTGGGCAAGTCCTTCCGCAATGAGATCACGCCGGGCAACTTTATCTTCCGCATTCGGGAGTTTGAGCAGATGG
>CAMLYM010000030.1 GCA_946491705.1 uncultured Clostridia bacterium
TCTCGTTCTCGTCCACGTCGAAGCTCTTGAGCTCGGTGACCACGCTCGAAAGCATTTCTCCCACCTCGCCCAAATCCTTGGTACGAACGTTGTCGAGGGCAGTTTCCGAAAAGTCCGCAATTTTTTTCTGTGCGCCGGAACCGTACTGCAGGATCATGGCGGAATTGTTCAGCTGGATTTTGGACGCGAAATCGTCCACCATCTTTTTTTCTTCCGCCGTCAGCGTGCTCTCCTCAAACACTGGGGCGGGCGGCTGATTGGGCGCTTTCTGCAGCTGAGCGGCGGGCGCCTCCTCGGAAAAAGGCTCAAAGGTCAGGGTCGGGACTTCCATTTTCTCTTCGTTCATTTCCAGTCGTACCTCCTAAATTGCGGCCTTATGCCGCGCGATCAAACATGCGTGAAATCAGGATACCGAGTCTTGGGGGCCATTTCCCCGGGGCTTTTCAAACCGGTGCCCGGTCAGGCCTTCCTGGGCCAGCATGGTCTGGAGCACCGAAATATCGGTGGAAATATCCAGCGCGTCGTCTTCAAAAAGCCGGTCGAGCAGGTTCTCGAAGGCGGCGCTGATGGTGTCGAGAGTATCGCGGATTTCCCGCTTGGCCGCCATAATATTCTCCCCTTGCACCGGCTGCTCTTCAAACTCCCGGTAGGTGTTGACGAGCTTTAGGGTGGTGGGCAGGTAATAGCTCATGAACTTGCGGATGTCCGGCAGCTTTTCCGGATGCTGCTCCACCTGCTCAAAGATTTTCGAGGTAACCTCCTCCAAACGAAACAGCTTGTTGGAAATGTCCTCCCCGGGCATGGCGTCGTTCGCTTCCCGGATCTGGCGCAGGTACGCGCGCCCCTCGTCGATGGTTTTGTGAAGGGTAGCGGCGTTGGGGTCCTTTTCCTCCATCTCCTTGCGCCGCTGCTCCTCGATCTGACGCTGCTTCATGCTTTCCTGCAGTTGCAGATACTGCTCGTAGGTATCCTCATCGGTCATCAGGCAGGTTTTCTGGTCGTCGATGTGCCCGTCCGGGAACATACGAAGCCGAATCATTTTCTGCAGGTCCCTGGCGACAAAGGCATTGTCCTTCCCCACCGCGGCCGCCAATTCCCGGATTTCGCAGAAGGTCCGTCCCCCCAGCACCTTTTGATAGCACTTAAACCGCTTGACCCGGCCCCGTTGCTTTGTGCCAACGCTGACCATGACGGCACAGGCAACCGTCAGCGGGAAAAAGCAGGCGGTCAGAATCGGAAAGACCGGGATGCTGGAAAGCGCGGCGGTCAAAATAGCGAACACCAGCGTGGCGATGGCGAAGGGAATGCCGAACACCAGCCCGAACACCAAAAACAGAATCCCCGACACCGATCCCGCCGGCATTTTACTCCGCTGCATCACGGGAGTTGAATAAGAATAGGCCGGTTCGGCGGACTTCTGGTAAGCCGGACGGCTTTTTCCGCTTGTATATCTGCCTTTTTGGGGGGCAGCGGCCTCTTTTACCGTTTGCTTGGCGGTATTCACCGCGTCCTTGACGGTATGCTTTAACTCGGAAAATTCGTTGGAATGAATCGCATCCTTCACTGCTTTCCCGATGTCGCGGCCAATGTCGGAAAAATTCCGGTTTTCCATTCGCATACCTCCCTTGCCGTTTTGTTTCATTATATCGCATCCGCCGGGAAAGTACAACCTCAAAATCCCCCCAGCCGCCGGGGATGCCGCACGGCTCGTCGTGTTTTTCCGGCCATTTGGGGATATTCCTCCCCATTGCGGCGCACACTTTTGTTAGACGCGCATGTTTGCGCAAAAGAAGGAGGCAACCTCATGAATCTACGAAAATGCGCCATCATCGGCTGCGGCTATGTGGGGGCGACCACCGCCTTCGCTCTCATCCAAAGCGGCCTTTTCTCCGAGCTGGTCCTCATTGACCAGAACCGTAAAAAAGCATTGGGCGAGGCGATGGACCTGAGCCATTCGGTCCCTTTCGTGAAACCTGTGGAGGTGGTCGCCGGGGATTACCCCGACCTTGCAGACTGCTCCTTGGTCATCATTACCGCGGGCGCAGGGCAGGCGCCTGGGGAGACCCGCCTGGACCTGGTGCACAAAAACGTAACCATCTTTCAGTCCATTATTCCCCAGATCACCCGCTATAATCAGGAATGTATCCTTCTGGTGGTATCAAACCCGGTGGACATTCTTACCTATGTGACTCTAAAGCTGTCCGGATTTCCAGCCAAGCGCGTGATTGGTTCGGGCACGGTCCTGGACACGGCGCGGCTAAAATTCCTGCTGGGCGCCCATTTTGAGGTAGACCCGCGCAACGTTCACGCCTTTATGATCGGCGAGCATGGGGACACCGAGCTTCCCGTTTACAGCTCGGCCAACGTGTCCGGCATCGACTTTGACCATTTCTGCGAAAGCTGCCAGCGCCACTGCGACCAGGAGGTTCTGCGCACCATCTATGAGGAAGTTAAAAACAGTGCCTATGAAGTAATCGAAAACAAGGGCGCCACCTATTACGCTATTGCGCTGGCGGTGCTGCGCATTGTGGAAGCGCTCATGCGCGACGAGCATTCGGTGCTGACGGTGTCGGTGCTGCCAGAAGGGCACTATGAGCTAAATAACCTGTGCATCGGCCTGCCCGCCATCGTGGGCCAGGGCGGCATTGAAAAAGTGCTGGACGTGCCGCTGGACGCGGACGAATGGGACCGGCTGCAAAAAAGCGCTGCCCAGATGAAAAAAGTGATCGGGGAAATCCGCTGGGAATAAGGAGGCGGACCGGTCTCCCCCCATTGCCGTATATCTCTTTTCCCCTCAACACCCGGGGTTCGTGAATAGAGGCGTAAACCGAATGGTTTTGACGAAAAAAAGACGGCGCTGTTTTTTCTTCTTGCTTTCTCAGCGCCTGCCTTCCTTCACGATGATTTGGCGATTTGCTGCGTGAACGCTGACGAGACTGGCTCTGCATTTTTAATGAAAAGGGCGGACCGCTTTTCGCGGTCCACCCTTTCTTTTGCTTTCGGCGGTTTGTTTCATTCAGACCAAACAGACAGCGATTCTTCTTCTTCGTTTGAAAAGCTTTTTGTTACAGGCAGCGCCCATACCGCATCCATAACCGCCAAAACCAATTCTTCTCCTCGTAAAGCCGCTTTCGTACGGCGAATACCAGGCGGGACACTTCCTTTCTCTCTTCCTTCTTCACCGGCTGCCCGCTGAACCGCGCCTTGAGCACCAACTCCATGCAGCGCTCGCACTCATCCTGGGATAGGAAGGGGAAACGGCTTTGCAAAAGCGCGGGCTCATAGCAAACCATAGACGCGGTTTTACAGCCTGCAAAGGAAAGAAGCTTACACAAATATCGGTAAAGCTGAAGAACGTTCCGGTTTTCGTCCCGGGTCTGGAACGAATTCCGACTTCGCTTTTCCACGATGGCCTGCCGTGCGATTACCGCCAGCAGCAAAAGCATCAGGGTCAAAACTGTGATAAAGATGACCAGCATTACCGCAGCGGGACCGCCCGGTCCCGCCGTGGCGCCTTCCGGCGGACGGGACGAAGGGGAGGTACTGGAAGCAGGCGAACGGCTGCTGGAAGGCGCGGAAGGTTCTTCTACCGCAGAAGAAGGGTCTTCCGGCTCGTTTACGGGCGCGCTGGCGCCGAAGCCGGGGGTGAACTCCACCGGAATCCATCCAAGTGCAGCGTCGTACACTTCTACCCAAGCGTGGCGCTTGGAGTCGTCGATATCCAATGTGTAATAAGTTTCCGCACCTGTACTGTCCGTAATCCAGGCACCTTCCTCGGTCAGCCGGCTGGCGAAAATCATCTTGTCCTCTGCAGGCGCGTTCAAAAACTCCTCTGGCCCTACCAGATACCCTTCGGTGTACCGCGCCGGTACGCCCAGCGACCGCAGGAGCAGCGTCCCCGCGGTGGCGTAATGGACGCAGTAGCCTTTCTTGTTCTCCAAAAGGAAATACTCTGTAAAGTCCATATCGTCGGGCGGGCGGCCCGGCGAGGTGGAATAAGAGGTGTTTTCCGAAAAATAGCGCTGCAGGCGGGCAATGATTTCCTCCGTACTCGTGCTGCCGGAACAAATTTGTCCTGCCAACTGATTCAGCCATCCCATATCCTCCGGAACCTGGGTGTAAACGTCTCCTACGAATTCTTGATAATCCCAGTAATAGGGATGACGCTCGAACACGGAAGGACGGTTGATCCGGGCCAAATAGGCGCTGCCCTCATCTATATTGTGGCCATAATAAACGCTGTAGGTATTTCCCGTTGCAAGCAGCGGCGCATACCGGTCGTATTCCAGCAGGGTTTCTTTGCTTTCCATGGAAAAATAGGGAACAAAGGCGTATTTCGTACCCGCCCGGACCGACGTGATCTGAATAGGGGCAATCTCCATCCCTCCATACTGGCTGTAGTAAGCGTTGAGCAACTCATACGCGTTGACGCCGCTTTGCTCCCCTTTTCGAAACAGGGGAAAGCTGTCATAGACGGAATCTGGAAGCTGTTCCCAATTGGTCCCGGTGTACACACTACCGGTATACCCTTTGAAATAGAGGGTGCTCTGCGTATACGGCATGTCGATCAGCAGATCGGTCTGATAATCGTATTCCAGGTTTCCCGCAGCCCAGAGGTTTCCTTCTCCGATCCTGGTCTTAGGCAGGTTTAAGAAGGAAAGCCAGTTAAAGTCCCGATAGTTCACCCGCAGGGTTTCAAATGCCTGCGGGCGCTGGTAATCCGTCAGGCTGAGCGCCGCCTGGCTGCCCACCAGGCATACCGTCATCACCAGACAGAGGATCAAGCTCACCGGCGCCGCCAGCTGCCGGCTGTAGGGAGCACAGACCCGTTTTCTCCGCCCGCTTCCCCGAAACCGGCCCACCGCCAGTGCCGCCGCCAGCTGGGACAAAAGGCAGCACAGCAAAAACAGCAGCGGCCACAAATCCGGAGACTGCCCATAGAAAAGACCGATCTCCAAAAATGGAAAGGTCACCAGCACCGCAGGCAAAAACAGCGGGCGGCGTACGATGCAGTAGCCCAGAGCGATGCACAAAAAAAGCACCACCACGGCCCACAGCAGCGTCAAAGACGGGTACGATTCTACAAACCGATAGGGCTGCGGCAGATTTGGAATGTTGGCGTTTCTCAGCGTGAGCAGCACGGAATTCCACACATTTGCGGCCATACCCGCCAGCGTATCCTTGCACAGCGCCAAGATTGCCAAAAACAGCCCGAAGGAGACGGGAAAGACCCACGCTCCTACCCGTTTGAGACGGTAGAGTAGGGTAAAGCCTACCGAACCGATGGCAATGCAGAAAAAGACCGCCATAGAATCACAGGACAGGTCGTAAACGGTGATGAAACTAAAGAGGGCGCCGCTGACACCCGCAAACAGCAGCAGAGCCGGCATCACCACCGTCATCCAGGCGGAGGGCTGCTTGGTGAAGGCTTTGGCGGTTACGGCGGTGGAAAAGGAAATAACACTCGCCGATTTCTTTTTCGATGTTACTTTCAACGCCATCACCTACCATTCCACGCCGGCAAGGCTCTCTGGCACGTCGTCCGCCGTCACGGGGATTCTTCGGAAATCCGGCTCCAGAATCGCCGGGAGTCCTTCCTTGCGGGTCACTTCAAACAACGTAACCGGTTGTGCCCGTCCGCGCAAAGATTCCTGCCGGACGGCGTTTTCTCGGCTGGTGAGATAAACCAGCCGTCCCTGCACCAGCGCCTCGCAATGGGCGAGGGACAAAGGCGGGCACCCTTTCCGGGCGGACGGGATTTCACTTTGCAAAAGCTCGCTCATCATGAAATCGCGCTCTTCGTCGTTTGCCACATCGAAGCACACATCCTGCTCCTCCTTTTGCCGGTACCAGCAGACCCGGTGGGGAATCCGCCGGCTGACCAAGTCGGTGGAAAGGGTGTTCGTAAGCTCCAAAAGCCCGTCCAACAGGAAGGCGTCTTCGTCTGCGCTTAGCTCTACCACAAGGGTCACGGCGTTTGCTATGGGAAGGCCGAATTCCTTGACCATAAAGCTCCCCGTCTTGCTGCTGAGCTTCCAGTGAATTCGCTGCTGCCGGTCCCCCTCCTGGTACTCGCGCACGCCGAACAGCTCGGAAGGATCGTCCCCTTTGCGCTCGGTGGAGTACCGCTGCACGTCGGCGCCGGTCTGTACGCTCAAAAGGGGCTGGGCGCTGATTTCCTCCGCCGGCGGCCAGAGAAGGAAGGAGACCGGCGGCAGAGCTTTCAAATTGCTGTGAAAAAGCCAGAACCAATCGTATACCCTTATATGGGCGGCAGACAGCTGAAAGCTTCCGTAATGGGCCGAGGAAATGGTCCCCTGTACCAGCCTGCGGCCACGGGCGGGCACGGAAAAGCGGACGGTCTGGCTCTCATGGCCGCCCACCATCCGGTTTTTACACAGGAGCGTGACCTGGCAGGCGGTAATGGGCAGAAAGGAGCGGTTTCGCGCGGAAATCTGGTAGCGTACCTCCCGCTTGGTCCGCTCGTCGGTAAACGCGGTGGACAAGGTGACCGTCAGGCTCCTGCGCATCCAAAGCACCGCCGCCTTCAAAAAAACCGGCAGCACCAGGAAGGCCAAAAAAAGCACCACCGCAATCGGGCCCCGAAAGGCGATCACAAAAACGCCCAGCCCAACCAGCGCCACCAAATACAGAAGCTTAACGCGTACCATGGAACCGGTTCCTTTCTTCGAGCACAAAAGGCATGGCGGTTTCGTTTAACAGCTCCTCCAGCAGGGAAGACGCCGTATGCGTAGCCTTGGCCTTGGTGCTGATCACCAGACGGTGGGCACAGGTACTTAAAAACACGTATTTGACGTCATTGGGGGTGACGTAAAGCCGGTCCTGCAAAAAGGCGCAGGCCTTAGCCATGCGCATCACGGCCAGGGAACCGCGGGGGCTGATGCCCAGCTTAATGAGCGGGTGGCGGCGGGTGGCCGTCACCAGATTGATGATATACTCGTACACCGAATGCTCCATATGGATCTGCTCAATGGCACTTTGCATCTGCAAAATCACATCCGCCTGCACGATTTGCCGCACCGAAGACAAAGGATTGCCGGTCTGCCTGCCTTTCAAAATGTCAATCTCGCTTCTGGGGTCGGGGTAGCCCATGCTCAGGCAGACCATGAAGCGGTCGAGCTGGGAGTCGGGCAGCGGCTGGGTGCCCACTGAGCCGATGGGATTCTGCGTGGCGATGACGATATAGGGCCGGGGCAGCTCGTGGGAAACGCCGTCCACCGTCACCCGCCGCTCCTCCATCAGCTCGAGCAGGGCAGACTGGGTTTTCGTGGAGGTGCGGTTGATTTCGTCCGCCAAAAAGAGGTTGCAGAAGGCGGCGCCCTGCTTAAACTCAAAGGTCTGGGTGAGCTTATTGTACATGGTAAAGCCCACTACGTCGCTGGGCATCACATCGGGGGTAAACTGAAGCCGTTTGCAGGCAAGGTCCATCGCCCTGGAAAAAGCCAGAGCCAGAGTGGTTTTTCCCACGCCGGGCACGTCCTCAATCAATATATGGCCGCCCGCCAAAATCGCCATGAGCATCTTGACGATGACTTCATCCTTATCCATAATAACCTTGCGCACCTCTTCGACGACCTGACGTGCGTGGTCATATGCTTCACGGAACCTCGTTCCCGTCGTTTGCGTTTCCATTGCATCACTTCCCATTTCTAGCGAATTCTAGTGTGTTTTGACTGCATTTATCATAGCACGGCAACCTTGTATCCACAATCAAAAAATCCGTTTTCTTTCGACGAAAACTTGTAGAAGATTCCCAATTCTCTCCCCCTTTTTCTGCTTTTCCTCAGGTTTTCTTCTGCAAACGCAGCGTTCTTTGGACTATGGTTCTTTTCCAGGATAGCATTGAGAGTGAACTTTCAGTCAAGAAACAATCTATGAACTTTTTGTTTCTTTATTAGTAAATCAAAATCCGGGGCGTCCGCCCCGGATTTTTTCTCATTCTATTCTCCATAATACGCCGTTTTGAGAAGGGTTTTCATTTCTTCTTTGCTCACTTGGATGGGATTGACCCGGGTGGAACCGCCCAGAGAGTTCTCCGCCAGCCATTCAAAGTCCTTCAAAAAGGTTTCCTCTGCAATCCCTGTCTGTGCCAGGGTCTGCACAATTCCGATGCGTTCCTTCAGCCGTTTGACCTGGCCGATCACCTCCCCTGCTCCGGTCACGGCCGCTAAGAAATCCAGGCGCTGTTTAACCCGCTCATTACGGCAATTGAACGCGAGGACATAAGGGAGCAATACGGCGTTTAAAAGCCCGTGGCCCAGGTTATAGCGGCCGCCGAAGGCGTGGGCGATGCCGTGGACCATGCCAAGCCCGGCGTTGGAAAAGGCCATGCCCGCCATGCACTGGTAGTTATGTACCTTCTGGCGGCTGTCCAAATCCCCTTGCTCGCAGGAAACCGGCAGATACCGCAGCAGCCCCGCGGCCGCGCCCATGCTCAGCGTATCGGTAAACTCGTCCCCCAAAGGGCTTATGGCACATTCCAAAGCATGAGTCAGCGCGTCCATTCCCGTCTGAGCCGCCACGTCGGCGGGCATGGTCATGGGAAGGGTTCCGTCGAGAATGGCCAGGTCCGGACGCAGGCTCTGGGCTTTTACGCCCCGTTTGATGCCCTGCTCGGGAAAGGTGAGAACCGACACATGGGTAACCTCGGTGGCTGTACCGGAAGTGGAGGGAATCGCCACAAACATGGTCTTTTCCCGGCGGGAGGGCAAAGACACATCCGCCAGCTCCTCCGCTTTCAGGTGAGGGAATTCATAGAGCAGGGTCATGGCCTTGGCCGCGTCGATGGCGGAACCGCCGCCCACCGCTACCACCAGGTCGGGCGCAAAGTCCGAAAAGGCGGCGGCACCCTTTGTCACATCCTGGGTGGTGGGGTTCTTTTGAGCGCCGCTTAGTACCATAATTTCCCCGTTTGCCGGGGCCAACAGTTCCTTCACCTGGTCGATGACCCCGGTTTCAAACATGCTGTGTCCCCCCGTGACGATCATCGCCCGCCGGAAGGATAGGGTCTTCAAATAAGACAGGGAACCGGGGCCGGCTACCACCGTATCCCCATGAAAGCGAAATGGTTTCATCGGTACGGCTCCTTTCGTTATCCCAGCAGCTCCAGCTGCATTTTCCATCGAAGCACCCGGCGCACCGACTGCTCCACCTGCTCTAAGGGAATTCTCCCTTCTTTTACCGCTTGCAACACCGCCGGAATCTGTACGTCGAAATCGGTGGCAAGCAGCAGGTCGTTGCCTGCCTGGGCGGCCTGCACCGCCGCCTGCTCGTTTCCGGTATATTGTTTGATGGCGTCCATCATCAGGTCGTCGGTCATAACCACGCCGTCAAACCCAAGCTCTTGTCGGAGAATGTGATGCACCTTCGGGGACAGGGAGGCGGGCAGATCCGGATCCATACAGGCGACTACGTTATGACAGACCAGGACACTGTCCGCCCCGGCGGCGATCCCCGCCTCGAAGGGCAGAAAGTCCGCGGTTACAAAGGTTTCGTAGCTGCGTTCATCCTGGGCGATGCCGGTGTGGGTGTCCACATTGTTGCCGTAGCCGGGGAAATGCTTGAGGGTGCTGCCCATCCCGCTTTCCTTCATGGCCGTGACCACCGTTTTAACATAGGCGCTGGTCGCCTCCGCATCCTGGCCGAAGGAGCGGGGATAGATAAAGTCGCCCGGGTCGGTGGACAGGTCGCACACCGGCGCCAAATTCACGTTGAAGCCCAGGCTTTTTAGAAAAACACTCTTTTCCCTGGCGTCCTGGGCGATTTTCTCCAGCCCGCCTTGGGCGAACAGGTCCTGCGGAGAGGCGAACCGCTCGCCGCGAAAGGCCGGAAACCGGCTGACCCGGGTGACCGTACCGCCCTCTTCGTCCACACCGATTAGCAGGGGAATCTGCGCCGCAGCCTGGTAACGCTCAATCTTTGCTTTCAAAGAAGCGGGTGTTTCCCCTTCCACGTCGTTTGCAAACAGAATATATCCCGCAGGATGAAACTGCTCGATGTCCGCGACCGCTGTATCCTCCCGGCAGCGGACAAAGAACATCTGCCCCACCTTTTCTTCCAGTGTCATCTCTTTGAGAATGGCGTCGATCCGGTCTTCTGTAGAAAGGGGCGGTTCTGCAGCCAAATAGGCCTCGCTGATGTAACCGTGTTGATCCTTATAGGTTACCCGTGTCCAGCCGTTTTGCGTCTCATAGGCCTTTACCGCCTGGCCCAAGGGCACCACTGCGCGGATGGTATACGCCGTTCCCGGCCCGGCCCGCAGGTTGACATCCGCCGTGGCATATCGCAGCGTGAAGGCTTCTTCTGCGGAAACCGGCGCAACGGAAGAAGGAGCGGCGCTTGCCGGTCGGGAGGAGGACTGGAGTAAGGACGCGCTCCCCGTCTGCCCAGAGGAGGTGTCTTCCCCGCCCGAACAGGCGGACAAAATCAGCAGGATTGTTAAAATCAAGGTTAACATCCGTGTTTGTCTCATAGTTCTCCTTCTCTCTGACCGCTGCGGCGGCTTTGCAAAGCCGGAATGCGGGCTTTACATGTTACGCCAGGCTTACGGCTTGCATTTTTGTCTTTTGCAGGTTTGGCAGCTCTCTTCCTATCTTGCACCGGCAAAACGCAATCATACGGCTTTTTCACTGCGGCGCCCGGGTGGGTTGATTTTAAAAGAAAGCCAGGCATCTTTTGGTTTTAGTGTAGCGCCCCGCTAACCCGATGTCAATCGGCGGCATGGGTATGTATAGACGCAAATCGTGTCTTTTTCCGTTTTGATCCCCATCAGACAGGCACTTTTTCTTCTTTTTTCGCATAGTATGGAAAAACAAGCATGCCCGGAATTGGGATCGCCGAGAGGAGACAAACCGATGCGAGAAGAACGAACGTTTCACGAAATGATGCAGCGCTATAATCAAGAGCTCCTGCGGATGCGCCAGCAAGCCCGCACCGCAAAGGACGCGCCCTGTGAACAGGAACCTGCACCAACGCATTCATCCCGCAAGGAACCTGAGGCCAGGATTGCGTTTCCCGGCAAAGTGGTGCCCGGCCCTGCGCTGGAATGCCGGCAGGATAGGCCTCAGGACCATTCCCTGACCGTAGGCTCCCGCGGTCCGGTTTTGCTGGAGGATACCCTATTGCACGAGACGCTGGAGACCTTTGTCCATACCAAAACCATCGAGCGGGCGGTGCATACCAAAGGGTACGGCGCGTTCGGACATTTTCAGCTTTACCGCTCCATGGCCGAGTATACCGCCGCGGACTTTCTGCAAGATCCAGCCCGGCCCATTCCTACCGTCACCCGGTTCTCCTTTGCCGTAAGCAATCGGGGTACGCCGGACACCGCCCGCAACGTGCGGGGCTTTTCCACCAAGTTCTATCTGCAAAACGGGGTGTTTGATCTTCTGTGCAACCACATTCCGGTGTTTCTGATCCGCGACGGGATGCACTTTCCAGAGGCTATCGCCTCCCTCTCCCCCTCGCCGGTCAGCAACCTGCCCGACGGCAAGCTATTCTGGAACTTCATGGCCCGCACACCCCAGGCCACCCATTTCCTCACCTGGCTCTATTCGGACGCGGGAACGGTGGCGAGCTTTCGCACCATGCGGGGCTACGGCGTAAACACGTACGTCTGGAGAAACGCCGCCGGAAAACGCCGATATGTGAAGTACCACTGGATTCCCGCGGCCGGAGAAACCTACATCGACGCGGCCGCTGCCAGCCGTCTTGCCTGCGAAAATCCCAATGTGGCCGGGCAGGACCTGTGGGATACCCTTGCGTGCGGCGGCACGGTGGAATATGAGCTCAACGTACAGCTAATGGACCCGCAAACTGAACACACGCTGTCCTACGACCCGCTAGACGACACCAAGATTTGGAGCGAAGAGCAGTTTCCACTCATGCCGGTGGGAAAGCTGACGCTGGAGCGAAACCCCGAGAACTACGCCGCCCAGGTGGAAAAGCTGGCCTTCTCCCCGGCAAACCTGGTCGACGGCATCGAATTTTCAGACGACAAGATGCTCCAGGGCCGTTCCTTTATCTATTGGGACGCCCAGCGCCGGCGGCTGGGTCCGGATTTTCGCAGCATCCCGGTCAACCATATGGAGAACTGGAAGCCCGCCGACGCGTTCAGCAAAACGGGACTGGGGGAATCCGCCTGCGGCGAGCAAGTCCGCACCGATCTCGAAAAGGCCGACGATTTCACCCAGGCTGGCGAGCGGTACCGCCGCTTATCGGAAGAAGAGCGCTCCCATCTGGTGGAAAACATCGCTGCTGATTTAAAACATGCCGCCCAGAAGGACCAGATCTGTGTCCTCGGCTACCTGCAAAAAGCGGACGAAACCTTCTGCGGGCAGGTCCAGGCTGCCATGGGGCAGGCATAGAAACGGGGAGGGAATTTCATGTACATAACTGGACTACTGATTGGAATCTTCTCCTTTGTCATCATCGGTGTGTTTCACCCTATCGTCATCCGGTGCGAGTACCACTTTACCTGGAAGATCTGGCCGGTCTTCCTGGCGGCGGGGCTCGTCTGCCTGCTCACCTCCCTCTTTGTGGAAAACACGCTCCTTTCTTCCCTGCTCAGTGTCCTGGGCTTCACCTGTTTGTGGAGCATCGGGGAACTAAAGGAGCAAAAGGTACGGGTGGAAAAAGGCTGGTTTCCGGCCAATCCCAAACGGGCGGACGGGAAGCGCAAGCAGGACGGCAAAGGAGGCTGACTGCATCTGGTTTCAGTGAAGCGGCAACGCTTGCTACCCTCCTGCTCTTGCCTGCGGTGCAGGCAGGCCTCTTCTTTTTCCATGCAGCGCAAAAAGGCGGCAACCAATTGGTTGCCGCCTTTGTCTGCGAACGAAATTATTATTCTTCTCTCATGCGTGCAAAGCACTCGCTGCAGTAAACCGGGCGATCTTCACGGGGCTTAAAGGGAACCTTGGCTTCCTTGCCGCAGGAAGCGCAAATAGCCGTGTACATTTCGCGCTCCGGCTTGTTGGCGTTCTTGCGCGCATCGCGGCAGGCCTTGCATCTCTGGGGCTCGTTCACGAAACCCTTAGAGGCATAGAACTCCTGCTCGCCGGCAGTGAAAACAAATTCAGCGCCGCAGTCTTTGCAGATGAGAGTCTTGTCTTCGTACATAATTGTTACCTCGCTTTGGATAATAGTATTTGCCCGCGGACGGATTCAAACCGACACCTTTGTTAACCAACGCTCTTTGTTGAGCTACTAGGGCATATGAAACGGAATTGCTTCCGTTTTAGGTGAAATGAACTGTTTGCAGCTTGCGCCGGATACGTTGCAACGCGTTGTCGACCGTCTTGGGGGTAATACCGAGCTTCCAAGCGATGGCTTCGTATGTTTCGCCGTTGAGATATCTCTCCAGAACCCTGCGCTCCAAATCCGACAGCTTTTCTTCAATCAGCTTCTGGACCCGGGAAATATCTTCGCTGCTGATGGTTTGCTCCTCGGGGTTATCCTGGTCGTTAACCAAGGTGCAAGCGGGAGAATCTCCGCTAAGAGAGAGATACCCGCTCAACGGCAAATGTTTCTTTCCGGAGGCCAAACGCCTCGCTGAGGAAATCCGCCGCCGGATGCACACATTGGCATAGGTTTCAAAAGAGGCGGCCTGCTGAGGATCAAAGGTAAGAATTGCGGAAAACAAGCCGAGCATGCCTTCCTGCATCAAATCCTCCGGTTCGATTCCCGCCACTCCGTTGGTCCTGGAAAACATCCGAACCGTAGGGGTATACCGGTCAAACAAGACCGATAGGGCTGTTTCATCCCCGTCGCACACCAGCTTTACCAGCTTTGCGTCCTCAAACGCCGCATATTCCTCCAACCGGAGTTCCTCTGCCATAGCGCCGCTCCCAAAGAGCCAAATTCAAAAATACAGATTCTGTATTTTGTCTAAGTATATCCTACAAGTTACAGAAAGTCAAGCAGAATCGGTGCAAAGAAAAAATAAACATTATGTTAACGCAGCGCTATCCTTCCAGCACAGCGTGCTCGCGGGTGACGTTGGTCAGCCATTTCCCGCTGCGTACCCGCCGGATGCCGAAAAAGATCTTCGCAAGCTCGTCAGAAATCAACAGGAAGTAAACCATCGGCACGCTCAGATGGAATACAAACGCACCCAAGCTTCCCAGTACCAGCGCCACACCCCAGAGGGTGATGGCGTCCAGATACATACCGAACTTGGAATCACCTCCGCCCCGCATAACGCCGATGATGGCGGTAGTGTTGAAGGACTGAAGCGGCGTATAAAAGGCGAGAATGAGCATCATGGTCATGGTATAGGCCATGGCCGTGTCGGACAAGTCGTACATGCTCGCAATCAGCGGGCGGCAAAGCAAAATAATGCCCATAGCGGCAACTCCGGCGATCACACCCAGGCGCATCAGAGAACCGGCCGCCTTTTTCGCATAGTCCTGGTTGCCCGCACCGATGGCCTTGCCCACAATGACCGCCGTGGAGTTCGCAATGCCGAACATGACCACCGTAGCCAGCTGCTGGGCTACCTTGGCGATGGAGTTGGCCGCCACCGCCTCACTGCCCATATGTCCCAAAATCACCGACTGCATGGAGATCCCCACTCCCCAGAACAGCTCATTGAGCAGCACTGGAGCCGCATACCGGCGAAAGTCCTTCATAAGCACCCGGCCCCGGACGAACAGATAGGAAAACTTGAGCCGCACCGCTTTGTTGATGAAAATGGCGTAGAGCAGGGTCAGCACCGCCTCGAGGACCTTGACGGTCAAGGTAGCGGTGGCAGCGCCTGCAATACCCATGCGGGGAGCGCCCAGGTTTCCGAAGACCAGCATCCAGTTTAAGAAGATGTTGAGCACAAAGGAGATGGAGTAAATCACCAGGGACACCGCTACCTTTTCCACGCTGCGGATGACGTTGAGGTAGAGCATGGAGAACCCGGCGAACAGGTAGGAAATCCCCACAATGCGCAGGTAGCGGACCCCTTCGGCAATCACCGCTTCGTCCGGCGTGAAAACCCGAAGCACATATTCCGGAAACCCTACTGCCAGCACGGTAAACAGGGCGGCCACCAATAAGGAAAAGCGCATGGCGATGCCGATGACCCGGCTGATGGCGTCCTTATCCCCTTTCCCCCAGTACTGGGCGGTGAGCACCGACGCGCCAGACGCCAGGCCGAAGACGATAATGGTCAATATAAACATCAGCTGGTTGGCGAGGGACGCCCCGGAAAGGGACGTCTCTCCCAGCCAGCCGGTCATCATGGTGTCGGTCATGCCCACGCCCACGTTCACTAGGTTTTGCAGGGCCATGGGTACCACCAGCGAAAACACCATCCGATAAAATCCTTTTTCCCGAACCAATTTCCCGTTTCTCCTTTTTCCTTCTGATTATGTTCGCGGCGGAATCCACAGCTCCGTCCCCACATGGATCACATTGGGGTTTTCAATGCCGTTGACCCTTGCCAGCAGATCTGCCCGGTCGGGCGAGCCGTAATACCGCTTTGAAATGTCTCCCAGCGTTTCGCCTAAAGCCACCCGGTGAAAAGCCCCCGCGGGCGTTTCTCTATCCTCCAAAGCGCTCTGCAGCGCGGCCATAGCTTCCTGCTGACGGAACCGTTCCTCCTCCAGCAGGCGATTTTCTTCTTTTAAGGTATCCATCTCTTGTTCAAGCTCGGTAAGACGGCTTTCCAGCGCACTAAACTGCACCTGCCAGTCCGCCAGCGCTGCGGGCTGGGCGGGCTTCCTAAACAGGTCTGCCGTGTTCCACCCCGCCAGCCCTATCGCCACCGCGCAGAGAACCAGACAAAAAATCCGCAGCTGTCCCACTTGTCTGCGGCTTTTCGCCACCTGCTCCACCAGCTGCGGCGGAATGGAGCATTCTTTGGGCTCCTCCTTGACCGGGACCTCCAGATGCACCTTGTCCGACAACAAGCAAAAGCCCGGCAAAGGGGACAGCCCCTCCCTTTCACAGCGATAGAGGCGGCAGCGCCACAAATTCGGGTCCAGAGCAAGCAAAACCTGTCCACCGTCACCAAATCGGGAAACAGCGATCTCTTCAGCGCCCGCAGGCAAGGTATCGCACCCGTCGGGACAGGCGCAGCAAAACCCCACCCGGACCAGCGGCCTCGAAAAGCTCTTTTCCTCTTCCAGCACCGCCCGCCAGGCTTTTGCCGGCAGGGTGATGGTCCCGAAATACCACTTGGCCTTCTTCGCCCGTTTCACCTCGCTGACCACAATCCGGCCCTCCCGGCGGCTGCCGTACAACATCATGGGGAGCGCGGACTTTGCAAAAGCCTTCATCAGCTTTTTGAGCGCCCGTTTGTGAATATAGACCTGCGGGTCACCCTGGTCCCAGTCGCCCACCGCATACCGTTTCACGAAGGAATCCAGCTGCATTTCATCCTGCATCCCGCGCCCCTCCTTTCTCTGCTTGTCACAGGCAAAGCCGTTTACGTGGACAAACAGTCTCTCCTGCTTGTCCGACAGCAGTTTTCCTATTTGGATATAGTACCATACAAAGCGACTCCTTCGCAACCGCCTTTTCCTCTTTTCCCATGGAAGAAAAGTATGGTATACTTAAGAAAAACCGGCCGTTTGCCAGTACCCGAGTTTGGCGGCCGAACGACTTTGGCGCAGTTTTTCTTTTGGCGCCGAAAGAAAGAAGGAATGTGTATGAAACCCATCCGGTGGGGAATTTTGGCCTGCGGTACCATCGCTCGCGCCTTTGCGGAGGCTTGCTTTTTAGTACCGGACTGTGTCGTCGGCGCGGTGGGCTCCCGTACGCTCTCGAAGGCTGAGGCCTTTGCCGCTTCGTACGGCATCGGCCGGGCCTACGGCAGTTATGAAGAACTGGTAGCCGACCCAACCTTGGACGCGATTTATGTGGCAAGCCCTCATTCTGAACACAGGACCCATACCCTCCTGGCTCTCAGAGCGGGCAAGCACGTGCTGTGCGAAAAGGCGTTCGCCGTGAACGCCGGGCAAGCGCGGGAAATGATCGCAGAAGCGGAAAAACAGGGCCGTTTTCTCATGGAAGCCATGTGGACCCGATTTCTGCCGGTTTATGGGGAAGTCAAGCGGCTGCTGGAGACAGGCGCCATCGGCAGCGTAAAAATGGTCCGGGCGAATTTTTCCATCCGATGCCCCGCCGACCCGGTTCACCGCCTGTATAACCCCGCGCTTGCAGGCGGCGCCCTTCTGGACGTGGGGATTTATCCCCTGACGCTGGCGGCGATGGTATTCGGCAGCAGGCCGAACGCCATCCACACGGCCGTTTCTATGACACCCCAGGAGGTGGATGAGCAAAGCGTCATCACCTTAGAGTATGGAGATGGGCGTTTGGCTTCCCTGACAAGCGGACTCTCCCTATCAAGCCCCAACGACGGTTTGATTCTTGGCAGTGACGGCTATATAAGAATCCCCCGCTTCTGGGCGGCAGACTCCTATTACCTGCATCAGACGGACTCCAATATTGCCCAAGCCCATTCGTTTTCCATTTCCGCCTTTGACGATTACGGCGACCCCAAGGAGAACCCCCAATGCCGCCTGGCGGACCAATACCGAAGCCGCTATGGCTACACCTTTGAAATCAGGGAAGCCAACCGCTGCATCCGGCAAGGGCTTTTGCAGTCTCCGGAGATGCCTTGGTCGGAGTCGGTCGCCATGCTTGAACTAACCGACGCCATACGAGGAAAGTGGGGCCTTCGCTATCCGTTTGAATGAGGCCGGCGTACCATTTCTTTTATCCTTTTCTTTTCCCGGGGTACAGCAGAATACAATTATTCTCTGCTTTGCTTCGTTTCTCTCTTATATATGTATATTAAGAAAGCCGGACGGCGCAAAAGCGCTTGTCCGGCTCTGTTTATCCAATACAAATGATGTAGACCTCTTTTTTCAAGGTTTGCGCCGTTTCAATTGCACAGAGAAGGTCCCCTTTTTCCGTCGGGCTCGTTACGGCAATCAGCCGGTCCGCTCTATGGATGCATGCTTCGTTTCGCCTCCGGTAGCATCCGGTAAAATACCGGTCGCTGAACATGCGGACCTGTTCACATTGACTGAGCAATTCCTGTAAATATTTATCGTTTTTCATATCGCGATGGGCAAAAGCAAGCACCGCATCCAAAATTATGTTTTCTTGCTGTGCTTTTTGTTCAATGACGATCTCCGCCGCCATCCGGTCGATTTCAAAATCAAATCCAATTAAGAAACACCGATACCCGCTTTGGACCGCCGCGGTGATCTCTTCCCGCAGCCGGCCCTCAATATAGCCTACGTTTTCCCGCTTGAATTCGCGTTTGGCCAGAATCAAGGCGGTTTTTTCCGTCATAAACTCACCCCGTTGAACACAAAATATAACATAAATCATAATATACCAACATGTTTTATGTTAAGGTAAAATGCAAATAGAAAGCGGGTGACTATGATGAATAATAATAAAAAACTGAAGATCACCTCCAAGCCACCAAAAGGCGACGACGGGCACCGGGTTTTCTCCATTCGAATCACAGATGAACTGTACTGTCAGCTGGAATCACTCGCGGCTAACACCAATCGGTCCCGAAATGAAATCATCGGAATCCTGTTGGATTATGCAGTGAATAATTGCGAGATTGAGACGAAACCATAATTTCCCGTTTTTTTGAAGTACAGAAAAAAGAAATCTTTTTTCATAGTCTATGAGCTTTTGTTCCAATTTCTTGGAACAAAAGCTCATTTTTATTCTCAATAGTCACCTGTAAATACCATATTTTATTACCAGTGGAATTATATCACACCAATTACCCCTATGCAACATTAAATTACTCCTAGCGTAATATTGCACTGAATAAGTATATTTTCATCTCCGAAGCCGCTACAATTCGAAAAGAAAAGGAGGTGAAAATTCATGATTCGTATCAAAATTGCTGAGCTATTGGCGAAAAACAAAATGACTCAAAAACAGCTTTCCGAATTGACGAACATTCGAGCGGCTACCATTTCCAAGATGCGTTATGAGGAAAACAAGCGCATAACTATCCAGCAGATTGATATTTTATGCAAAGTACTCCACTGTCAAGTCGGCGACATATTGGAGTATGTGGAAGAAGAGGAATCCTGAGCCAAAATTCTTCCTTTTGTAAAAACCGCTCTGTCCGAAAAAGTTTCGGACAGAGCGGTTTTTCGTGATTCTATTGCTGATTTTTGCTATTTTTTATATCATAAAAAGTAACCGATGCCAATTTATCCTGCACCATGGCAGAGATATCCCCGAACACCCCGCGGTAGGGACATTCCCCGCCCGGCACTCGGCTGCAGGGATACTCTTCATTCAGGCAACGGCTGAACCGGTACGGGCCTTCCACGGTCTCAATGACATCCTTGAGAGTAACCTCAGACGGGTCTTTCGCCAGCACATAGCCGCCCTTGGCTCCTTTAAAGGACTGAACAATCCCGCTGGATACCAGCTTGCGCAAAATCTTCAGGGAAAACCGTAATGACACGCAGGCCGCGTCCGCGATTTTCTGCGCGTCCATACGCTGGGAAGCGTCCACCAGGCAATTCACAATCCGAATTGCATAGTCAGCCTCCAATGTAATATGCATAACGCGGCACCTCACAGCAATATATACTAAAATAATATACATTAAGTGTATCCCATTTTTCTATTGCTGTCAAGTGGAAATGAAAGCAAACCGTTTAATCCAGAAAATCCTTGAGCTTTTTGCTTCGGCTGGGATGGCGCAGCTTGCGCAGGGCTTTGGCCTCAATCTGGCGGATGCGCTCACGAGTAACGTTAAATTCCTTGCCCACTTCTTCGAGGGTGCGCGACCGGCCGTCCTCCAGCCCGAAGCGAAGGCGCAACACCTTTTCCTCCCGAGTGGTCAGGGTCCCCAGCACGTCCGCCAGCTGCTCGCGCAGCAGGGTATGAGACGCAGCCTCCGCCGGAGCGGGCGCGTCGTCGTCGGGGATAAAGTCGCCCAGGTGGCTGTCCTCCTCCTCGCCGATAGGCGTTTCCAGGGATACCGGCTCCTGGGCCACCCGCATGATCTCGCGGACCTTGGCCACCGGCATGTCTAGCTCAAATGCGATCTCGTCCGCAGTGGGCTCGTGGCCGTTTTTATGCAGAAGCTGGCTGCTGACCTTTTTGACCTTGTTGATGGTTTCCACCATGTGCACCGGGATACGGATGGTCCTAGCCTGGTCGGCGATGGCGCGGGTGATGGCCTGGCGGATCCACCAGGTTGCATAGGTGGAGAATTTGAAGCCCTTGGTGTAGTCGAACTTTTCCACCGCCTTGATGAGGCCCAGGTTCCCTTCCTGAATCAGGTCGAGAAACTGCATTCCTCTGCCCACATAGCGCTTGGCAATGCTGACCACCAGCCGCAGGTTCGCTTCCGACAGGCGCTTGCGGGCGCTCACGTCACCCTGGGCGATGCGTTTGGCAAGCTCCACCTCTTCCTCCGAAGTCAGAAGGGGGACCCGGCCGATTTCCTTTAAATAGACCTTCACCGGGTCGTCGATGGCGATGCCTTCCGTGGAAAGGGCCTGTTCCAGGTCCTCCTGGGCGGGCACGGGATTGGTCAGGTC
>CAMLYM010000031.1 GCA_946491705.1 uncultured Clostridia bacterium
TGGGCGGCGGCATCCGGGACATGCAGACGGTTTCTTATTACTTGGAACAGGGTGTTTCCCGGATCATCTTAGGTTCGGCTGCGGTCAAAAATCCTTCCTTTGTCAAGGAAGCAGTGAAGGAATACGGGGAACGCGTCGCGGTGGGAATCGACGCGAAGAACGGCATGGTGGCGGCGGAAGGATGGCTTTCCACTTCGGACGTGCACTTTTTGGATCTCGCCAAGCAGATGGAGGCCATCGGCGTTACCTGCCTGATCTTTACCGATATTTCCAAGGACGGAACCCTGTCCGGCCCGAATCTCGAGCAGCTCGCTGCCATCAATGAAGCGGTGTCCTGCGATGTGATTGCAAGCGGCGGGGTAACGAACCTGTCCGACATCAAGGCGCTCAAAGAGCTGGGGCTATACGGCGCCATTTGCGGCAAGTCGATCTACCAGGGCACTCTTTCTTTGAAGGAAGCCATTCTTGAGGCGAGCCGGTAAAAGGAGAAAGCATGATGCAATTGGAGAAGTATTTCGTAAAAGGGGAGCTGATCCCGGCAATCGTCCAGGAAAAGGGGACAAAAGAGGTTCTGATGCTCGCGTATATGAACCGGGAATCCCTGCAAAAGACGCTGGAAACTGGGTATACCTGGTTTTACAGCCGCTCGAGGCAGGAGCTTTGGAACAAGGGCGCCACCTCCGGCCATCTGCAAAAGGTGGTTTCCATTTCCGGGGACTGCGACGACGACACCCTGCTTGTGATCGTGGAGCAGACGGGTCCCGCCTGCCATACCGGTTCCCATTCCTGCTTCTTTAAGAAGATCAAGGACTTTGCAGAATAAAAGCGCCGGGTGTTTTGCCGGAGCAGCTTGGAATACATAGTAGGAGGAACAAACGATGAGCGACGTGATAAAGGGCCTTTACGAGGTCATCGAAAACCGCAAGGAAAATCCTCAGGAGGGGTCTTATACCTGTTACCTGTTCGAAAAAGGAACGGATAAGATTCTAAAAAAGGTAGGGGAGGAAGCTGCGGAGGTCATCATTGCGGCGAAGAACGGAGAAAAGGTAGACACGGTCAACGAAATCTGCGATCTTACCTATCATGTGCTTGTTTTGATGGCCCAGGAAGGGATTTCGGTGGAGGATGTGTCGGCGGTGCTGGAAGAACGGCGTAAAAAGATTGGAAATTTAAAAAAATTTCATAAAACGGACCGGAATTCGTAGTAGAATAGAGACATGTCAGAAACATCGAGGGTGTTTCAAGTGAGAAAGGACGTGCTCTATTTGAATAAAAGCATTCCAAGGCAGGGCGCTCAGCTGATGCTTAGTTGTCTCCTGGCTTCTTTTTTCGCTCTGCTCTGTTGGGTTCTGGCACTGACCGCAGAGGGAACCGCATTTGTCGTGCTGACTCAAATCCTGCTGATTCTCGTTTATTTCGGCTCTCTTTACGGGACCATCTGGCAGATGGGGCATGAAGACCAGATTCTTGTGGACATCAACCAAATGAAATACGACAAGTTCCGCGGCGTTAAGATCGGCCTGTTTGCGCTGATTCCTTATGCAATCTTTGCGGTAATGCTGGTGCTTGGGAAGGTAATGGATATCCCATTTCTCGCAGTGGCCTACCGGGTGCTCAATCCTCAGTACCTGCATATCTTTAACGCCTTGATGGCGCCGGGTATGTCGGCGGATCCGTCTTCCATGTTCCTGTCCATTGTCAACGTGTCTTATCTTTCTATTCTGGCAGTGGTTGCCCTCAACCTGTTTCTTCCCATCTACGCAGGCGTGGTTTACAATATGGGATACCGGAAGGTTTCCGTTCTTCATTCCATCGTCTACAAAAAAACAAAAACCAAGTCCTCCAAATGATTTTTTACACCCCTGCGCATATACATGTGTGGGGGTGATCTTTTTTGCTGACAAAAAAACGAATTTGCATTCTCATCAGCTGCCTGGCGCTGGTGTTTGTCTCCATGGTATATGTCTCCAGTGACATACTGCTGGCCGAACCCACGGCAGCGGGCCCGGTGGTCAGCGGCAAGGTAATTGTGCTGGATGCGGGTCATGGAGGAATGGACGGGGGTGCGGTAGGGAAAAGCGGCATTCTGGAAAAGGACCTGAACCTAGCGATTACCCTAAAGCTGCGGGACGCTCTGCGGGCGATGGGCTACCGGGTGGTTTTAACAAGGGACAGCGACATTTCCTTACACGATCCAAAACTTTCCACCGTCCGCTCCCAGAAGGTGGCCGATATGCATGCGCGCCTGGCGATTATCGAACAATATCCTCAGGGGATCTTTTTAAGCATCCACCAAAATAAATTTGAGCAGTCCCAATACCATGGCACCCAGGTTTTCTATTCAAAGAACCACGCCGACAGCGAGCTCATCGCAAAATCAGTGCAAAGCGCGGTGGTGGAGATGCTCCAACCGGACAACAACCGGGTGGCAAAGCCGCTGGGAAGCGAATCTTACCTTTTGAGCAAGGCGAAGATCCCGGCGGTCATCGTCGAGTGCGGCTTTTTGTCGAACCCTGAGGAGGAAGCCAAGCTGCAAGACGAGGACTATCAAAACCAACTTACCATGAGCATCCTTTGCGGGCTTTTAAACAGCGGATGCTTTTGACGGGTATCTTTCAGGAGGAAGTAGAAAATGGCAAAGTCCAAATCCATCTATGTATGCAGCGAATGCGGCTATGAGTCGGCCAAATGGTATGGGAAATGTCCCGGTTGCGGGGAATGGAACACCATGAACGAAGAAGTCCCCGTCGTAGCTTCGGCAGGGACGGCGTCCCGCAGCAGAGGCATTTCCAGGGCGGTGGCGGTAAAAGACGTGGTATTCGAGGATGAACAGCGCTACCACACCGGCCTTGGGGAACTGGACCGGGTGCTAGGCGGCGGCATCGTCAAAGGGTCCATCGTCCTTTTGGGAGGCGACCCCGGCATCGGCAAATCCACCATTCTTTTGCAGGTGTGTCAGTTTATCGGCGAGACCTGCACAATTCTCTATGTATCGGGTGAAGAATCGGTCAGGCAGATTAAACTGCGGGCGGACCGGCTTGGGGTAACCAGCGAAAACCTGCTGCTGCTTTCGGAAACCCATCTGGAAAACGTTTTGGAACAAATAAACGCCATCCGGCCGGATATTGTGATTGTCGACTCCATCCAGACCATGAACTCGGAACTAACCCAGTCCTCTCCCGGCAGCATCACCCAGGTGCGCGAATGCACCAACGCCCTGATGCATACCGCCAAGGACATGGAAATTCCCATTCTCCTGGTGGGCCACGTCAATAAAGACGGGGCCATTGCCGGGCCAAAGGTGCTCGAGCACATTGTGGACGCGGTACTCTTCTTTGAGGGGGACCGCAATATGTCCTACCGGATTTTACGGGCGGTTAAGAACCGCTATGGCTCCACCAACGAAATCGGGGTCTTTGAAATGCGGGATACGGGGCTTTGCGAGGTACCGAATCCTTCGATGATGCTGCTCTCAGGCCGGCCGAAAAACGTGTCCGGCTCCTGTGTCGCCTGCATTATGGAAGGAACCCGGCCTATTCTAGCCGAGGTGCAGGGCTTGGTGACCCCCACCTGCTTCGGCAATCCCCGCCGAATGTCCACCGGGTTTGATTACAACCGGATGTCCTTGCTGCTGGCGGTGCTGGAAAAACGGGCGGGGTACTTTTTCAGCAACCAGGACGCGTTTTTAAACGTCATCGGCGGCCTGCGGCTGGATGAACCGGCAGCCGACCTGACGGTGTCGCTGGCACTGGTGAGCAGTTTAAAGGACGTGCCGGTGAGTCAAAGCGTCATCGCCTTTGGAGAAGTGGGGCTAGCCGGGGAAATCCGGGCAGTCAGCCATGCCATGGAACGGGTCAAGGAAGCGGCGAGACTGGGCTTTCAGCGGATTATTCTACCCCAGCATAATATGAAGGCGCTTATGGGCCTCTCCCTTGCGGGGGTGGAGCTTATTCCTGTGCGCAATGTTCGGGAGGCGTTTGAGGCAAGTCTTGGCTGACGCCGGGATTTCGCTGAATGTAATGGGCGCAGCCATGTTCCTGCACACTGTTGACCGTGGTGGGATGTTCCAGCTGGCAGTAGCCATCTGACTGGTACTGGCAGTCGGCACTGCAGGGAATGAGGCACATGCTCGTCACCTTCCTTTTCCATGCGCTCTTTTTCCTATAGGATTCCTTTCTTTCCCGGAAATATGCGAAAGGTCCGATTACTAAGAATTGACTTGCTTTTTTAGAAAAAGACGGACATAAAACCGCCTTTCCTTCAAAGAATAAAGCCAGACAGCCGAACGCGCGCCGTCTTGGCTTTATTTTTTCCATTACATACCGTCATTTCCATTGGAAAAGGCGGTTTTGTGGGATAAGGAGAGGGTTATTGGATGAAAAAGTATGTGATTCTGTTGATTTCCACCGCGTTGGTGATTGCCTGTGTCTTTACGGGTGCGAACCTGTTTGCGCCGCCTGTAACCGAGGTAACCATCTATACCGCTCAGGTCAGCGAAGTGGAGAATACCGTCAAGTGCTCCGGAAAAATCGAGGAAACCAATAAAAAAGACGTAGTTTTGGACACGCCGGTGGTGGCATCGGAAGTAAAGGTGGCCGTGGGGGACACGGTTACCGAAGGCCAGCCGCTTTTTTATGTGGACCAGCAGGCAACCTTTACCTTGCTTTCCTACAGCAGTTCCATGGGCCTGTCCCAGGAGGTGCTGGGAAGCCTGGGGACATCCAGTTCCTCTGTTCCTTCTTCCTCCAAGCAACAGAGCTCCACGGTCGAGAGCGTGGATGACATTCCCGGTGTGGTCAAGGCCCCCATTTCCGGCACCGTCACCAGCCTGAGCGTCTCCCAAAGCGGGCTGACCACGCCGGGCACCGCCGTAGTCACCATCTCCGACCTGGAGAGCTTGCAGGTAAAGGTGTCCATCAACGAATCCAAAATCGGGGACGTGGCCGTGGGCCAGCCGGTTTCCATTACCGGGACAGCCTTTAAAGACCATACGTACACCGGTACCATCCAGAAAATCTTTCCTTCCGCCCGGCAGCAGCTAAGCGGCGCTGCGTATGAAACGGTGGTGGACGCCATTGTATCCATCGACGGGGCGGACGAACATCTAAAGCCCAACTACAATGTGGAAGCGAGCATCACCACCTCACAGCTCAGCCAGTCCATCCTGGTGCCCTATGAAGCGGTGCGTCAGGACGAGGAGGGCAACGAATACGTGTATATCTACTCCATGGCCCAAGCCCATCGGGTGGACGTGACCACCGGGCGGGAGCTGACCGATGGGGTGGAGATCACCAGTGGACTCAAGGCGGGGGACAAAATCATTTTAAACCCGGACGACATCACCGGCCATGGAGTGCGGGTAAAGCTTGCGAATGGGGTGGATGCGGATGCTTGAAATGCTCAAAATCGCAGTGCGTAACCTGACCCGCAAAAGCATGCGAACCTGGCTTACCATTGTGAGCATCTCCATCGGAATTGCGTCAGTGGTGGTCATCGGCGCCATCGGCGACGCGGGCAAAGCAGCGGTCACCAGCGAGCTTGACAACATGGGTATTACCGGTTTGAGCGTTTCCACCGCTGCTTACGGAACCTCCACCTCTGTACACTTGCAGATGGACGAGCTCAACGCCATCCGGGAGCTGCCTTCGGTGGAAAACGCCATGCCCCTGATTATGTATTATACCGATTCCACCCTAAAAGGGGAGAAGTCCGATTCGTTGGTCTGGGGAATCGACTCAGGCGCCAAGCAGATCATTTCCCTGGAGCTGCTTCACGGCCGGCTGATCAACAAAAACGATGTGGAGGATACCGCTAAGGTCTGCCTTGTGGACCAAAACTATGCCCTGTCCACCTATGGGCGGGAAAACATCGTGGGCAAAACCATGCAGATTCTCATGAACGGCAATGAGGAAACCTATGAAATCGTCGGCATCGTCAGTGCCGGCAGCAGCATCATGCAAAACGTCATCGGCAACTATGTGCCCTCCATCGTGTACGTGCCCTATACTTCCTTGCAGGAATACGCGGTCATCAATAAGTTTGACCAGATCGCCGTCAAGGTAAACCCCGGCAGCAACGTGGAGGATGCCCAGAGCAGCATCATTTCCGCCCTCGACCAGGTAAGCGGCACCACCGGCGCCTTCCATGCGGAAAACCTGGCTAAGCAGCGGGATCAGCTCATGTCCATGCTGGATATCATCACCCTGGTTCTTTCCCTCATCGGCGGCATCTCCCTGATTGTGGCAGGGCTTGGGATTATGACCATCATGCTGGTGTCCGTCACCGAACGGACCAGAGAAATCGGCATCAAGAAAGCCATCGGCGCCAAAAACCATAAGATCATGGTGGAGTTTCTCTTAGAAGCGGTGTTCATAACCGCCATTGGCAGTCTCTTAGGGGCGCTGGTGGGCTTGGGGATTTCCATGCTGGGGCTTATGGCGGTAGGTATGTCCGCCGCCATTCAGTGGCCCACCATTCTAAACGCCATCGGCGTCTCCATGCTCATTGGTGTTTTCTTCGGCGTTTACCCGGCCTACAAGGCCTCCAAGCTTCGCCCGGTGGAAGCGCTGCGCATCGAATAGATAAGGACCCCCTTGACTTTCCAAAAAAACAGTGCTAAGATGATCAAAACAAGAGTAACCGTGTCGACGGAGGAAGCCCAATGCCCTGCGCCATTTTGTGCGCACCGCAAGCAGAGAGAACGCACCACCGGCTGAGAGTGTGTTCGGCGGCAAAAAAAGAGCATTGCTTCGGATACCGCCTCCCGAGCCGCGCGCAGGAAATGGCGCGCCGTGTGGATTGCCCGCGTTAAGGGCTCGTCTGAGAAGACGGAGAAGGCGGTTTTGCCAGCTTCGCCGAATCAGGGTGGAACCGTGTGGTCGTTTGCCTCGCCCCTGTTAACAGGGACGGGGCTTTTTATTTTACGTGAGGAGATGTTTTGATGATCCAGATTACTCTGAAAGATGGCTCTGTTAAGGAAGCCGAGGCCGGCATTTCGGCGGCTCAGTTCGCCAAATCCATCGGCATGGGGCTTTACAAGGCTGCCTGTGCGGCCCGTGTCAACGGCAAAGCCGTGGACCTGCGCACCCCTTTGACCGAGGACTGCCAAGTGGAAATTCTCACCTTTGACGATCCGGACGGACGCTGGGCGTTTCGGCATACGGCGTCTCACATTCTGGCCCAGGCTGTCAAGCGCCTTTATCCGAAGGTAAAGCTGGCCATCGGTCCGGCTATTGACAACGGATTTTACTACGATTTCGATACCGATACGCCCTTTACGCCCGAAGATCTTACAAAGATCGAAGGGGAAATGAAGAAGATCGTCAAGGAAAACCTGGCCTTAGAGCGCATCGAGGT
Source organism: uncultured Clostridia bacterium (assembly GCA_946491705.1). GTDB lineage: Bacteria > Bacillota > Clostridia > Oscillospirales > Acutalibacteraceae > Solibaculum_A > Solibaculum_A intestinale. The sequence continues at coordinate 7,357 of CAMLYM010000031.1, forward strand.
TTCGCCCGAGGAAGCGAAAAAGCTCTTTGAAGAGGCGGGCGAGAACTATAAGGTGGAGCTGGTGGAGGAGCACTCCGGCAAAGGCGAGCGCATCACCCTGTACCGCCAGGGCGAGTTTGTGGACCTGTGCGCCGGGCCGCATCTGATGTCTACCGGCGTGGTAAAGGCCTTTAAACTTACACAGTGCACCGGTGCCTATTGGCGGGGCGACGCCACCAGCAAGCAGCTGGCCCGGGTCTACGGCACGGCGTTTCCGAAGAATGCCCAGCTGGAAGAATACCTGACGGCGGTGGAAGAAGCGAAAAAGCGGGACCATAACAAAATCGGCCGGGAGCTCGAGTATTTCACCACCTCCGACCTCATTGGCCAGGGCCTGCCCATCCTGCTTCCAAAGGGCGCCAGAGTCATTCAGACCTTGCAGCGCTTCGTGGAGGACGAGGAGCAAAAGCGCGGCTGGCTGCTGACCAAGACCCCCTACATGGCCAAGAGCGATCTGTATAAGCTCTCCGGCCACTGGGATCATTACATGGACGGCATGTTCGTGCTGGGCGACCCGGAGAAGGACGACGAAGTGTTCGCCCTGCGTCCCATGACCTGTCCTTTCCAGTACCAGGCGTACTTAAACCGCAGCCGGTCTTACCGGGACCTGCCTTTGCGGTACAACGAAACCTCCACGCTGTTCCGCAACGAAGCCAGCGGCGAGATGCACGGCCTGATCCGGGTACGGCAGTTTACCATTTCGGAAGGCCACCTGATGTGCACCCCGGAACAGCTGGAAGGCGAGTTCAAGGGCTGTTTGGAGCTTGCCATCTACATGCTCAAGACCCTTGGCCTATACGAGGATGTGTCCTACCGGTTCTCCCAGTGGGACCCGGATGACCGGGAAAAATACATCGGCACTCCTGAGCAGTGGGATGAGGCCCAGGGCGCGATGAAGAAAATCCTCGATCACCTGGAAATTCCTTATGTCATTGGAGTGGGCGAGGCCGCCTTCTATGGCCCGAAGCTGGATATTCAGATCAAGAACGTCCACGGCAAGGAGGATACCCTCATCACCATCCAGATTGACCAAATGCTGGCGGAGAAGTTCGGCATGGAGTATGTGGACCGGGATGGTGTGAAAAAGAACCCCTATATCATTCACCGTACCTCTATCGGCTGCTACGAACGCACCCTGGCTTTGCTTCTGGAAAAGTACGCGGGCGCCATGCCCATGTGGTTAAGCCCGGAACAGGTACGAGTGCTTCCCATCAGCGAACGCCTGTTCGATAAAGCCGCTGAAATCAACCAGAGGCTGAAAGATGCGGGTATCCGCGCTACCATGGACGAGCGCAATGAGAAAATCGGTTACAAAATTCGGGAAGCGCAGATGGAAAAGATCCCGTATATGCTGATTATCGGCGACAAGGAAGTGGAGGCGGGAACTGTATCGGTACGCTCCCGCAAGGATGGGGACAAGGGTTCTATGACGGTAGAGGAATTTATCGACGGGGCGCTGGAAGAAATCAAAACCCGGGCAAGATAAGTATCGTATGGTTCTAGATTCGTCATTTTGGCAAGGAGGATGTCCATGAAGCTGGTGGTGTTGGAAGGAGTTCCGCTGAACACGGGGGACTTGAGCTGGGATGCCCTGTCCGCCTTGGGGGAACTGACGGTATACGACCGCACGGCCCCAGAGCAGATTATCGAGCGTGCGAAGGACGCGCAGGCGCTGTTCGTCAATAAGAGCATCCTGACCCGGGACATTTTGTACGCTCTCCCAAATCTCAGATACATCGGTTTGTTCTCCACCGGCTTTAACGTGGTGGACCTGTCCGCCGCCAAGGAGCTGGGCCTGGTTGTTACCAATATCCCCGCCTACAGCACCTATGCGGTGACCCAGATGGTGTTTGCCCTGCTTTTGGAGCTTACAAATCAGGTAAGCCGGCACAGTGAAGCGGTCCGTGCGGGCGCTTGGTGCGCTTCAAAGGACTTTTGTTTCTGGCTGACACCGCTGACTGAGCTTACCGGTAAAACCATGGGTATCATCGGTATGGGGCAGACCGGGCAACAGACCGCCCGGGTGGCTCTTGCCATGGGGATGCAGGTGGTGGCCTACTCGCCCCGGAAAAAGGAACTGGATTTTTCCGGAGTGCGCTGGGCTGACCGGGACACAGTACTGAAGGAGGCGGATGTGCTCTGCCTGCATTGCCCTCTCAATGAGGAAACAAAAGGCCTCATTAACCGGGATACCCTGGCTTTGATGAAAGAGGGCTCCTATCTCATCAATACCTCCCGGGGTCCAGTGGTCAATGAGGAGGACCTGGCCGAAGCTCTCAACTCTGGACACCTGGCCGGCGCCGGCGTGGACGTGCTGCGAAAGGAACCGCCAAAGCCGGACAATCCGCTTTTTCTTGCTAAAAACTGCGTCATTACCCCACACATTGCCTGGGCCGCCCATGAAACCCGCGCCCGGCTTTATCAGGTTGCCATAGAGAATTTTAAGGCCTATTTAAACGGCAATCCGGTCAATAATGTGGTGAAATAGGGAAGAGGGGGAGAGATCCCCTACGATAGCAAACAAAAAACACGCACAGAACCTTCTGTGCGTGTTTTTTGTTTGCTATCGGAACCAGAACACATGTTCTTTCAGCCAATTTTTCTGTCGTTGGGGCAGCTGGCCGGCGCAATCCTCCGCAAAGTTGCAGAGAAAAAGCCGGTCGGCAGGGGCAAGAAAAGGGCGCAACCGGTTTCGAAGGCCAAGCGCCGTCATACCAAATGGCATCAGGATACAGCCGTCGAACAGCTCCAATTCCTCTCCCTTTGCAAGGGAATGAATCTCATCAAAAAAAGCTTGGTAGGCTTCCTGGGCCTTGGTAAACCGATAGGCGATCAGCGTAGTCATGCAGTCAACTCCTTTTTCTTAGTGTGCGAAAAAGGAGGGAAGACATGCACACACATTCGTATTCGGCCGCATACACTGGTGCGAAGGGATGCTTGTCTTATATGATTACGGATTTTGTCCGTTTGGAATTGCTGGCGTTGATTCCTGTATGGTATCTGCTGGGAGTCTGGCTGCAAAAGCAGGAGGTCTATCCGAATGCCGTTATTTTTCTGAATAGAATGGTATCTTAAAACGGACGGCGAAAAGCCGTCCGTTTCTTTTGTTTGGTTTTGTATGAGAACCGACCGCAGCGAACAAAATACTCTAGGAAAGAAAAAAAGAATGTGTTACAATGGGAAAAACGACGGTACGTCATTTTGGAGGTGGAAGTATGGAAAACTGGTCTGCGCTTGCCTTGGCGGCGGCTGGGACCGGCTTTACCTTTCTCATGACCGCGTTTGGCTCGGCCACCGTATTTTTATTTGGCGGCGGGATCGGGCGGAAAGCGGAACGGATTTTTCTGGGGTTCGCCGCCGGGGTCATGATTGCAGCGTCCATCTGGTCGCTGCTGATTCCAGCCGTAGAAATGGCAGAGGACCAGGGGCAGATCGGTTGGATTCCTGCCGCGGGCGGTTTTGTGCTTGGCGGATTGTTCCTTCTGGTTCTCGACCGGCTTTTACCACACCTGCATCCGGGTGAAAGTGAGCCGGAAGGAGTCCGCTCCTCCTTTAAGCGCACCACCATGCTGGTGTTCGCCGTCACTCTCCACAATATCCCGGAAGGCCTGGCGGTAGGCCTTGCCTGCGGTCTGGCGGCCCAAGGGGTGGACAGTGCGGTCACGGTTACCTCGGCGGCCGTGCTAGCTCTTGGTATGGGTCTGCAAAACTTCCCCGAAGGCGCGGCCATATCGCTGCCACTGAAAAAAGAGGGCCTCTCCAGTGTAAAATCTTTTGTATACGGAGCCCTGTCCGGGATTGTGGAACCGATTGCGGGTATCATCGGCGTGCTGCTGGTGGGAAGCGTCACTGGCATCATGCCATGGCTTCTGGCTTTTGCCGCAGGCGCGATGATTTACGTGGTGGTGGAAGAACTGATTCCGGAAGCCCATTTGGGAGAGCATTCGCATACCGGGACCGCCGGGGTGATGCTCGGCTTTCTCATTATGATGATTCTGGACGTAGCTTTGGGGTAAGGAAAGAGGCATGGCTCCGCCGATGATACAAGAACGGCGCATTTTGTTTAGTTGCCGTATCGGGTGATATGTTGGGAAAGGCCAGGGACAGGAGGGCGTTGCAAACGCCCGGAAATATACCTGGCTTTTCCCAGAGGTAATTATACAAAATAAATGTTTTGTATAATAGGTGAGGGCAAAAAGCCTCTTCATAGTCCTCCAAGGTTACTTCCTTAGTAGGAGGAAGATTCTTGGCAAGCCATAACATCTACGAGCAGGCGTCGGTACCCATCCGTAACTTTCTTGGATACTTGGAAACCACCCGCAACAAGTCACCGTCCACGGTGGAAGAATACTTTATGGATCTGCGCACCTTTTTCCGGTTTATCAAATGGCAGCGCGGTTTGGTGCCTAAGGATGCGGACTTTGAAACCATTCCGATTGATGATGTAGACATAGATTTGATCCGTTCAGTTACTCTGACCGATGCCTACGAATTTTTTCGGTACGCCCGTGTGGAACGTCACAATCAGGCGGCTGCCCGTGCCCGTAAGGTTTCCAGCCTCAAATCCTTTTTTCAGTATCTGACGGTGAAGGCCCCCGAATCCATGCGATTGGAAGAAAACCCGGTCAAGGAGCTGGACGTGCCCCATCAGCGAAAATCGCTGCCCAAATATCTGACGCTCGAGCAGTCTTTGGAGCTGCTTAACAGTGTAGACGGCGCTCATAAGGAACGGGATTACTGCATTTTGACATTGCTGTTAAACTGCGGCCTGCGCCTGTCTGAGTTAGTGGGATTAAATGGAAAAGACATTCGCACCGATCATACCATGCGTGTGGTAGGAAAAGGAAATAAGGAACGAACGGTATACCTAAACCAGGCATGCCTGGACGCGCTGGACCGATATTGGAAGGTACGTGCAGAGGAAATCAAAGTGATCGTGGACCGAGAGGCCTTGTTCCTCAGCAGCCGCGGAAAGCGGATCAGCCCGAAGACCGTACAGGCCATGGTGTACGCCAATCTCAAAAAAATCGGTTTGGACGGGCAAGGCTATTCGGTACATAAGCTGCGCCATACCGCCGCTACTTTGATGTACCAGCATGGTAATGTGGACATCCGAGCACTCAAGGAAATATTAGGTCATGAAAATCTGGCCACCACGGAAATTTATACCCATATTGTGGACGAACAGCTGCAAAAGGCAGTGGACGCAAATCCCTTGGCTCATGTAAAGCCGCGAAAAGAAAAAGAGCCGGAATGAAATCTCATTCCGGCTCTTTTTCTTTTTTAAAACAGGCCGACCACCCAGTTGATGATGCTGTCGGAAAAAATAACGACCGCGGTAATGATCGCCAGCAGTACCACTACAAACAAAACCTTTCCGATGGTTGCCCCAAGTCCTGTCTGCTTGGACGGTTCTTCCAGCTGGGTCTTTGGCGTATCCTGAAGCTCTTTTTCTTCTGGCATCCGTCTCCCCCTCTACGTCTTTTCTTTGTGTTATTATACCTGGATTGGGACCGGATTACAATCGACTGCTTTATATTTTTTTCATTTTCTGCAATTTCCTCTTGAAATATAGAGGAAAACCGTGTAGTATATAGGTAAAGGCAATGGCGCCTCCCGATTATAAGGGAGAACTGCGCCCTTTTTTTATGTCTATTCATATTCTAAGGAGGTTTTTCCAGTATGTCATATGTCAGTGAAGTCCTTGAGGAACTGATCCGTAAAAACCCGGGTGAGAAAGAGTTCCACCAGGCGGCGACCGAGGTTCTGACCACGTTGGAGCCGGTCATCGAGAAAAACCCGCAGTTTCAGAAGGCAGCGCTTTTGGAGCGCCTCGTGGAGCCGGAGCGCCAGCTGAAGTTCCGCGTGCCGTGGGTGGACGACAAGGGCAATGTCCAGGTGAACGTGGGCTACCGGGTAGAGTTCAACAGCGCCATCGGTCCCTACAAGGGCGGTCTGCGGTTCCATCCTTCGGTAAACATCGGTATCATCAAGTTCTTGGGCTTTGAGCAGATTTTCAAGAATTCCCTGACCGGCCTGCCCATCGGCGGCGGCAAAGGCGGTTCCGACTTTGATCCCAAGGGCAAGTCGGACAACGAAGTGATGGCCTTCTGCCAGAGCTTTATGACCGAACTCTACCGCCATATCGGCGCGGATACCGACGTACCCGCCGGCGACATTGGCGTAGGCGGCCGTGAGATCGGCTACCTGTACGGCCAGTATAAGCGCATTACCAACCGCTACGAAAGCGTTCTGACTGGCAAGGGCCTGACCTACGGCGGTTCTCTTGCCCGTAAGGAAGCGACCGGTTACGGCTTGGTTTACATCACCGCGGAAATGCTGCGGGCCCACAATGATACCCTCGCCGGCAAGAAGGTCGTCGTGTCCGGCTCGGGCAACGTGGCCATCTACGCCACCGAGAAAGCCCAGCAGCTGGGCGCGAAGGTGGTCGCCTTGTCTGACTCCAACGGCTGGATTTATGACGAGGAAGGCATCGATCTTGCTCTTGTCAAGGAAATCAAGGAAGTGCGCCGCGGCCGTATCAAGGAATACGTGCAGACCCGCACCAACGCGGAGTATCACGAGGGCAAGGGCATCTGGACTATTCCCTGTGACGTGGCTCTCCCCTGCGCGACCCAGAATGAACTGAACGGCGACGACGCCCGCACTCTGATTAAGAACGGCGTCCTTGCGGTTGCCGAAGGCGCCAACATGCCTTCCACCCTGGAAGCGACCGAGGAATTCCTCAAGAATAAGATTATGTACATTCCCGGCAAGGCGGCAAATGCCGGCGGCGTGGCCACCTCTGCGCTGGAAATGAGCCAGAATGCCCAGCGTCTGAGCTGGTCCTTTGAAGAAGTGGACCAGAAGCTCCAGGGCATCATGGTCAATATTTATCGCCAGATTTCCGAGGCGGCCGCCGCTTACGACGCGCCCGGTAATTTCGTACTCGGTGCCAACATTGCCGGCTTCCTGAAGGTTGCCAACGCGATGATGGATCAGGGTATTGTGTAAGGAAAAACGTTTCAGAAAAGCAGGCTTGCTCCGAAGGCAAGCCTGCTTTTTACTTTTGCTGTGTTGTTTTCCGCGCCAACTTCCGGTAAGATAGAAAAAGGAGGCGATCCATATGTACATTAAAAAAGCATTTGGTAAAGCTGCCGGTTCCATCGGGATCATCGGCGGGGCAGACGGCCCCACCGCCGTCTATCTGAGCAAAAAAGAGGAGGAAACGGATGCGTTTTTGCAATGGGCGGCAGAGAATACCACCGTGAACTTGCGCCCGTTTTCAAATCTGATCGCCTATCTCAAAGTAGAATACAATGCGGTGGAATGTTCTCTCTCCACCGGGCAGCTTCAGATGCTCAAAGTCAATGTTATCCTAAACCACTACCCTCATCTTTTAACTCTCCCCTCTCCCCTTTCCGCTCATCCCAGGCGCCGGGAGTTGCGGCGCTATCTCAAAGAGGATACCTCATTTGAACAGGCGCGGGAATATCCGGCGGAAAGGTTGGGCCTTTCCTTTCATGCTTACCGGGTTCCTGCCCAATCCATCCGGACAAAGCTTTTGTGCGACTGCCAGGAGGACGCGATGGTACTGATGGAGCTAACATCGGAGTATCTCTGTATGGAAAACGGCTGCGATGCGTTTCACCGGGACCTAGTGATATGGCGGGGTGTTTCCGAAGAGGATATTGCGAACAAAACCCCGCGGTTTTATGGCTATGCCTATGCCAAAAAGGAACGCGGGGATTGGTTGTAACGCGCTGTAAATTATCATTGCGGATATTTTTGATGTAGAAACAATCCCCTGGTCATAAAGCTGACCAGGGGATTGTTTTATTCACTTTGCAATACCGCGCCTTTGTCCGCAGAGGACACCATTCCGGCATACCGTTTGATATAGCCGGAAACCTCTCTAGGAGGCTTGACCTGCATATCTTTTCTGCGCTTTGCCATCTCCTCTTCGGAGATTTCAAGGTCGATGCGGTAATGGGGAATGTCGATGGAAACAAGGTCCCCTTCCTTGATGTAGGCAATGGGACCGCCGCGTGCGGCTTCCGGGGAAATGTGGCCGATGGCGGCGCCTCTGGTGGCGCCGGAGAAGCGCCCGTCGGTGATGAGAGCCACCTGCTTATCGAGTCCCATCCCTGCAATCGCTGAGGTGGGCGACAGCATCTCCCGCATCCCGGGACCGCCAGAGGGGCCTTCGTACCGGATGACCACCACGTCGCCCGCTGTAATCTTCCCTGCGTAAATAGCCGCGATGGCTTCCTCCTCGCTGTCAAATACCCGAGCAGGCCCCTTGTGGGTGAGCATCTCTTTGGCTACCGCGCTGCGTTTCACCACCGCTCCATTCGGCGCGATGGAGCCGAAGAGTACCGCAATTCCTCCCGTTTCGGAATAAGGCGTCTGAACCGGCCGGATCACATTTGGATCCAGAACCTTTGCGCCCTTTATGGCTTCGCCCATAGCCACCCCGTAAATGGTGTTCGCATCCAGTTCAAGCAGCCCCTTTTTATTGAGCTCGCTCATCACCGCGTACACCCCGCCGGCTTGGTACAGGTCCTGCATATGATGGTGTCCTGCCGGCGCCAGATGACAGAGGTTGGGCGTTTTTGCGCTGATTTCGTTTACCTTCTTGAGATCGAAGGGAACCCCCGCTTCGTTGGCAATGGCCGCCAGATGAAGCATGGAATTGGTGGAGCAGCCCAGCGCCATATCCACCGAAAAGGCATTGTGAAATGCTTTTTCATTGAGAATATCCAGGGCGGTGATGTTCTCCTTCACCAAGGAAAGGATCCGTTCGCCGGTGGCTTTTGCCTGGCGCAGCCGATGGGCATAAACGGCGGGAATGGTACCGTTGCCCGAAAGAGCGATGCCCAGCGCCTCACACAAGCAATTCATGGAATTGGCGGTGAACATGCCCGAACAGGAACCGCAGCCGGGACAAGCATTGTCCTCAAAATAAGAAAGCCGGTCCTCCTCCATGTTTCCTGCCATATAAGCGCCTACCGCTTCAAACACGCTGTTTAAGTCCATGGCCTTTCCTTCATCGGAGGTCAAGGAAAGCATAGGGCCTCCGGAGACAAAGATGGAGGGCAGGTTGAGGCGGGCCGCCGCCATCAGCATACCGGGGACGATTTTGTCGCAGCTGGGGATGAACACCAGGCCGTCAAAGCAGTGGGCCCGGGCCATACACTCCACGCTGTCGGCGATCAGCTCACGGGACGCCAGAGAATACTTCATCCCCGTATGGCCCATGGAAATACCATCGCACACGGCGATGGTGTTAAACTCCACCGGCGTGCCCCCCGCCGCCAGAATCCCATCCTTGACCGCACGGGAAATCTGCTGCAGATGGACATGCCCGGGTACGATCTCGTTAAAGGAATTGACCACGCCGATAAGCGGCTTTTTGATCTGGTTGTCGGTATAACCGATGGCTTTGAGAAGGGAGCGGTGCGGCGCGCGCTCGGGGCCCTTCTTGATTTGGTCGCTAATCATGGAAACTTCACTCCGTTTCGCCGCTTCGCACCGGCAGAGATTTCAGATAGAAAGAGCCCCAGGTTCGCGAAGAACTTCCCTGGGAATGATAGGCGTTGCGCCTGGGGGAAAATCGCCCCAGGCGCAGCAGAAAAACCAAACGTTTTTATTTGCCCGGCTTCCAGCTCATCTTCTCACGCAGCTCGGCGCCCACCTTCTCCACCGGATGGTTGGCTTCCATTCTGCGGGTGGCGTTGAAGTAGGGGCGGTTTGCCTTGTTTTCCAACAGCCAGTTGCGCGCAAAGGTGCCGTTCTGGATTTCGGTGAGGACCTTCTTCATTTCCTTTTTGGTTTCCTCCGTGATGATGCGGTTGCCCACCGTGTAATCGCCGTACTCCGCCGTATCGCTGATGGAATAGCGCATCATGGAAAGACCGCCCTGCACCACCAGGTCGATGATCAGCTTCATCTCATGGACACACTCGAAGTAAGCATTCTCCGGCTGATACCCGGCTTCCACCAGGGTCTCGAAGCCCGCCTTCATCAGCGCGGAAACACCGCCGCACAGAACCGCCTGCTCGCCGAAGAGATCGGTTTCGGTTTCTTCCCGGAACGTAGTCTGCAGAACGCCTGCTCTCGCGCCGCCGATCCCCTGAGCGTAAGCCAGCGCAATTTCGAGCGCATTGCCGGTGGCGTCCTGTTCCACCGCCACCAGATCCGGGACGCCTTTGCCCTCGAGATACTGGCTGCGAACGGTATGGCCGGGGCCCTTGGGAGCCACCATGATGACATTGACATCGGCAGGAGGAACGATCTGGCCATAGTGGATGTTAAAGCCGTGGGCAAAGGCCAGAGTCATGCCTGCGCGCAGATAAGGGGCGATGTCCTTTTCATAAAGAGCCGGCTGCTTTTCGTCGTTGACCAGGATCATGACGATATCGGCCTGCTTTACCGCGTCGGCGGTGTTCATCACTGTCAGGCCCGCGTCCTTGGCCTTCTGGGCGGACTTGGAACCCTCGTAGAGGCCCACAATGACCTTTACGCCGCTGTCGTGCAGATTAAGGGCATGGGCGTGTCCCTGGCTGCCGTAGCCGACAACCGCCACCGTCTTGTCCTTGAGCACACCTGGGTTGCAATCCTTTTCGTAGTACATCGTTGCCATAGTAAATTTCCCCTTTATCAAATAGATTTTTGGAAAACCTTTGCGAACCAATGAAAGTGTTATTCTCCGGTCGCCAGACAGGAGGTACCCCGCCCGATGGCCGTTACGCCGGTACGGCACATTTCAATGATGCCGAAGGGCCGGACGTATTCGACAAATGCGTTGAGCTTGGAAGCCTCGCCGGTGATTTCAATGCCGATGGATTTGGGCGTGAAGTCCACCGCTTTGGCGCGAAAGACGTGAACCGCCTCCATGATTTCGGCCCGGTGCCCGTTCCTAGCGTCCACCTTAATGAGCATCAGCTCCCTGGTCACCGTGTTTTCCGGCTCCATAAGCTGGATTTTGCGGACTTCGTGAAGCTTTCCCAGCTGCTTGACGATCTGGTCCTTGATATAATCGTCGCCGGTTGCCATAATCGTCATGCGGGAAAACTCCGGATTTTCCGTCTCTCCCACGGTAAGGGAATCAATATTAAACCCCCGCCGGGAAAAGAGTCCCGACACCCGCGTGAGTACGCCGGCCCGGTTTTGCACGATGACACTCAAGACAAACTGTTCCTGTTCCATTGCCTTTCCCTCTTTTCTTTGCGAAAGTAAAGGTTTTGTGTTTTCTGCCACGCCGGGCGGATTATTTGAGCATAATGTCGTCGATGGTTCCGCCGGGCGGAATCATCGGAAGCACCTTTTCGTCCGGATGAATGACGCAGTCGATGAGTACCGGCCCCTGCGTCTCCATGGCCTCGCGGTAAGCGGCGTCCACTTCCTCCTCATTGGTTACCCGGATTCCCTTGGCGCCGAAGGCCTCGGCCAATTTGACAAAATCGGTCTGCCGGTCCAAAGTGGTGTTCGAATACCGCTGGCCGTAGAACAGGGTCTGCCACTGGCGAACCATACCGAGCACGCCGTTATTCATCACCACAATCACCAGAGGCAGCCGGTTGGCTACGGCGGTGGACATTTCGTTTAAGTTCATATGAAAGCTGCCGTCACCGGTAAAAAGGACGGTACGCTTTTCCCCATTGGCGATGCACGAACCGATGGCAGCGCCCATGCCGAAGCCCATGGTTCCAAGGCCGCCGGAGGTAATGAAGGAACGAGGCCTTGAGAAGGGATAATACTGAGCCGCCCACATCTGGTGCTGGCCCACATCGGTGGCCACCAGAAGGTCGTCTCCTAAAATGCGGTTGGCCGCCTGGATGACGTACTGAGGACTCAGCCCCAGAAAGACTTCCTGGTTTTCCTTCTCGTAAGCCCGCATAGTTTCCACCTGCGCCTTCCACGCCCCGTGGGTTTGCGGAGAAAGGAGGGCGCACAGCCGGGCCAGGATGTCCTTGATGTTGCCGATGAGGGACTTTTGGGCCGGGATATTCTTGCCGATTTCGGCCGGATCAATGTCGATGTGAAGAACCTGGGCTTTCTTTGCAAATTCGTCCTTGTTCCCGGTGGCCCGGTCGCTGAACCGGGTGCCTACCGCGATGATCAAATCCGCCTCCGCCATGGCTTTGGAGGCCGCGTACCTGCCGTGCATTCCCGTCATCCCCAGAAAGCCGGGATAGCCGCTTGGAACGGCGGAAAGCCCCATCATGCTCGTACCGATGGGAGCATCAATCCGGCCGGCAAAGGAAAGGAGCTCTTTGGAGGCGTCGGCGCTGACGATGCCGCCGCCGCTGTAGATAAAGGGGCGCTTGGACGCGGCGACCATCTTCGCCGCCTGTATCAGCTCCTCATCCGCCGGGCTTTGAAAGGGGTCCGCCGCAACCTCTCCTCCCTGCACATAGTCGCAAAGAGCAATCTGTACGTCCTTTGGCACGTCGATGAGCACCGGTCCCGGACGCCCGGACTTTGCAATCTGGAAGGCTTCGCGGATGGTATCCTCCAGAACGGCTACATCTTTGACGATGTAATTGTGCTTGGTGACCGGCATGGTGATTCCGGCAATGTCCACCTCCTGGAAGCTGTCCCGCCCGATGAGGGGCAAAGGGACGTTCCCGGTAATGGCGACCATGGGAGTGGAGTCGAGATACGCGGTGGCGATGCCGGTGACCAGATTGGACGCGCCCGGTCCGGAGGTGGCAATCACTACCCCGACCTTGCCTGTAGAACGGGCGTATCCGTCCGCCGCGTGGGCCGCGCCCTGCTCATGGGCTGTAATGATGTGCCGGATTCGGTCGCTTGCCTTATAAAGCTCGTCGTAAATGTTGAGAACCTGGCCTCCTGGATATCCAAATACCGTGGTCACCCCCTGACTGATCAGCGTTTCCACGATTATCTGTGCGCCCGGCATTTTCATTGTCATCATTCCCTTACCATTTCATTGATCGCTGCCAGTTTCTTTTGCATCCATGAAAAAACCCCGCAGTGAAAATTTCACTGCGGGGCCTGTATGC